>DATHIZ010000430.1:0-8300 GCA_035316385.1 Bryobacteraceae bacterium | reverse complement strand
GCCATTTACGACGGCCTTTGTATGGTGAACTACGGCGTCCAACGTGACCTGCAATGTTGTGTCATACCCCAGGATGACGGTGCCCAACGAGTCACCCACCAACAGCATGTCGATGCCGGCAAGATCGAGCAGCCGCGCCATCGTGGCGTCATATGCCGTGAGCATCGTTATTTTCTTTCCGGTGAGCTTCCTTGCGGAAAGCTGGGGAATTGTGATTTTGCTTTGATTGCGATTCATTCTCGTGTCGTTCGTTACGTCGTTCGCTATGTCGTTCGTGGTCTGTTTCGTTATTGCAGCAGCGCGCGCAAGCCCGCGATTGTCTCGCAAGCCAGGCCTTTGCGCTGGGCGATGTCGAGCGTCCGCAGTCCCGCGGCCCGGTACAGCAGTTGAACGCTTTCGGGAAGGGAGGATAGCGCGTTGAGGTGTGAGGCCACCGTACGGACATCGCCACGCGCAATCGGGCCGGTCAGAGCGGCCACCGGTCCGTACTGGATTGTGTTTTCAACAGCAGTCCGAAGCAGAGGATGCAGAATCCGGCGGGCAGTCTCGGACGCGATACCTGCCTGGCCAAGCAGGAGTTCGCTCACGTCCACCATGGCCGTGACGTAATTACTAGCCATGACGGCTGCCGCATGGTAAAAAGCTCTAAACTCCGGAGGAATTTTGAATGATTCGCCGCCGGCCGCTTGGGCAATGCTCTCGGCCCAGGCAACCGCCTCTTGATCGCCCGATACTGCAAAGCCCGCGCCGCGCAGCGCGGAGAGATCTCGCGCGCTGCCGGTCAGCGTCTGCAGCGGGTGTATCGCTCCGCACTCCGTCCCGTGGATACTCAGCGGGTACAGTACTTCCGGACCGAAGTTGCCGGAGGTGTGTAGTGCGACGTTGCAGTTTGCGCGCGCCGCCAGCCGGGTAGCTACAGCCGTAATCACGTCGTCGGGCACTGCGATTAAGACGCGTGAGATTTCGCCTGAAACGTCCTCGTAGGTAAGGGCGTGGGTATTTTCTCCGATGTCGTCCGCGGCACGTTGCGCCCGCGCTCCATCCCGGCTCGCAAAAACAATCCGTTCCCCTGCCTGCGCGAAAAGCCGTCCAAACGTCCGTGCGGCTGCCCCTGTTCCGGCGATAAGAATGTAGTGATTTGACGTATGGACCAACCTACAGTTTAATGAACGTGGAGATTTTCCACCGGTTCATTTGATATCCCTGTAGCATGCGCAAAATGCTTCCTGTTTACATGTTGGTGTTGCTGTTGCTGGGTACGGACGGGCCGGGCGTCCTAAGCCAGGCACAAACCGTTAGCGGAATAGACCTCAAGGCAATCGACAAATCCGCCGACCCGTGCCGGAACTTCTATCAGTATGCCTGCGGCCAGTGGATGGAAGCAAATCCAATTCCACCTCAATACGCGCGCTGGGGACGTTTCAACGAGCTCTTGGACTCCAATCAGCAGGTGCTGCATGAACTATTGGAGGATTCCGCCAAACACCAGGATCGTTCGCCCGTCGATCAGAAAATTGGCGCGTTCTATTCATCCTGCATGAATGAGACGGCCATAGACGCCGCCGGCGATCAACCAGTTCAACCGGAAGTGAAGCGCATTCTGGCAATGAAGGACAAAACAGAGCTGGCTGCGGAAGTGGCCCGCCTTCACAATCAGGGCGTTCCGGTCTTCTTCCGCTTTGGCTCGACGCCCGATTTCGAGCATTCGACCATGACCATCGCCGACGTGGATCAGGCGGGTTTGGGCTTGCCCGACAAAAGCTATTACTTGGGCACAAAAGACGAGGAACTCAGAGCCAAATATGTGGCGCACGTCTCCCGGATATTCCAGCTGATTGGCGCCAGCCCGACCGACGCTGGCTCCAAAGCAAAGGCAGTGATGACCTTGGAAACGGCTTTGGCACAAGCTTCGCTCGACCGTGTGGCGCGGCGCAATCCTCATTTAACCCACCACCGCATGTCTGTTTCCGAACTGGAGGCGCTGGCGCCGGGCTTCGGATTCAAAGAATACTTTAAAGAGCGCAGCGCACCCGCGTTCGATTCCTTGAACGTCGCAGTGCCGGATTTCTTTGCAGCGATCCAGAAGCAATTGACGGCAGCCAGCCTGGAAGACCTGAAGAGTTATCTCACCTGGCATTACGTCTCGGCTTATGCCTCGGAGCTGAGCAAACCGTTTGTAGACGCCAATTTCGATTTTTATCAGCGCACTCTCACCGGCGCGAAGGAACTGCAACCGCGCTGGAAGCGCTGCGTGCAAAGCGTCGACAACGGGCTGGGCGATGCACTCGGCCGCAAATACGTAGAGAAGGCGTTCGCCGGGCAATCCAAAGAGAAGACTCAGCAACTGGTGAATATCATCGAGAAACAAATGGCGGCGAACATCGATTCGCTTCCCTGGATGAGCGGCGCGACGAAACAGCAGGCTCTCGCCAAGCTGAAAGGCGTCACCAACAAGATCGGCTACCCGGAAAAATGGAAAGACTACGCCGGCGTGGAGGTGACGAGCACCAATTTTGTGGCGGATGTCCGCGGCGCGGAAGAATATGAAATCCGCCGCCGACTGGTGAAGATCGGCCAACCGGTAAACCGCGCCGAATTCAATATGACGCCGCCCACGGTAAATGCCTATTACAGTCCGCTTGAAAACAACATCAACTTTCCGGCGGGCATTCTGCAGCCGCCCTTCTATAACAGTAAGGCCGATATGGCGGTAAACTTCGGGGGCATCGGCGCGGTCATCGGTCATGAGTTAACGCACGGATTCGACGACCAGGGGCGTCAATTCGATGCTGATGGAAACCTGCGCGATTGGTGGACGCAGCAAGACGCGGCCGAGTTTAAGAAGCGGGTGGACTGCATTGCGGATGAATATTCGAAGTTCAGTCCGGTGGAAGGCGCTACTCTGAACGGCCGGCTCACTCTGGGCGAAAACGGCGCGGACAATGCCGGTATACGTCTCGCCTATATGTCGCTCTTGGCGGGGCTTGAGGACGGTTCCGTCGCCAGCGGAAAGTTGGATGGCTATACTCCCCAGCAGCGCTTTTTCCTAGGTTATGCGCAGATTTGGTGCGCAAATCAGCGCCCCGAGTCCCTGCGGAACAGCGTCCGGACCGATCCGCATTCGCCCGGCGAATTCCGGGTAATCGGCGTAGTGCAGAACGTGCCGGAATTCGCGGCGGCTTTCAGTTGCTCGGCTGGACAGCCGATGGTTTCCGCCAATGCCTGTCGTGTTTGGTGACGAACTACACTGAAAGAATGACCTGTTACAAGCTTGCGGCCAGCCTGGTGCTGAGCGCTCTGGTAGTTTGTACAGCCCTGGGCCAAGCGACTGATAAAGCCGCATCGCAAAGCGGCTTGGATTTGAGCAGCATCGACAAAACGGCAAACCCGTGCGACGACTTTTATCAGTACGCCTGCGGGGCCTGGATGACAAAGAATCAGATACCGGCGGATGAAAGCAGTTGGGGCCGTTTCAACGAGCTCTTCGAACGCAATCAGCTCGTCCTGCGCTCCATCTTGGAGGATTCTTCCCAGCATCAGGATCGTTCGCCCATCGACCAGAAAATCGGTGGCTTCTACGGCTCCTGCCTGAATGAGGCGGCCATAGAGCAGAAGGGCGTCGCTCCGCTGCAGCCCGAACTGGACCGTATTGCTCATATAAAGGACCCGCATGGCTTGTTGCTGGAAGTCGCGCGGCTGCATGAACTGCAAGTGGATGTCCTTTTCAACTTTGCGCCGATGCCGGACCCCAAAAACGCGCTGCTCAACATCGCGGGTTTGGACCAGGGCGGGTTAGGGCTTCCCGAAAAGGATTTCTACTTCCGCACTGATAAGAAATCGGTAGAGATCCGCCAGAAGTACGTGGCGCATATCGCTAAGATGTTCGAACTTCTGGGCGCCGCGCAACCCGCCGCCCAGAAGAAAGCCGCCGCCATCATGGGTCTGGAGACCAGCATGGCAAAGGCCTCTCTGGACGTGACCAGCCGCCGCGACCCGGTGGCGTTAGTGCATTCCATGAGCCGGAAGGAACTGGCCGGCCTTAGCCCGAACTTTCGCTACGACGACTACTTCACGGAAATGAAGGCACCGCAGTTCTCGCAGCTCAATGTTGCCGTGCCCGATTTCGTGAAAGCAATGAGCGCACTGCTGGGTAACCAGAACATGGCGGATCTGCGCGACTACCTGACCTGGCATTACGTGAAGTCGAGCGCCCGTCTGCTTCCCAAAGCTTTTGACAATGAGAATTTTGACTTCTTCCGGCGCACTCTCGCCGGTGTCCCGGAGCAGCGCCCCCGTTGGAAGCGCTGCGTGGCCGCTACTGACGCCGAACTGGGTGAGGCGCTGGGCCGTAAGTATGTCGAAAAAACGTTCGGCGAGCAGGGTAAGCAGCGGACTCTCGAAATGGTGCATGAGATTGAGCGCCAGATGGGCATCGAGATTGAAGCGGTCACTTGGATGAGTCCCGCCACCAAAAAAGAGGCCTTCGCTAAACTGCACGCCGTCACCAACAAGATTGGCTATCCGGATCAGTGGCGCGACTATTCGAGCGTGACGATTGCGGACGGCGACTACTTTGGAAACTGGTATCGCGCGAATGAGTTTGAGAGCAAGCGGCAAACGGCAAAAGTGGGCAAGCCGGTCAATCGAAAAGAATGGGACATGACGCCCCCAACCGTGAACGCGTATTACGATCCCACGCAGAATAACATCAATTTTCCGGCAGGTATTTTACAGCCGCCGTTCTATTCGAATCAAGCCGGCGATCCGGTGAACTACGGCGCAATCGGCGCGGTCGTTGGCCATGAGTTAACGCACGGATTCGACGACCAGGGGCGCCAGTTCGATGCCGACGGCAATCTGAAAGATTGGTGGCAGAAGAGCGATGCCGATCAATTCAATAAGTTGTCTGAGTGTTTCGTCAACGAATATGGGGGCTTTAGCCCGGTCTCCGGAGTCGAGTTGAATGGCAAGTTGACATTGGGTGAGAATTCGGCCGATAACGGTGGAGTTCGCCTGGCCTATCTTGCTCTGCTCGAAGACCTGCTGACGAAAAAGATAGCAGTTTCAAGCAAAGTGGATGGCTATACCCAGGATCAGCAATTTTTTATAGGGTACGGCCAGGACTGGTGTGAGAAGCTCCGGCCCGAGACGGCGCGTCTGTACGCGCAAACCGACCCGCATTCACCTGGAAGGTTCCGGGTCGATGGAGTAGTCCAAAACATGCCCGAGTTCAGCCGGGCCTTTAGCTGTAAAGCGGGCGACAAGATGTACGCGGCCAAGGGGTGCCGCGTCTGGTAAACACGCGCCGCGAAATCCCAAAACATAAATCAATGACTCAAGAAACAACCGTCGAGGAATTCGTTAATAGTCCGTTACTGGCAAAGCAGTTTCCTATTCAGTTTGCCGCCGTCAAAGCCGAGCAGGTAGAACCCGCCGCGCACTTGCTGCTAGAGGAAATGAACCAGCGCTTGGCGGATTTGGGCGGCTCGGGCACGCCTCATACGTATTCCGGTGTGGTCCTGGAGCTCGACAAGATGACCGAACCGCTCGATTTTGCCGTGGGGCTGGTTCGTCATCTGGAATCGGTGGTGACCACTCCCGAGTTGCGTGCCGCCAACAACGCCATCCAGGAACCGGTAAGCATGTTCTACACCTCCATTCCGCTGAATGCGAATGTTTGGGCTGCTTTGAAGAAGGTGAAAGAAAGCACCGATCCGGCCGCGCTCGAGCCCGTTCACCGGCGCCTTTTGGAGAAGACGGTCAAAGGATTCCGGCGTGCTGGCGCCGACCTCGACGCGCCAGGAAAGAAAAAGTTAGAAGAGCTGGATGTGGCGCTGACCAAAGCCACGACAAAGTTTTCGGAAAATGTTCTGGACTCGACAAATGCGTTCGAGCTGCTGATCACCGAGGAAGCTAAACTTGCGGGTCTGCCGGATTCGGCGCGCATGGCCGCGCGGGCAAGTGCGAAATCGAAGGGCAGGGAAGGGTGGCGCCTGACCTTGCAGGGCCCCAGTCTCACGGCTGCTCTTACCTATCTTGACGACCGCGCCATCCGCCAGGAGGTGTGGCGAGCTTCGAACCGGCGCGCCACCGAAGGCGAGTACGACAACCGCGCCCTGATAAGCACAATATTGCGTTTGCGCCGCGAAAAAGCTCAGCTGCTGGGATACAAGGATTTTGCGGACCTGGTGCTGGAAGAACGCATGGCCCATACGGGCGCGGGCGCGCAGGGATTTCTGGAAGATCTGCAGCACAAGACACAGCCGTTTTTCGAACAGGAAAATAAAACCTTGCTGGAGATTGCCGCGCGCTTGGGTTATCAAACCATCGAGCCTTGGGATGTTGCTTACATCGCCGAGAAGCAGCGGCTGGCGCTGTATGATTTCGATGAAGAAGAACTGCGGCCTTACTTTGAACTGGAGCGCGTGGTGGCCGGTATGTTCCATATCTTCAGCCGCCTGTTTGGAATCGAGGTCAAAGAGGACGCCGGCGTACCGGGCTGGGACCCGGCCGTAAAGTATTACAGCGTGACCGACGCAGCGTCGGGTAAAATGCTGGGCGGCTTTTATACCGACTGGTTTCCGCGCGAAAATAAGCGCGGCGGAGCCTGGATGGATGCGCTGACAACGGGTAATCCGGCTGCCGGCAAGCCGCACCTTGGTTTGATTTGCGGCAATCTGACGCCGCCGGTGGGAGACACTCCATCTTTATTGACCCATCGTGAAGTAGAAACCATTTTCCACGAGTTCGGCCACTTGCTGCACCATACGCTCAGCCTGGTGCCGGTCCGCACATTGTCCGGCACCAATGTTCCCTGGGATTTTGTCGAGTTGCCTTCGCAAATTATGGAAAACTGGTGCCAGGATCAGGAGGCGTTAAATCTGTTCGCGCGCCACTATCAGACGGGCGAGGCGATTCCCGATGAGCTCTTCAACAAGATGAAGCGCGCCCGGACGTTCCGCAGCGCCAATATGCAGATGCGGCAGCTTGGCTTCAGCTTGGTCGATTTGAAGCTGCACCGGGAATTCGATGTCAATAGTGGCGAGGATGTGCTGGCGTTTGCACGCGACATTCTTGCCGGATTTTCCGCCACGCCGCTGCCTTCCGACTATGGCATGATTGCCGGCTTTACTCACTTGTTTTCCAGTCCGGTGGCGTACGGCGCCGGTTACTATTCCTACAAGTGGGCGGAGGTGTTGGACGCGGATGCGTTCACGCGCTTCCAGCGCGAAGGAATCTTCAACGCCAAAACAGGAGCGGAGTTCCGGCAGCGCATCCTTGAGCGCGGTGATAGCGAAGATCCAGCGGCTCTTTATCGCAGTTTCATGGGTCGCGATCCGGATGCCAACGCGCTCCTCGAACGCCTGGGTTTGCTGCCGGCCGCGTAGTCCGCTACCCGCATGGAATCTCCGTTGAATCCGCTGGCTGGTCCACTCGCGGAGGCGCTGGAGGAAAATGTGCGCCTGAAGAACGAGCTCGCGAAGGCTGCCGGTTCTGGTGAAGAAGCGCTGCAGCATTTTGTATATGCGGCCAGCCACGACCTGCAGGAGCCGCTGCGAATGGTTTTAAGCTATGCGCAGCTCCTGCAGCGCCAGTTGCCGGACGATGAGCGGGCGCGGGAATTCACTTCGTTCATCATCAGCGGCGTGGATCGCATGAGCAGCCTGATCCAGAATCTGCTGGCTTACTCGCGCGTGGGCACGTCAAAGCGCCGTTCCACCGTCCAACTCGACGCTTGTCTTCAGTGGGCTCTACTCAAGCTCGCCCCAGCTATAAAAGAATCGGGCGCGACAGTCACATCCGCCAGCCTTCCCGAGATAGAAGCCGATGAAACCGAAATGGCACAGGTATTTGAAAACCTGCTGAGCAACGCACTTAAATTCAGGCACGCGGCGCCGCCGCAAATTCAAGTCTCGGCGGAGGAGGGAAGCGGCGAGTGGCTCCTTTCCGTTCGCGACAACGGCAGCGGTGTTGATCCACGTTTTTTGGAGCAGGTTCTGCTTCCTTTTAAGCGCCTGCATGGCAAACAGATTCCGGGAAGCGGTTTAGGCTTGGCTATTTGCGAAAAGATCGTGCGCGCGCACCGGGGCCGGATCTGGTTGGAGAGCGACGGGCAGCAGGGAACTACAGTCCATTTCACAGTGGCAACTTAGGCCAAGCGGTGGTTTGCGTACCCCGTTGGTGGTTTTCAGCCAGCACGGAGGGTACATCAATTGCGCCTAAACTACTGAAACAACATAAGTTGCCACTGTGAAATGGACTATAGTTCCCTGCTGCCCGTCGCTCTCCAACCAGATCCG
>DATHIZ010000429.1:0-5131 GCA_035316385.1 Bryobacteraceae bacterium | reverse complement strand
AATCGAAGACGAAGTGGTGGCTTGCCTCCAGTTCGCCATCGACACCCTGAACACCTATGGCTTTACCGAATATGAAGCCGAGCTCTCCACCTGGGATGGCGGCGCCAGCGGTAAATATGACGGCACGCCCGAACAATGGGCCATCGGCGAAAAGGCCCTGGCAAGCGCCACCAGCCGTCTCAATATGAAGGTGAAAGTATCACCCGATGAAGCTGCTTTCTACGGGCCGAAGATCGACGTGAAATTGGTGGATGCCATCGGCCGCCTCTGGCAGCTCTCCACCGTCCAGTTCGATTTCACCCTGCCCCGCCGCTTTGGCCTCGAATACATTGCCGAGGATGGCAAATCCCATCAGCCGCTCATGGTGCATCGCGCCCTCTATGGCTCCATCGAACGCTTCTTCGGCATTCTGGTGGAGCACTATGCCGGCGCATTCCCGGTTTGGCTGGCTCCGGTCCAAGCCATCGTTCTGCCCATCACCGACCGTAGTGCAGATTACGCGAAGCAGGTGCACAAGCAACTAACTGCAGCGGGTTTTCGTGCGGAACTGGATGCGCGCAATGAAAAGATCAACTTCAAGATTCGCGAAGCGCAGCTGCAGAAAATTCCGTACATGCTGGTGATCGGAGATCGCGAAGCACAGAACGAACAAGTGTCCGTGCGCAATCGCAAACACGGCGACCAGGGCGCCGTGGCACTTGACGCGTTTCTCAGGCGGCTTTCGGAAGTCGTTTCCAGCAAAAGCTTGGAAGAATAAGAAAACGGATAATCACTACTAGTTTTGTACGAGTCGCCCTGGTAGAGTAAGTTATTCCTCGGCGCTGTTCGGGGGATAGTTCCGGTCCGGCCTGGGGAGGCTGCGCCGGTAAGTCGCTTTTTGGTTCGGGGTGTTTCGGGGTCGGGGTTGATCACTGCCAGTTTGATACTAATTGGCTGCTGGGTGTACTGTATTCTCGCCATAGCAGCGGCGTTTCGGCATGCACGTATTCGTCCGCGGTTATTTGAAAAAAAAGCCGTCGGCATAAGTGTGCTCAAACCTCTCGCCGGCCTCGATGAGGGCCTGGAGGAAAACCTGCGCAGCTACTTTGAGCAGGTTTATCCGGAATTCGAAATCCTCTTCGCCGTTCGCAAAGAATCCGATCCCGCGGTTCCGGTTGTTCGCGCGCTCATGCTCGAATATCCGGCAATTGACGCCAGGTTGATCATTACCGGCGAACCGCCCTATGCGCACGCCAAGGTCTTCAGTCTGAAGTGCATGTTCGATCAAGCCCGGCATGACCTCATCGCCATGGCCGATAGTGACGTGCGCGTACGCCGCGATTTCTGCCGCAATCTGGCCGGCGAGTTTGAAGAAGAACGTCTCGGCCTGGTCACCTGTCCCTATCGCGCGGTGGCCGGCAACAGCCTCTGGTCTCAACTTGAAGCCATCGGCATGAACACGGATTTTCATGCCGGCATTTTCATCGCCGTTATGCTGGAAGGCGCGAAGTTCGCTGTTGGCCCCACCATTGTGGCGCGCCGCAACGTGCTGGTAGCCCTGGGCGGCATCGAGCGCGTAAAAGACTACCTAGCGGAAGATTACATGCTCGGCCGCATTGCCTCTGAACTCGGCTTTGAAGTGCGCCTTTCCTCTTACATCGTGGAGCACCGCATCGGCAGCGAACGCATGCGCGCGAACTTTGCGCATCGCCTGCGCTGGGCCCGTTCCACGCGGCGTTCGCGGCCCTGGGGGTACATCGGGCAATTCTTCACGCACTCCCTGCCCGTAGGCATCCTCGCCATCTCGGCCCACCCCAAAAGCTGGCCCTTGCTGAGCATCACAGTTGTGTTGCGCGCCTTTTCCGCCATGGCGGTTTCAGAACGCATTTTAGGAGCGCAAGTTCGCTGGTTCCTGCTGCCGCTGCAGGACACCGTGGCGTTTCTGTTCTGGATCGCCGGGTTCTTCGGCAAGTCCATCCACTGGCGCGGCCAGCAGTATATCCTGAACCGCGACGGCACCATGCAGTTGGCAGGCTGGCGGGAAACTTTGCCGGTTAGCGCTAAGCCTTAGTCATTGAGATGCTGTAGTTGGCGAAGAAATGAGAAAAACTCAATGGAAAGACAGCCATTGTCACTGGCGCGAGTCGCGGCATTGGTTTGGCAGTAGCAAAGCGGCTTGCCAAAGAGGGCTCTCGTTTACAAAAGCGATGGCTGAGTTGGGCATCCGGACGACCATCTGAAGGCGCTTCGTTCCGCCGCTGCTCCATGCGATCACCCTGCACTCCGGCTCCGCTCCGGACCCGGAGCTGCCGTGGCTAATTCCTTACGTACAATCGGGGCGACGCCAGCCCCGAGAATTTCAATGGCGTGCATCATCTTATGATGCGGAAGCGTCGACACGCCCATCTGGAAGGTGATGCGGGAAATACCTCCCAAAGCCTCGTTTACATAAAGGATCTTTTTCGCGACCGTCTCGGCATCGCCGATCAACAGCGCTCCGGTAGGGCCGCGCGTGGCGTCGAACTGCGCCCGGGTTGTCGGTGACCAGCCGCGCTCCTTGCCGATCTCGGTGAAAGTGTGCGCATAGCCCGGAAAGAAGTCGTCGGCCGCCTGATCGGTAGTGTCTGCCAGGAAGCCGATGGAGTGCAGGCCGACGCTGAGTTGGCCGGGAGAGTGTCCGGCGCGCCGGCCCGCCTCGCGATACAGGTCGATCAATGGACGGAAGCGGTGTGGTTCGCCGCCGATAATGGCCACCATAAGCGGAAGCCCCAGCGCACCCGCGCGCGCAAACGAAGCGGGCGTGCCGCCCACCCCGATCCAGATAGGCAGCGGATTCTGCACTGGCCGCGGGTACACGCCTTGACCAGTCAGGGGAGCGCGGTGCTTGCCGGACCAGTAAACGTGCGTACTGTCGCGGATGGCCAGCAGGAGATCGAGCTTTTCGACGAAGAGCGAGTCGTAATCCTCCAGCTTCAAGCCGAAAAGAGGATAAGATTCCACGAACGACCCGCGTCCCGCGACGATCTCCGCCCGGCCCCCGGAAATCAGGTCAAGAGTGGCAAATTCCTGAAAGACGCGCACCGGGTCGGCTGCGCTCAGGACCGTCACGGCACTCGTAAGACGAATGTTTTTCGTGCGGCCCGCCGCCGCGGCTAGTATGACTGCGGGCGCCGAATCGAGGAACTCCGGCCGGTGATGTTCGCCGATCCCGAATACGTCCAAACCGGCCTGGTCGGCAAGTTCAATCTCCCCGAGCAGGTTATGGAGGCGTTCGCCGGGGCTGATAGTAAGGTGCGTGGCGGGGTCGGAAATCGCTGCCGCGAAGCTGTCGATACCAATCTGCATGTGAATCACCAGAGTAGCCGACCAGCGAAACATCGAAACACCGTAGGTGTTTTCGCGTCCCATGTAGCAGTAACACTCAGACAGAGACAGGGCGGTGCAGTTTTCCGCGCACACAAAGGGGTATCCGGGATGAAAGCATTAGCCGTCGTTCTCATACTTGTTGGAATCGGAATCATCGTCTGGGGCGCCTTTGGCTTCACGACTCGCGAGAAGGTCGTGGACATAGGACCTCTTCAAGCCACAAAAGATAAAGAACACAACGTACCCTATGGACCGGTGGCCGGCGCGGTGCTTGCTTTAGGGGGAGTCTTCTTGCTTGTAAAGGCCAGGCGCTAGCCAGGAACTCACGGAAGCTTATCTGAGGTCGGCACCGGAGGCAAACTCACTTGCCACGATTCTTCGATGGAACTGCGGCAAGCCCGGGCGACGTTCCTGGAGTAGAGCATGAGAGTCCCCTTAGTGCACTGCTGGCTGTCCAGGCAGCGATAGAAATCGAAAAGTGCTGAGAACACTTTGTCCTGAGCCACCAGCGCAAGCGGACCGTTTACTACCTGATCCAGATCTTGTCGCTTCGCGCGCCGGAGCGGCTGAGGCAGATCCCCTTGCGCGACCACCGAAGTAAGCATCACTAGCTTTTCATAGGTTTCGAGACGCTTTGCCGAGAACGGTTTCTGCGCCTCTATTTGTGCCGCGCTCGCGTGCTGCTTCGCCGTTTGATGGTAAATCCACACACTCCACATCCCGCCGGCTACCAACGCGACGATGCCGGCGAATTTGGTGGCTGCGTCCCAATCCCGAATACGCAGCGTGGCAGTACGTGTCTCGGCCATGGCTGCACAGATTATATGCAACGTCCTAGAGACAACGTCATAGAGACAACATAGGGGCGTTTCCGCTTCATGGCCGGGCCGGCCCGTTCTATACTGCAAATGCAGTAGCACAAGCAACGGCCAGCCGCTGCACGGATATTCGAATGATCACTATGTTTCGCCTGCTTCTTACCGCTGCTCTGGCTGGCTTCCCCGGGTGTTGTCCCGTGCTGGCGCAGATCGACGTTCCGGCCGGTACGCAACTTTCCATCCGGCTCCGGAACGCTATTTCGAGCAAGCACTCACAACCGGGCGAACCCATTTGGGCCACGCTGATCGCACCCGTGCCCCTCCAGGGACAAGCCGGCATTCCCGCTGGTTTTCTCATACAAGGAGCGGTCGCGAACCCTACTCCGGCTCACAAACGGCTAAGCCATTCCATACTGTGGCTCAGTTTCGGCGAGTTAGTCGGGAAAGCAAAGCGTTCCGTGCCTTTTCAGGCGAGAGTGCTCAGCGTGGACAACGGCCGTGAGTCCGTTGACGGTCAGGGGGTCATTCATGGCTTGCGGCCGCTGCGCAGGCGTCCGAGTGAGGTTGAGGATCTTCTGATGCTGGCTGCGGCCGCCCATCCCGCCGTACTGGTGTCGTTAGAGCTGGGCCGCTTTGTAGTGGCGGAAGAGGAAAAGCCGCGCATCACCTATGAAGCGGGTGTCGAAGTCCAGCTTATGCTAACGGAAGCGCTGCGCATCACCGCTATGCCCCAACCGGAGAGCCTCCGGCAGCCACACCTCCTGGCGCCGTCGCCGGACCTGCAAGCCCTAGTGAATGCCTTACCGCTGCGAACCGCGACACCACACGGAACGCCTTCCGACTTAGTCAACTTGGTGTTCCTCGGCTCTCGGGAGGCGCTTGTGAATGCCTTTTTGCACGCTGGCTGGATGGCGGCGGATACCCTCGATCTGAAAACGGCAGCGGAAACCTTCCTGGCGGTGGCGGGT
>DATHIZ010000428.1:0-9310 GCA_035316385.1 Bryobacteraceae bacterium | reverse complement strand
GCCGTGATTGTGGCCGAGGCGGCCGATGTGACGGAGGTGGTAGTGACAGTGAAGTTCGCTGTGCTGCTTCCGGCCGCGACAGTCACGCTAGCCGGAACTCCCGCCGACGAATTATCGCTTGCTAGTGCTACCGTGATGCCGCCTGCCGGCGCCGCGGCGCTTAGCGTGACAGTTCCCGTGGAAGATGCGCCTCCGGCAACACTAGTTGGATTCAGCGAAACGGAAGCCGGCGTGTTTCCTTCCGCGGCTGTCAGGGACAAAGTCACGGTCGAGTTCGCGGCCATCTGCACGCTGTCTTGAACCTGGCCTCCATAGGTGGAGCAGCTGGCCTCGGAACAGGCGCCCGTCACCGGAATGGTTGCCGCTTTGCTCGTCGTCAGCACAACACTGACGCCAGGCGTATAGACGCCGGAGACGCCCGAAGCGTTGTAACTGGCGCGATTCATGAGCACCGGCGCAATGTCCTTCATGTCCATGGTCAGGACCGGCAGGGTAAACAGGTTCTTATACTTTGTAATGGTCGCGTCCAGCAGGTCTGAGTACAAGGAGTGCGTGCCGTCGTAGGTCGACGAGTTATCGATATGAAACGCGAGGGGATACGGTTCATAGGCAAGCATGGTGCCTAGCAGGATGTTCGAGCTCTCGTTGTTCAGGATCTGAGCATAGGTTTGATTTGTGCTGTAAAGACGATCGGTCCCATTGGGGCCGAACATCGCGTTGTATTTATCCGTCCAGGAACCATACGCTCCTGTTTGCGGAACGGAGACGTCATCGAAAAGGGGAGGGCTGATGCGTGGAACCTCAAAGATACCGGAGTTCAGAGGATTCACGCCGCCGGTATTAGGACTTGCGGGAGGCAGCGCGGTAACGATATATTTGAGGCCACCCTGAACGGCCGCCGTCAGAAAATTTGCATTGCCTAGGCCGCCGTTGAATGGCGTCACCATCCCGGTGCGATCGAGAGTGATCCCAAGGCTGGGGGCAACGGCGATGTTTTTATTCAATTCTGCCTGGGATTGGGCCAGAGTTGCAGGAACGCAGGCGCCCTGGTTGTTCACGGTGTAGCAGTCGAGATTGGCGTGGTCCCAGGTATGACTGATCCAGGTAAAATGCGAACCTAACGAAGAGATGGCAGCGAACACGGGATCATTCGGCTCAAACCACGTAGTACCGACGCCGTTCAAGGCAAACGTTGAGTGGAAAGTCGAAAAACGCGGGTCAGCCTTCAAATTGGTTTGCCAGTTTACCAGCGCTTGAATGTCGTTGCCGCTTGCAAAAACGGTGGGGCAGCTGTCGTCCCCAGGGCATTGGGGCAGCGTGGGGGCATAGAGCCGGTTTCCAAACAGCATGTCGTCAATTTGGGGATTGAGGTAGACGCTGCGCGATCCCAGGAACACGCCCTTTGTTACCCAGTTGATCACTCCATAACCAAAAGCGAGAGAATGAAGCAGCGCGGGAGAATTGTCCATTGTAAGAGCCAGGGTCTCCCGGCCATCCGCGGTGGTATGGGTCGCGGCAACGACATAGGTGCCCGCCATCATCAGGGGCGTGGTGGTCTCGTTCGCGGCAGCCGTGGCGGTCGCGCGGTAGGCCTTGATTCCGCCCGTACCTTGACCGCTCACCGGGATGGAGTTGACGGAGTTCAGGTAGGAGAACACGGCTGCACCCGCCGCTGTCAGCTTCACATTTAAAGGACTCGCGGCCGTGTAGCTCACACCTGAATCAGCCGCTAGTAGCCCCCATTGCGCTTGTGGCAGAGTATAGTAACTGGCGACACGTACGCTGAACTGGGAGGCGTAGGTATTCAACTTGGTCCAATCCGCGGTGGACAAGCACGAGGGACTGCATGCGGCGAAAGTACTGTCCGTAAGAATGACGCCTTGATAGAGCCCCCGGCCAGTGGTGGAATCAGATAAAGGCGCCTTCAACCGGTTGCCGGCCGAATCCGGCGAAGTGCTGCTTAGCACTATGGCTTGATACGGGACGCCAATTTGTGTCAGATATGCCGTGATGGACTGGTAACTCGTCTCACCCGTCTTCCCGGCCAGGACAAGAACTTTCATAACAACGGGAGGGGCAGCAGCCCTCGCTTGGACGGCGCCGACTGACACGGCAAACGCGCATATACATAATAGGTGTATAATTTTTGGAATCCTGATGTGCAGCATCTGAAGCCTTCCGTCTGAGGCTAGTGACTTCCAGCCAGAATTCCCATCCCCCTGCGTGGCTTATTAGTACCTAAACCATTTGAATAAATGGCGTCTGCCTGTACTAATAGGTGATGAGGAGCCGTCAGAAATCAAATTGGTTTCGATGCATTCGAATCTTTAGGTTGCGATTAAAGCCGCCACTCGCCGCGAACAGGCGCTCCAACTTGCTCTTATTCGCCCTTTCGAATATATATAAGAACGATAGACCGCTCTCGCATCTACGCACCTATCCCGTACTAACTATTCCCTAGTGTACTAAGTAGATCTCATATGTTCCTGCAGTCCGGCAGCCTCTGTTATCGGTACCTGCTCAGCTCAGGCCTATGTTGACGCAGTGTACGTGCACTGTTACAGTCAGCTTTAGGCCGCTAGCTCCGAGGTGGTTCGTCCGCCGAAACATACGGTACCCGCGGCTCTTTGCGCTGTGGCGTTCACGACCGCACAGCTATATCAGCAGCTCATCTGAAAGGCAATATGAATCGCTATAATACTCTTATTTGCAGGCTGACAATTATCGTCGGTATGTTGTTACTCGGCGGCCCGTTCCTGACCGCATCGCCACCCGTGGTGATGAAGCTACTGCTCGTTGCATGGGACACGAATGATATCAGTTATCAGTCTATTGCAAGAGACCTAGGCCAGATTGGCATTCCGTACGACACAGTGTTCCTGAATAACATTGCGCCCGATGCCTCTGGCAATCGATTGGCCGGACTTACTCTAACCGACACTGCCCATGGACGCGGGTTGTATCAAGGAATTATTGAGACTGACAGCAGTTTCAACGTTTGCACAACCAGTTGCATAAACCTTCTGTCAGCCGCGGATATATCAAAACTAAATACTTATGCTCTGCAGTACGGCGTTCGGATGGTATGTTATTACGGTTGGCCGGATCCGTCGTGGGGACTTCAGGCGGGCGATTCCGGAGCGAGCTACACAGCAACTAGTCCATTGAATGTGACGCTTACAGCCGCGGGAGCTGCTGTCTTCTCCTACCTGAAGCCTACGGCGGCGATTCCGGTCGCTGGCCAAGGGGGCGGAATCTGGGCATACAAAGCTTTGCCGGCGGCAGCTGCAAATGAAACCACAACGCCGCTTCTTATGGCGGGTCCTTACACGGTTGGCGTCACTCACACCACGGCGGACGGGCGGGAGACTCTCGCTTTCACTATGGATAACTACCCTGGTTATCTTCATTCCGAGACCCTTAGTTACGGAGTTGTCAACTGGGTGACGAAGGGAGTTTTTCTCGGTAATCGCCGCGTCTACCTGAATCCGCAAATCGACGATCTTCTCTACGGAAACCGATTGTATGCTCCAGACCGCGCGGAATGCCCGGGAGCGGAGAGCTGCCCAACCGTTTTTGCCACGGGAAACGACCTCGTAGCACTCGCAAACTGGCAAGCAAACCTGAAGGCATCGAATCCGCTGTTTTCGACATTTCACACGACCTTCGCTTACAACGGTGTTGGAAGCACATGGTTTCCCCCGACGGATCCGGTCTTTACACAGATGACCGCCTTGAACACACAGTTCACGTGGGTTAGTCATACCTGGGACCACGCCAATTTGGATTGCTATACGGCCGATAGCAGTGGGACTTGCGTTCCCGCGACTCTCGCCCAATCGCAAGCCGAACTAAGTCAAAACATTACTCTGGCCAGTACGCTTGGCATTACGCTTGATCGAACCGGCATGGTCACCCCCTTCAATGGCGGTTTGACCAATCCCGACTTTCTGCAAGCCGCGGCGCAGTCGGGGCTGCAATACATCGTGTCGGCCCTCGGTCCGCCTGGCGTGCAAATCGGGCAGGTGAATCCACTCAATTCCGCTATCTACGAAATCCCCCGGCGAAACCCCGACCTTTACGATGATGTTTCTAGCCCTCTGACTGGCGTACCAGGTTCATGGCCCGACAAGTACAATGCCGAATACGGACCGGCCGGCACACATGCGAGCTATGCTCAAAATCAAACCTATAACCAGATACTCGATATTGAAGGTCAGAAGCTGCTGGTAAACAACATGCTTTCCTTCGAGCCGTATGCGCTCGCCTATCACATCGATAATAGCTCGCTGTACGATAGCACGCACTCCTTGTTTAGCGATGTCATAGATGCGGCGATTACGAAATATACCAATCTTTTTTCGCTGCCAGTGTTAACTCTGGACATGCATGCGATTGGACCTATATTGCAGACTCGTTCCAGCTACGATGCCTCCGGTGTGGTCGGCGTTTATACGCCCGGCGCCGGCGTGACACTTACAACCACAAACGCGGCCACTATCCCCGTCACCGGTGCTTGCTCAGAGTCCGCGTGCGCGGCGTACGGAGGGCAGCTTCAGGACAACGTTGTAATGGCCGCAAACTCGACAGTGGCTCTGTCGCTAACAGCCGCTGAAGGCGTGGCGCCCACTTCCGTCTCGCTCAATCCCATTACCGTGACTGGCGGCATTTCGTCGATGGGCACGGTGACCTTGAACGGGATTGCTCCGGCCGGTGGCGTATCGATTGCGTTGTCGAGTAACAATGCAGCCGCCACCGTTCCCGCGGCCGCCGTTATCGCTGCCGGTAACATGAGCACTGCCTTTACAGTGTCTACCGCGGCAGTTACCACATCGACCGTGGCCACAATTACAGCGATCTCAAATGGCGTTAGCAAGACTGCGGCACTCACCATCACGCCGTTGGTGACCGTGGTCCTTTCCTCAGTTTCCGTCAACGCCGCTAGCATGACGGGCGGCGCCTCGTCGACGGGCGCCATCACCTTGAGCAGTGCCGCTCCAGCTGGCGGTATCTTGGTGTCGTTATCCAGCAACAACGCCTCTGCCACGGTGCCCGCCACTGTCGCGGTGGCTGCCGGTAATATAGGCGCTACGTTTAGCGTAACGACGCTGGCGGTCACATCATCCACCGCGGCGGCAATCACTGCCAGCTACAACGGCGTGAATAAGACCGCGCCACTCACCATCACGCCGGCGGTGACGGCGGCCCTTGCCTCAGTTTCCGTCAGCCCCGTAAGCGTTACGGGCGGCGCGTCGTCGGTGGGAACCGTCACCTTGAGCATTGCCGCTCCGGCCAGCGGTATCTCGGTGTCGCTATCCAGCAACAATGCTTCCGCGGCGGTCCCAGCCAATGTCACTGTAGCTGCCGGAAGCACTACTGCCACGTTTACCATCACCACAATGACGGTGAGTTACTCCGCTTCAGCTTCCATCACCGCAACCTACAACAGCGTGAGCAAGACTGCGCTGCTCTCCTTGAATGCGGGTAATTCTGCCGCATCACTGCCGGTGACGATGAAGCTGCTTGTCCTCGCCATGAGCCAAGATGACATTAGTTACAAATCCATCGCGGCATCTATGAATCAGATTGGTACACCCTATCAAGCGGTCTTCGTAAATAGCCTGACGCCGGACAGCTCGGGAAATCGCTTGTCCGGAGTACCACTGACCGATTCTTCCAGCGGCGTTGGGCTTTATCAAGGCATTATTCAGACTGACAGCAGTTTCAATGTTTGTGATACAACATGCCACAGCCTACTATCAAACTCGGACTGGTTGAAGCTCAGCAATTACGCCGCTCAATTCAGCGTACGATTGGTCAGTTACTACACCTTTCCTGAAGCCCGATGGGGTCTTCTTCCGGCTGACTCCGGCGCAAGCTACCAGCAGACGAATCCCTTGAATGTCACGCTCACAGCTGCGGGCGCTACAATATTTTCTTACCTCAATTCCGCGAACGCCATTCCAGTCGGCGGTCAGGGCTCCAGCGGGATTTGGGCCTATCGCGCAACTCCAACGGCGGCTGCCAATGAAAGCACCACGCCGCTGCTCATGGCGGGCGCCAACACGGTTGGGGTGACGCACACGGCCGCGGACGGCCGCGAGACCCTAGCGCTTACGATGGATAATTACCCGGGGTTGCTTCACTCAACGGCCTTCAGTTATGGAGTGATCAATTGGGTGACCAAAGGCGTTTTTCTCGGCTCACGCAGAGTGTATCTAAATCCGCAAATCGACGACTTGCTCTTTGGTAATCGCCTGTACGCCCCAACGCTGCCGCAATGTCCAGCAGACCCAAGCTGCCCGACCGCTTTCGCCACCGGCCCAGACTTGCACTCTCTCGCAAATTGGCAGACCAACCTGCAAGCCGACCCGCAATTTCAGAGCTTTCACGCAACGTTTGCCTTTAACGGCGTCGGAACCACCTGGTTCGCTCCGAGCGATCCGGTCTTTGCCGCCATGGCTTCGCTGAACTCCCAATTTAGCTGGGTCAGCCATACTTGGGGCCACGCCAATCTGGATTGCTATACGACCGACGGCAACGGGAATTGCGTTCCCGCGACTCTTGCCCAATCGCAAGCCGAACTGAATCAAAATATTGCTGTCGCTGGAAGTCTTGGCATCACGCTAGATCGCACAAGCGTGGTCACGCCATTCAATGGCGGTCTGACAAACCCAAACTTTCTACAAGCAGCCATGCAGGCCGGCCTCACGTACATCGTTGCGGCAGTAGAGCCGCCCAGCGCCAATACGGGAATCACAAATCCCCTCTTTCCCGCAATTTATGAAATTCCTCGCCGGAGTCCCAACCTCTTTGATGACGTTTCCAGCCCGCAAACAGGAGCATATGGCTCTTGGCCGGACGAATACAACGCAAAATTTGGTCCGAACGGCACACAAGCCCTCTACAGCCAGAATCAAACTTACAGCCAAATTTTGGATAACGAAAGCGGAAAATTGCTGCAAGCCAACATGCTTACGTATGAGCCGTATCCTCTTGGCTTTTACATCGCCAATTCGTCGACTTACGACGGCACGCACTCCATGTTCAGCGACCTCATGGACGCCACTATTACGAAGTACAAGAACCTGTTTACTTTACCGGTCATGACGATTGATACGAAGGATGTCGGGCCTCTGCTCATGAACCGCGCGAGTTACGCTGCTTCCGGCGTTGTGGGTGTGTATACGCCCGGCGTTAGTGTTGTGCTGACAACGGCTCACGCAGCAATCATTCCTGTGACGGGAGCCTGCTCGCAAGCCTCCTGCGCCACCTACGGCGGACAGTTCCAAGACAATGTCTCCATGACGGCAAACTCGACTGTGACGTTCTCGCTCACAGCCCAGTGATGGGCGGTTCATTGATTGGAAGCATAACCCTCGGCACTCCCGCTCCAGTGGCGGGAGTGCCTTTTTGTTGTCCAGCGAAAACTCGACGGCCGCCGGGACCGTGGAGGCAATTCCCCTCCCCGCACCCGCTTCGCCGATGCGCAGTCCCGTCGCCTCAAGCCTGGCCTGTTCACGTTTACATCACTACGACGTACAACATACCGAGGCAGATCTTTGTGATAAAGCACGGGTACGATCGGTCGTGCTACCTTTCATCATGTGAGGCAACAGGCAAAAGCAACAACTCGAGATCGCATTCTTGAATCCGGACTCAATCTTTTAAGCACCTCCGGCTTTGCTGGCGTGACGCTCGGGGTTCTGGCCGGCCAGGTTGGCATGTCTAAAAGCGGCCTCTTTGCGCATTTCAAATCGAAAGAAGAAGTTGAAATAGAATTGCTGGACCAGATGGCCGGGGTTGTGGCCAATCACGTGTTGATCCCAGCGATGCGAGCACCGGAAGGTTTGCCTCGCCTGGAGGCTGCCGTGCACAACTGGTTCGGCTGGAGCACGAAGGCCGGTCTACCCGGGGGGTGCCCGGCGGCTGCTGGAATGTTCGAGTTGGACGACGTTGAAGGCCCGGTCCGAGACAAGTTGTTTACCTTGGAACAGCAATTGTGGGGGCAATTCAAACAATTGGCGCTTGACGCGATTGCGCAAGGGCATCTTCGGAGAGATCTCGACGTAGACCAATTCATTTGGGAGCTAGGTGGGATCTACTTGAACCATCATGCATCGCTTCGCTTCATGCGTGATCGGCAGGCGAATGCCCGGGCGGAGCAAGCGTTTCAGGGCCTGATCGAGCGGGCGGCTCCAGTTGCAGCCAAACGGTCCTCGGGGTCCCGGTCAACATCCAAGCGGAAGTAACTTTAAGAACGGCCGGCCATGGCGCGCCAGGTTTTCCGTACGACTGGTCGTGCTATATTTTCGTTGTAAGTACAACACGAATTGCTGAGTAAAAACAAGACATATGCTTGTGTTAATTCATGGCGCCTTTTTCGGCTCCGCTGCCTATCAGCTACATTCGTTGTATGGGCTTCGAGCACGCCCCCTTTGACGAGGCCCTGGGACGAATGAAAACTGATCCCAACGTTCGCACGGCGGTTCTTGGCGCGGGTCATTTATGTATGCTGACTGCCCCTGGGGAAACCGTTGCATGACGCCATGCGAATTGTTGCGGACCTGTTGAAAGTTGGACTTGATACTGCCTTCTGAAAGATGAAAGATTCGTGATATTTGAACGTTTTGAAGTTCCGGGCCTGTCGCAATACTCGTATGCAGTGGGTGCGGGTGGCAGCCTCGCCATAATTGATCCAAAGAGAGATATAGATACTTACATCAACTACGCCAAAAGCAATGGGCTGCGTATAGCCTACGTTCTAGAGACGCATATTCATGCGGATTTCGCGTCCGGGGCGACAGCTCTCGCCACTCAGAGCGGGGCTGAACTCTGCCTCAGCAGGTACACTGGCGGTGAGAGCTTTTCCTATCGCTTTGCTCATCGCGCGGTGAGCGAGGGAGACGAAGTGCCACTGGGGGAACTTACTTTGAAAGTCCTACATACTCCCGGCCACACTCCGGAACACATCAGCTTCTTGCTTATCGAACCCCGCAAAAGCCGCGCGCCAATCGCATTATTCTCTGGGGACTTTCTTTTCGTCGGCTCTGTCGGCAGGCCCGATCTGCTTGGCGACGGTGAAAAAGAAAAATTGGCAAAAGCTCTCTACAAAAGCGTCCAGCGGATGCAGGAATTGCCGGATGGAACCGAAATCTTTCCCGGACATGGTGCTGGATCGTTATGTGGTGCCGGAATGTCCCAGCGCAAACAGTCGACAATAGGCTATGAGAGGGTTTCCAATCCTTTCTTTCGTGAGCAGACAGAAACCGAATTTGTAGAAACCGTACTTAGCGTTGTTCCAGAGTTT
>DATHIZ010000427.1:0-3230 GCA_035316385.1 Bryobacteraceae bacterium | reverse complement strand
GAGGGTCCGGGCAATCCTTTCGATGTGAAGTTCGCGGTAACTTCGAGCGTCCTCATCCGGTACATCGATACTGCGGAGGAAGGTCTTGACCTCTTCGTATAAGTGTTTGGGCGCAATGACGGGAGCGGCCTCAGTGGGGTGATCGTATTTCGAGAGGAAGTTATCGATGTTTTGCAGTTGATGCCGGACGGAATGGATGAATCCCATGAATCTTAATCATGGTACTACTGTCGTCCGTCTATCATAGAGAAGAACATGGCCGAAGACGCTGGTCAGATCCGATTTTACTTACGGCTTCCCAGCTGGCTTCAGCATTCGGCCACGGTATTTCGCCGCGCCTTCGTTACTGCTTACAAGAACAATTGCTTCGGTTTGGCGAAAGGGGTTGCGTATTCAGCGCTGCTGTCGTTTTTTCCTGTTTTAACAACATTGACTGCGATTCTGGTGCAGGCGAATGCACCCTCGGTTTCGAGAATGCTGTCGAGCCTGATCTTCGAAGTGGTACCGCCGGGTACGGAAGAAATTGTGCTCTACAATTTTACCGAACGCGGCCAGCGGCCTGTTTCGCTAATTATCATCGCCACGCTGCTGGCGCTTTGGGCGGCCTCGGGCGTGATGGCCAGCCTGATGCAGGGCTTTCAGGCGGCGTATCGAATTGAGCAAGGACGGCCATTTCTCAAACAGCGAGGGATGGCGATTCTACTGGTGATTTTTGTTGCGGTGCCCATGGTGGCAGCGTCCGGCTTAATTGTCTTTGGCGCAAGGACGGAACGCGTGGTTCTTATTTCGATGGGCTTGCTGGAGGACGAGCAGCGACTGCGCGGGTGGGCCTCCTTCCTGGGGCAGTTGTTGCGCTATGCCGTCGCTCTTGGCGCCATTGTGTTCAGCATTGCGCTGCTTTACTATACGGGCCCGAACCGGCCGAACAAGCTGCGGCGCGTTCTTCCGGGGGCCGCCGTGGCTACCACGCTTTGGTGGGCGGCGACCACACTTTTCGGCTGGTACGTGCGTAACATCGCCAATTACAATGTGCTGTATGGCAGTATCGGCGCAGTGGTGGCGCTGCTGGTGTGGATGTACCTGCTGTCCGTTATTGCGCTTTACGGATGTGAGTACAACGCGGAGCGGGAGCGGATGCAGGAAGAAGGTCTTCCGGTCTGAACGCACTGTGCCACACTGAAAAGATGGGTTTCCAACTGGCCGTGGACTATCGCCCTCGCGGCGATCAAGTCACCGCTATCGAACAACTCCTACGCGGCATCAAAGAAGACGAGAAGCATCAGGTGCTTCTTGGCGCCACCGGATCCGGCAAGACGTTTACGATGGCCAAGCTGATTGAGCATTCGGGCCGTCCGGCTCTGGTGCTGGCGCACAACAAGCTCTTAGCGGCGCAGCTCTATCATGAGTTCAAGACTTTCTTTCCGTCGAATGCGGTTGAGTATTTTGTCAGTTACTACGACTACTATCAACCGGAAGCATATATTCCTTCGGGCGATGTTTACATCGAGAAAGAGGCCACTATCAATGAGGAGCTGGACAAGCTTCGGCTGTCGGCTACTCGCTCGCTGTTTGAACGGCGGGATTGCGTGATTGTGGCGAGCGTCAGTTGCATCTACGGA
This sequence comes from Bryobacteraceae bacterium, assembly GCA_035316385.1. Taxonomy (GTDB): domain Bacteria; phylum Acidobacteriota; class Terriglobia; order Bryobacterales; family Bryobacteraceae; genus Bog-105. Next base: position 1,611 of record DATHIZ010000427.1, on the reverse strand, counting down.
CTTGGTTCGCCGGAAGCTTATTACGGCATGCTGCTGATGCTGGAGAAGGGCCAGAAGATCACTCGAAAGGAACTGACCGCGAAACTGGTGGAAGTTCTTTACGAGAGAAACGATCACGATTTTAAACGTGGAACGTTCCGTGTACGCGGTGATGTAGTCGAGGTGTTTCCCACCTACGATGACTTCGCTTACCGCATTGAATTCTGGGGCGATGAGATTGAAAGCCTCTCGCAGGTGGACCCGCTACTGGGGCAGATCCGGCAGACTTATATCCGGCTTCCGATCTACCCGAAGTCTCACTATGTGATGAGCGCCACCACGCGCGAACAGGCGATGCGGAGCATTGAGCTGGAACTGGGCTGGTGGTACAAAGAGCTGGAAAAGAACGGCAAGCCCATTGAGGCGCAGCGCCTGTATCAACGAACAATGTTCGATCTGGAAATGATGAAGCAGATCGGCTATTGCCATGGCATTGAGAATTATTCGCGGCATTTTTCGGGACGTCTTCCAGGGGAAGCTCCGCCGACGCTGCTGGATTATCTGCCGCACGATGCGCTGATGTTCGTCGATGAGAGCCACCAGACCATGCCGCAGTTGCGGGCCATGTTTCACGGCGACCGTTCGCGGAAAGAGAACCTGATCTCCTACGGCTTCCGGCTTCCCAGCGCGCTGGACAACCGGCCGCTAACGTTCGAAGAATTTGAAAATCGCGTCAACCAGATTGTCTATGTTTCGGCTACGCCCGGTCCTTATGAGCTGACGAAATCCGCCGGCGTGGTGGTGGAGCAGATCATCCGCCCGACCGGACTGATCGATCCGGAAATCGAAGTCCGTCCGATTAAGGGCCAGGTGGACGATTTGTTGAATGAGATTCGTGTGCGCGCGGAGAGAGACGAGCGCGTGCTGGTGACCACGCTGACAAAGCGGATGTCTGAGGATCTGGCCGAATACTATTCCGAGGTGGGAGTGAAGTGCGCCTACCTGCACTCCGAGGTGAGTACGCTGGACCGGATTAAGATACTGCGCGATTTGCGGCGCGGCGAATTCGATGCGTTGATCGGTGTGAATCTTCTGCGCGAGGGACTCGATTTGCCCGAGGTATCGCTGGTGGCGATTCTGGATGCGGACAAGGAAGGTTTTCTGCGCTCCGGAGGTTCACTCATCCAAACCATGGGCCGCGCGGCCCGCAATCTAAGCGGCCGTGCAATCCTGTATGCTGACGTCATTACCGACAGCATGAAATGGGCGATTGACGAGACATACCGGAGACGGAGTATTCAAACCGCGTATAACGAGGAGAACGATATTACGCCGCAATCGATTATCAAGCCGATCGATATGAGTCTGGTGAGGATTGCGGAAGCGGACTACGTAACGGTTCCGGTGGAACCGGAGAGCCCGGTGGAAGAGATGACCATTGAAGCGAGAGAACAATATCTGGCGGAGATGGAGCAACAGATGCGCGAGTTCGCCAAGCATTTCGAGTTCGAGAAGGCTGCGCAATTGCGCGACCGGATCAAGGCCATCAAGGCACGTGGATTGTATGACGAAACCGCGATCTCTGGCGCTGGTGTGCGCCGGTCCGATTAGCCGCAACGGCATCGGACGGTT
>DATHIZ010000426.1:0-10010 GCA_035316385.1 Bryobacteraceae bacterium | reverse complement strand
ACCCTCTCAAAGCGGTGTGCCGCTGCCTTGGAGTGTTTGGCACCGGTGTCAACTGACACGCCCACAGTGTATTACTGGAGACATCCGCCAGCATGCCAAAGAAAAATGTCCCGGGCCCTTCTGCGCTGGCGTCGATAAACTTCTCGGCGGTAGACGCCCCCGCCTTTACCTTATATACGAACGGGGTGCTGGCGCTGCCGACGATGAGTACGCCGCCCGGCGCCACGGTTAGACTTTCCGGCTGCGATTTCGCGTCGGCAATCAAAATATCAGCCAATACAGTTTGCGCAAAGCCCGCTAGCACAGCGGTGCAAACAGAAAGGCGTAAAGCATTCGAAAAGTACATCGTCAGTCTCCTAAGAATCAGTCTTCGATCCGGTAAATCGATACAGGGCTGGTCGGAAGGCGTCGAAAACCACATTTGTGAATCAGTTCAGTATACGAACATGAATGATTTCGGCGTTGCACTCTAGCATATCGTTTGCAGTGCCGGTTCATCCCTAATCCTGGGAAACGCGTCAACATGTTCGCCTCGCGTGCTCGGTATCGATTTGGACGAGCAAACACGCTGCCGCCATCACCACTCGCCGCAAGACATCACCGCAATCAAAATGAAATGTTGTGGCGAGTATTATGCATGTAAAGAATGCCACGCCGCGCTTGCTCCCCACGAAACTAAAGTCTGGCCGCGTAGCGAATGGCTCCAGTTGGCAGTACTATGCGGAAGCTGCCGAAACGAGCTGACTATCACTCAATACATCCATTGTTCAAGTAAGTGTCCCATTTGTGATGCCGAGTCCAACCCAGGCTGTCGCAACCACTATCACTTCTACTTTGAGCAGTGACCTCTCCAACCTGCTCCTGATATGGACCCAAGACTTCCGGGACTACTGCGTACTCACGGTGACCGATAAAGCAAAGGGCCGGATCGCTCCGGCCCTTTTTACTTTTGAGTTTCATCTAACGGGAAGAGACCACTTGGGGTGTCACGTGGATGAGGGCACCAGGATTGGCATCTTCGACCATCCACAGCGAGCCATCGGGGCCTTCTTCCACATCGCGGATGCGGTGGCCGAGATCCCAGCGCTCGGCGGTTTTGGCGCCGCCGTGGCCGTCAAAGATGACGCGGATGAGCGTCTTGCTTGACAGGCCGCTGATGAGACCATTGCCGTTCCATTGCGGGAAAGTTTGGGCGCCGTGGTAGAACATCAGATTGCCTGGCGCGATTACCGGAACCCAATAGATCACCGGCTTCGCCAGATCGGGACGCGTATCGGGCTTCGGAATGGGCACGCCGTTATAGTTATTGCCGTAGGAGACAAGCGGCCAACCGTAGTTCTTGCCCTCCTCGATCAGGTTCAACTCGTCGCCGCCGCGTGGGCCATGCTCGACTTCCCACAATTCGCCGGTGGGCGAAAACGCCAGGCCGTAGGGCGTGCGGTGACCGCTAGTCCAGGTTTCAGCAGGCGTCAGGTTGGGGCCGGCAAAGTTATAAGTGCTCACCACCTTGGCGTTCTTGGCAGTTTCGGTGTCACTGGGTGGATCTATCAGGGGAATGGTGGCCGCGCCGGCTTTGCCGAAGTTGGGATTGCCGGGGGCGGGTTTACCGTCCAGCGTCAGGCGCAGAATCTTGCCTTCGGGCTGGTCTGGATCCTGGGCGGGGGTAAACCGCTGGCGTTCGCCAACTGTGAGGAACAGATACTCGCCGTCGGGTGAGAAGGCGACCTGCGCCCCTTCCTGGCCGCCTTTGCCCTTGGGCATCTGGCGCCACAACACCTCAAAGTTTCCCAGTCTCGCCGAAGTGGCGGTGGCGTGCAGCTTCGCGCGGGCCAGCGCCAGCCCACCGCCATAGTCACCCGGCTCGACATAGGTGAGATAGATACTTTGGTCGGTGGCGTAATGGGGCGAGACGAAGACACCGTGCATGCCGTTCTGGCCCTGCCAATAGACGGGGGGCGTATTGGCCACCGGGAATTTCTCTCCCTGCTGGGATACCAGCCAAACGGGCCCGACCTTTTCGGTGATCAGCATGCGTCCATCGGGTAGGAAGGCCAGCCGCCAGGGCAGCTCAAAGTTGGCCACCGTGGTCATGGTGAAGGGCAGGCTCGCTGCGGGCTTCTGTTCGCCCATATTAACCTGTGCCCAGGTCGCTACCGACCCCAGGGTGAAAAGCAGCGCCGCTTTCGCCAATTTCATCGTCATTTCTCCTTGCTTTTCAAGCGCCCAACTTTAAGCGAGCCGGGGCGCTGTTATCGTTCGATATTAGCATCGGGATCGGGTCAAATAGTGCACCATGAAAAGCCATACGAGAAGCCCTGGAAGTCCACCTCATAAATCTGATTGAGGACGGTTATCATGCCCTGTTGAACGATTTTTTCCTCCAGCGCCGCAACGCCTAACGGCCTTTGCCGACCGTCAGCCTTCGGGATGTAGACTCTCCGCGCTCGCGGTTCTCGTGCATGTTGTTTCTCAGCGTGCGCAGCATGGCGCATCATGCATGTAGATTGGTGTGTTTCTGCATATCGCCAAGCGTCGCCACCGTCTAGAGTTGACTTTATGTACAACGCAAAAGCTTACTCCGCAGCCAGTGTTACCGCGCAGCTTGCGTCCTCCACGATCGCGCGGCGCGATCCAACCGAGACGAATGTGCAGATCGAGATACTCTTCTGTGGCATCTGTCACTCAACCTCACCAGGTCCGCAACGAGTGGAGCGGCGTCATGCCGACCGTCTATCCCTGGCCACGAGATCGTCGGCTGCGTTACCAAGACAGGTTCTGCGGTGACGAAGTTCAACACCTGCGACATCGCTGCCGTCGGCTGCATGGTCGACTCCGATGGCACCTGCGCCGAGTGCAAAGCGAGCTTCGAGCAGTTCTGCCTCAACTGCGTCCTGACCTACAACTTCCCCAACAAACACACTGGCGGCGTCACCACGGCAGTTACTCCGAGAGCGTCATCGTCGACGAGCGGCTCGTCCTCAAGGGTCGCGGCCAACCTCGATCTGGCCGGAACCGCGCCGTTGCTCTGCGCCGGCATCACCACCTATTCGCCCCTGCGTCACTGGGGCGTCACGAAAGGCACTTCTGCGGCGCCCGTAACATCACTGCCGACGTTGAAATCATTCCCATCCAAAAGTGAACGAGGGCTACGATCGGCTTCTTAAGGCCGACGTCAAGTGCCGCCTCTCATCGACATGGCGTCTCTCAAGGGCGAAGATTAATCCATGAGCAAACACTTCCGGGTTCCCGGCCAAATGGCAGCAAAGCTGCTGGAGTCGGAAATCCGCGTGTCTGCTGTGCTGCAATACGCCGGCGGACTCCGCTCATGTGATTACTGCTACCAAGCCCCGACGATGTTCTCTGGTATTCGCATTGCTGAATCTGCCGACATTGCTCAGCCGAGATGGCCTGCTTTACACTGAGCACATGGAACCGGCCAAAAATGGCGTCGCACTGGGATCAACACGACCACTCCGTGTGATCATCGTTGGCGGCGGATTCTCGGGGACCCTGGTTGCGGTTCATTTATTACGCCAGAGTAGCTGTGTTGAGATTGATATCGTCGACTGCCGCTTGCCCGGCCGCGGTTTGGCCTATTCCACCAGGTACGATGCACATTTGCTGAATGTGCCTGCGATACGAATGAGTGCATTCGGCAGCGAGCCGCTGCATTTCCTTCAATGGTTGCAGGCACACGGAATCCCTTCGGCAGATCCTGGCCTCTTTGCTCCGCGCAAGTTGTATGGTACTTATATTCAGGATTTGCTTGCGACCACGGCCCGTTCTGCTGGCACCCAAAGTAGGCTTCGGCATCATTTCACAGACGCTGTCCGTATGAGTTTTGAAGGTTTATCCGTGAATGTCTATTTGCGGAACGGTGAGCGTCTACAGGCCGATAAAGTTGTGTTGGCATTGGGCAATCCTGCCTCGCGTAGCTTTTTCGATCCTTTGCCGGGCTATTTCCGATCACCTTGGCGGCCAGATGTGTTCCGTGATCTCGAACCCGGAAAAGAGGTCCTCCTGTTAGGTGCAGGATTAACAGCCGTGGATGCGTTCCTGGCGCTTGTTTCTCAAGGCCACACTGGTCAGATTCATATGGTCTCGAGGAGTGGCAAACTCCCACATTTCCATGAGCCGTATCGGCCGTTGCCTGGTTCTTTCCTCTTGCCGGCCAAATTCACCGCACGCGGCTTGCTGAAGGCGATCCGCGCGGAAGTAAGGACAGCAGGTTCTCAGAGCGTGGACTGGCGCGCTGTTATCGATTCCTTACGGCCTGTAACCAACGAGATCTGGCAACAACTCTCGCAAAAGGAGCAAGTGCGCGTCTTCCGTCATCTCAAAACATGGTGGGACATCCACCGGCATCGCATGGCTCCCGAAATTGGAGTCAAGGTACAAGCTGCTCTCGCAAGCCGCCAATTGATAGTCCACGCTGCCAGGTTACGCCAGTTGAAGACTGCCGAAGCTGGCCTCAAGGCGGACATTCGTTTGCGAACCGGCCAAAGCATCTCGCTAAATGTAGAAAAGGTCATAAACTGCACGGGACCAGACAGTGATTACCGTGCCACAGAGGATACGCTAACCCGTTATCTGCTGGAGGCAGGATATGCCACACCGGGTGCAATCGGCAAAGGATTGCGGACCACAGAGCAAGGTGAACTGATCGGCGCGAATAATAGACCTAGCGATTGGTTGATGACGCTCGGGCCACCGCGTCTTGGTGATCTGTTTGAGACCGCGGCTGTTCCAGAGCTGCGAAGACAGGCTGAAGCCCTGGCCAATCACCTGCTCTCGATTAGCCGGGAACCTGTTGAAGTGACGCCGGAACTCTTCATGGCTGCCGGCATTTAACTGCTAAAGGCGATCTGCATAGGCGGCGAAGGATTCGTTAGCTTTTCATGAGGAATCGCCCAGTGGACCACCCACATCAAACGTCAAAGCTGCTACGATTCGTCTGGACCAAAATGAACGAAAAACGCAGATTATCCTCTGATTGGTGGTCAGTTGTGATCGCCACAAGTATCGTCCTGCTCATCAAGTTTGGCGTGCTTTCAAATATCCCTTGATAATTTCAATGCGATAGCGGCTATTCTCGCGCTTGGAGCATTCAGTCTGGTCGCGTTTCCGGCGATTGGACACGCGCTTGGTATGTCTGACCACGCTTTCGGGCTTTGGGCGGGCTTAGCCGTCGATAACACGGCCGAAGCGACAGCCGCCGGGGCGCTCTATTTCGGATACTGCCGCCAAGTTTGCCATTCTTGCGAAGACCACGCGCAATGCCACCATCGGCTTTGTGGTGCTCGGCTACGCTATTTACTGGGCACGTAAGAGCCAAAAAGACTTCCAGGGCAGCAAAGCGGCGTTTCTCTGGAACAAGTTTCCCAAGTTCGTACTCGGCTTTTTGCTGATTTCCTTGCTTTCGACGATGAACTTCTTTTCCAAATCGCAGATCGCCGATCTGGCGAACCTCTCGCGCTGGGCGTTCCTCTTGACGTTTGCCGGCGTGGGTCTCCAGACCAATCTAGGGCAACTCAGGAAGCAAGGGTTGAAGCCCCTGGCTAAACGTTTCTTAGCCGGAACAATCGTCTCATCCAAACGGGCAGCCTTTCGAGAGTCGCTGCCTCTTCCCGACCATAACAGTTCCGTCCCGGCCGTCGGCCATCCGGAAAATGAGTTTTTAGATATTAGTCCCGATATGTCCGCATCGCGACTGTAATCCTGACCAGATTTCTCCGCATCGGCGACTTACTCTTTGTCGGATTGTGTTATACGATCTTTGCGGAGTTGCTTTAGAATCAACAAGGCATCGTGATGAAAGAATCGCGGAAGGATCGGGTTGCCAGGAAGGTTGCTGAACTGCGAGGACGTTTGATCCTGCGCTCTCGGACAAGCGAAAATATCCTGTGCAGGAATTTAGGGCTTTTGTGCAAAGTGCGCGTCGCTACATCGAGATTACACCGACGCGAAAAACCGGACGACGACGCAGTCACCAACCAACTGCCCGGCGGCTGGAGGGTGGTCGACACGCCGGGACTCGAACGGAACGACCTGCCCGAGTTGGCCCGCATCAACTCTTGGTGGGCCTGACAAACAGATGATCGAAGCGTTGCTCGACGCGTCGCGTGGCAAGGTCATCGCCCGCGGATGCCTGGTTGGGTTCTTCGAGCGTAAGTAGCGGTGCGTCTTGCGGGGATCACAAAATAACTAAAATATCTTCCCATTTAGTTCAATGGTTTACGTGGGGCTTCTCCTGAATTCTAAATATCGCCTGGCGCACGCTCGTGGCGGGAGAGCACTTTGCTACCGCTGTTCAACCGGCTGCTGGCCTGAACACAAATGACACTAAAAATACACTATCTAATCGGATTACTGTTCGCGGCTTCGGCCTTAGCGCAAGCGCCTACGCCAGTCGGTGTGCAGTTCCAGCACATCTCACACTCATCCGTCGCCGTTGTGTTCGGCGCCAGTTCAGCACCGGGTTACGTGCGGCTCAGGTACGGTCTCTCTTCCTGCGCGGGTGGCTCCGGCCAAAATCTTCAGGTGGGTACTATTTCCGTCGGCAACCTATACACAGCCGGGAATAGCATGAACCTGGCTGGTCTCGCGCCAAACACGCTCTACCACGTTTGCGTCGAATTGAGCAACAACAATGCGACGTGGTCAAGCGGCTCCGATGCAACGTTCACCACCGCACCCCTTCCGGCCGAACATCCCGCCAAGCCAGTTCCGCCGATGACCTTCGACACTAGCTATCCGGACACGGCTGGCTTCGCTACATACACGTTGGCTTCCGACTGCAGCGATATTGGGACTGCTTATACGGCGGCAGTGGCGCGGCAACTCTCGCAAGGGACGGTGATCAACATTCCTCCGGGAACCCTTTGTAATACGGGACCATATTTTTTTGGGATATTGCCGCCGGATGTGTTCACCTTTTTGCCGTCCGCGGTGAATACCGGCAATGGGCAAATCACCATTCCCTCGCATGGACTGTCAGAGGGCGACCTGATTCACTTTGCGCACACGTACCGCTCACTGACTACGTACCCGTCAAGTACGTCTTGCCCGAATGTGGTTGCGCCAGGCGTCCCGGGAGGAATTCAAACCGGCCAGCGTTACAAGGCGCATGTGATTGATGCAAATCACTTGCAGGTGACGTGCCTCGATGGAGTGACACTCATGTCATTCACCACTCAGGGGAGTTCCACCACGGGCGGCTTTTACATGGTTCCTTGGAAGAAGGTGAACGGCCAATGGACAACCCGCCTGAAGCCAATCATTGTACGCTCCGCCGCTCCGGATTCGGAGCTTCCCCCGCCCGGCGTTGATATTACACCGGCCTGGCAATCTAAGATGGCATCGTTTGTGGACCCAGTTACGAATCTGGCGTCTTGTGGCTCTCCTTCTCCAGCCAGCGCTGCTTTTATAGTATTCGGTGATTCAGACGATAACTATGAGCGCCCGATTGGAAACATCCGCATCGGCCCAGGGATACAAATCACTACTGTGGATTCCATCGAAGCTCATCAAAGTAGCGATCCCGTCTGCTGGGGCCGGATACTCACTTCCTATACCTGGGATCACAACATTGTGTTTGATCGAATCTATTTCCACGGCCAAGGCACGCCAAACCGCCTCAGCAGCGCGTGGTATTGGAACGGCTCAAACATGGCGGCGATCGATTCTTATTGGGACAATTTGGTCTACTTCCACGCATCCACTACCGGTCTGGCGGTTGCTAAAATATCGGGAACTAAATTTACGATTGCTACCGGCAACAGTAATCCCGGAACCGGTCCGATTAACCTCAATTCGGCTGTCACGGGAACGATCTCGGGCAGTGGCAGTGGAGAGATCTTGCTCGGCTTTGACCTGGCGCACGGCAACGCTTTTACAGCTTGGGCGCCAAGCGGAGTCAGCGTGAGTTGCGCGGGCGTGGCGTGCGCCTCTGGTGTTGCTGGGACACAGAACGGGACGTGTAATACCAGCGATGGTTGGCCCAGAAATAGTAAGGGCGATCCGACGGCCGCTATTGTGGGCTGCGTCAATGTGAGTGCTGGCGCGATCTCATCGGTCCTTCAAGCCTTCCCTGGATATTCGGCTTACAACAACGAGGGTTGCTCGTTCATGATGGGCGGCATAGGTCCCGGTCCTTACGTGCTCGAAGGCAATTACTTCGAGGGCGCGGGACTTATTCTGCATTTCGACGATGGCGGAGGATATGGTTATCGCGGAGACTACACGGTTTACCGCAACTATTTCCATAGTCCGCTTAAATATCTCGGAGGTAACGCCAGTAACGGAAATACTTTAAGCGATGGGCTCTATTACTATATCCGTCAATTTCTGGAATGGAAGGGTGGCCAGCGTCAAAAGATTATCGGAAACGTGTTCAACACGACCTGGAAGGAAAACAACCCCACCGGCTTGTTTATCGTGGAAACGCCGCGATTGGGGGGCTACGTTACCGACGTCGAAGAGGCAGACAACACCTTCATGCACGGCCCTGGACTAACCGCTAATCCTTACGCAATTTGTGCCAACAATTCCGCGCCATGCGCTCCTCCGGCTGTCCGGTTTTGGTTTCACAACAATCTTGCCTGGGACATAAACGGCTGGAAGTACGCGGCCTATAACCCGAATCCGGCCACCAGCGGCGGTCCCGGAATAGGTTGGGTTTTGGGTGGCGGAGGTGAGGCGACGGAGGATGCTGTCTGGGATCACAATACGTTTTTCAACCAGCTTGGCGCTTTTCCTGTCTGGCTGGATTGGGATGAATACCCTAGCGAAGGGTTCACGTTTACTAACAACATCTTTGGAGTCACCGGCATTCCAACGCAGCGTAGCCACGGAACTCTATCTGGAAACATCCCGGTACAAAATTGCGCCAATACAAGCGACAAGGCGTTCATGGATTGCGCCTTTACCAGTGGACCCGGGAACCCATCCTACAACTTCGCTGGGAACGTCATCATGGGACTCTATACGGATGCGAGCGCTACGCCGAACGGCCAGATTACTGCTGGCACAATCGGAACGCTGTTCGGCAGCCTCGTCAATACAAACTCGGTTGTTTCCGGAGCCAATGTTCCCGCCACAATCGGAAGCATGAAGTGGTTCAACAACGACATCACTTCGCAGTTTCCGGACTTTCATTTGCGGCACGATTCGGCTTACATCGCAGGCAATAACCCGCGCACGAAAACTGCTGACGCTGGCGTGAATATGGAGGTTCTCAACGCGAGTCAAGGCCTCGTAACGCTGATTGGCGTTCCTGGAAAGACAATCACTACGTCGGCAGCCACGATCGCCTACGTCGCGCCGGATAGCGGAACTTGCTATGTAGATTACAGCAGCACAGATTCCGATGTCATCGCGTCATTCTCGCGGACGGTGGATTCCGGCGGCGCGCGCACGCGCAATGTGGCGCTGAGTTCGCTATCGAGCGGAACAACTTATTTCTACCGGGTCGAATGCCGCGGAAATGCCAGGATCTCGCAGCAAATGGGTCAGTTCAAAACTCGCTAGATAATGAATCGAACGGCCGTGAAATGATTGCAATAGAAGGAGCGCGCAAGCGCATATGTTGAGGCAGGCAAAACTGGCTGTGCTGGGGACCGTTAGCGCAAGCGGAGCCATGCGGCTGGTATCCGGGATGAACTGGCGTAGGCAAAAATTGCTAATACTGTCCTATCACGGGGTTTCGATGAGCCATGAACACGAATGGGACCCCGGCCTGTTCATGCCGCCCAGCCTGTTTGAAAAACGTCTGAAGACCCTGCGCGATGGTGGGTTCAACGTCCTTCCTTTGGGCGAGGCCGTAGCGAGATTGCAGCGCAATGACCTCCCCGCTAAAGCCGTCGTTCTCACATTTGACGATGGGTTTGCGAACTTCTATCATCAGGCTTTCCCGCTCTTGCGCGCGTATCAAATGCCCGCAACCGTGTATCTGACGACATTCTATAGCTATTACAATCGGCCCATTTTCGGGTTGATGATCCGTTATCTGC
>DATHIZ010000425.1:0-6641 GCA_035316385.1 Bryobacteraceae bacterium | reverse complement strand
CCCTCCTTCCAAGGGGCGCCTCCCGTCTCCAATGCTCCGGTCAACCGGTTCACATTGTCGTAGGAGTACGTTTGCGTCAAAGTGAAGCCCGGCGCAGCGAGAGCGCCACAAAGTCGGGGGTCGGCGGCCTGAGAGAACGGGAAGTCCGGTTAACGATGCTGCTCTCTATCAGAGGCCAGAATCCGATATACGGTTGCTTCACCGATACCGACTTGGCTGGCAATGGCAGTTCGGGTAGCGCCCTCGGCGGCCAGTTTGAGAACACTGCCGACGTTCTGTTTCGATAGGTTTGCGTCCTTTATAGCGGCCTTCCGACTTGGCGATGGCACCCAATACGGTGAGCATAAGCTTACCTGTGGGGGTCTGGGTATCCATGCCGAGATTGAGAATCCGTACCCTAACCCGCTTGCGGCCCAATGTCTGAAGGATCGCCATCAAATCCGGGACCGAGCGGGCCAGCCGATCCAACTTGGCGACCACAAAGATGTCGCCTTCCCGAACATACTCGATGGCGGCATTCAGTTGTTCTCGTTCGGCGACCGAGGAGACTTGCTCCTGGAAGGTTTTTTCGCAGCCCGCGGCCCCGAGTTCTCTCAATTGAGCCTCGAAGCCGGCAAGTTGATCGACTGTGGAAGTGCGGGCGTAGCCAACGATCATTTCAATCGCATGAGTCTTTGACATACTGATAGCTTTTCTATCAAAATGCAAACTGAACTCCAGGGAGAGGGTATTCATGGGCTCTGGTCTCCCATCGCTGGACCCTGCCCTATTGAGAGAGAAGATACACCGCCGATGATCGAACAATCTTCTTTCAAGCGCCTGGTTCTGCGAGCGGTTCTTCGCCATGTCAGTCCGATGGTAATCCGGGTGATCTCGGTCTCTGATCGGATGAATCTTCCCGATTTCAACAATATCTTCTGCGCCATTCTGGGTTGGAGCGACGAGATGGGATACATCATCCGAGTCCATGGGCAGGAGTTCAACAGCTTTCGCCGGAAGAACCGGTCCAAGGCACTGCATGAGTTTAGGCTTCACCGGCAGGAGAAGTTTCTTTACGTCTGCGACACCCTGTATAGGTGGGAGTGGGACGTTCAAGTGCTCCACATCGAGGACGGAACCAAAGAGGACGAAGTGCCCGTTTGCCTCGGTGGCCGGGGCGCAACGCCACCGGAATTTTGCGGTGGCCCGACGGGCTACCGGCTGATGCTGAAACGGCAACAGGAAGGCAGCGCGATGCTGGAACCGACGATGGTGGAAGAGGGCATTCAAACATTGACCGAGGCGAGCCCGGGCACACCGGCCGCAACGTGGGATCTGCTGCGTTGCGCTGTGGACGAATGCCTCGGGAGCCTCGATTTGAGATTGAAAGAGTCCGGGCCGCTGCAGCCGGATCGGTTCAGTTTGCAGGAAGCCAATGAGCGGCTAGATCTTTTGATGCAGCAACGGTGGAGGTTTCGGGCATGAACATGCGCGTCGAAGTTGTTACCGTGAATGCGGATGGCAGCGAAGAACGAAGACAGGTACTGGCGGTGGAGCGGCATGAGTTGACGATGGAGACTGTCGGCCTGAGTCTGGCGGAGAGTAAATCACTGCTTGAAGGCGTACAGAACTCGATGATCACGCAGCAGGCGGTTGAGGATCTGGAGCGACGGCGGGCATGTGCCCGTTGCGGCCAGCGGCACACAACCAAAGACTTAGGAACGGCACCCCTGAAGACCGTCTTCGGCCTGGTGAACGTACCCAATCCTCGGTGGAACCGGTGCGCGTGCCAGACTGAAGGACCGAAGACATTTCGACCCACGCATACATGGCTGCAAGGAAGAACCAGCGTGGAAATGCTTTATCTGGAAAGCAAGTGGGCCTCGCTGATCCCCTTTGCAAAGGTGGCGGATTTACTGAAAGAGGTCTTGCCGGTGGGCGATTCCGCCAATTCCGAGACGGTTCGTAGACACATGCAGGCAACGGCGGAGCGGATCGAAAAGGAACTGGGCGAAGAACGGCAACTGAATCAGTACGAGGGCTCGGATCAGGAATGGGAGGAGCAGCCGCTGCCGGACGGTCCGATTACTGTCGGCATCGATGGCGGCTACGTTCGGGCGGCACATAAACAGGGATGTTTTGAGGTGATCGCAGGCAAGAGCGTCGTTGCCTTCCGGCGCGATGATGCGAACGAAGAGCCCTCGGCGAAGTGTTTTGGCTTCGTGCAAATCTATGACGAAAAGCCTCGACGGCGCCTGTGGGAATTGCTGAAGTCGCAAGGGATGCAAGAGAATCAACAGGTCGTCTTCATGTCGGACGGTGGCGAAGATGTCCGCCGTGTGCAGCAGTATCTTCATCCGTCGAGCGAGCACCTGCTCGACTGGTTCCACATCACTATGCGGCTAACCGTGCTGCAGCAACAAGCAAAGGGGTTGCGGCAGGAACGGCCCGAGACAGGCGATGATATAGCGAAGCAGTTGGAAAGTATCAAGCATTTCCTTTGGCACGGGAACACTACCGAAGCCCTCGAACGACTAACCGGCCTCACCATCAACCTGAGTATGATCCAGGAACACTCAATTCCAGCCGCAAAGGTCGCGAACGGAGTGGCGGACTTGGAGACCTACATCAAGAACAACAGAGAATTCATTCCCAACTTCGGCGATCGATGGCGACAGGGAGAAAGAATCAGCACGGCGTTCGTCGAGTCGACGATCAACCAAGTCGTGAGCAGGAGGTTCGTAAAGAAGCAACAGATGCAATGGACGCTCCGGGGAGCTCACCTCTTGCTCCAGACACGAACCAAGGTCCTCAACAATGAACTGCAGGACGTGTTTCGGCAATGGTATCCACGGTTCCGCACTCAAGCAGCCTGACCCCCGACTTTGTGGCGCGCTCTCGGGGCAGACCCCTAGTCTGCGCCGGACGCCTCGTCCCTCCGCTCACGTGCCGGGCGCAGACAAGGAGCGACTCCGAGCCCCACCGAAGTGTCAGCGTTTGTTGAGTGCCGGCGTCAGCTTCATCAGTTCATCAATCGCGGAGAGCGGCCAGTTGATATCCACCAGTACAGCCTTCTGCTGCTGAAGCACTTTCGCGCCATCGATCAACCGGAGCAACTGCGGATTGCTATCCCCGGTACTCAACCGGGCGAGACCAAGCCCCGCGCGCAAGGCGTCGTTCAAGCGCCTGGCATCCGTCTCCGCAACGCAGAGTCCTTCGGCGTGCGCCTTCACACCGGTTTGCAGGTCGATCTGTGCGGTAAGCAGTTGCAGGGCGTCCAGGAATTGGCCAGGATTGAACTGGCCGAGATCCATCCCTTGCCCCCCCGCGTTTGAAGCAAGATTGCTGAACTGCCCTGCCACGCTGCCCACAAACCAAATCTGGCTGGTGGACGGAATGGCGGCCGCCCGTGCGGTGAGCCACTTGGGCGCACCCGAATCGGGCTGCGAACGGTGGTCGATTAGTCTTCGCAGAGCCTTCGTCGGACCGGCAATGGCGGTGCTGGAATTGGTGAAGACCACCGCTCCCGCTTCATCCCCCAGGAGCGTGAAGCCCTTATAGGTGAACCGCTGAGCGCCTTCGATATTGAGCTTCGGCTCCAGGCCCATTTCCGAGAAATGGCCGCGCGCCATCACAATCGTTTCCTTGCCATTGCCTGCGATCAGGAATTCCCACAAGTCAGACCGGGGGTCCAGGCCGGTTTTCTTCGTGAATTCGTCCAACATTCCGATCTTCTGGTTCAGCACGTACTTCTTATAAACCTCAGTGGAGCGAATGGGATCCATGCGCGCGCCGGCCAGGAAGATAGTGTCCGCCGGAACGAGCGTGATCAGGGCGGGGTCAATCACGATAGTTGGAGACGGCTTTGGCCGGCAAGCCGCCAGCATCAGACAGCACAGCAGGAGGATCGATTTTTCGCGGATCAAAGTGAGAGTTCCTTCGCTTCCAGTCTACAAGCAGATGCAGAGATGACGGCCGGAGAGCAGCGGGAATTAACAGACTGATATCGTAGTGAGTTCCATATGCGCATCGACTCGCACCAGCATTTCTGGGATCTGGACCGGCTGTCTTATCCATGGATGC
The DNA here is from genome assembly GCA_035316385.1 of Bryobacteraceae bacterium. Lineage (GTDB taxonomy): Bacteria > Acidobacteriota > Terriglobia > Bryobacterales > Bryobacteraceae > Bog-105. The sequence goes on along the minus strand of DATHIZ010000425.1, from coordinate 2,579 downwards.
CGCCGGCGCCCTCGCCGCTCCTGCGGAATTTTCTTCCGCAAGACTTTAAGCCCAAGCTGGATCGGAACCGGTTCGATGGATCCATCACTGTGCAGGCAACCACACAGGCGGAAGAGGCCGGCTGGCTGCTGAATCTGGCCGTCGAAAACGCGTTCATTCTGGGTGTGGTGGCGTGGGTAGATCTGAAATCGCCAGGGCTGGGCCATGTTCTCGATCGGTTGCAGGCTCATCCGAAGTTCAAAGGGGTGCGTCACCCGGTGCACGACGAACCCGACGATCGCTGGCTGTTACGCGCCGATGTAGTGGAAGGATTGCGGGAATTGGAACGCCGGCGCATTCCTTATGATCTGCTGCTCAGGCCGCAGCATCTCCCTGTGATTCCGGCACTGGTGGAGAAGGTGCCGGATCTGCCGATGGTGATCGATCACATCGCCAAGCCGATGATCGCACAGCGGGTGATGGACGGTTGGGCCGAAGACATGGAGCGGATCGCAAAGATCCCTCACATCCACGTGAAGCTCTCCGGGATGATCACAGAAGCGCACCTGGCTAAATGGTCAGCGGAGGATTTGCGTCCGTACGTCCAGCATGTGCTCGGGTTGTTCGGCCCTGACCGCTTGATGTTTGGAAGCGACTGGCCCGTATGCCTGTTGGCGGGATCATGGAAGGAAGTGCTGGCTGCCTTCACGCAGGCTCTGGGCGCGCAGTCGATTCCATCGCGCGAAAAGATCCTGGGAGACACAGCTCAACGATTCTACAAGCTATGATTCTACGAGCTTTCCGGCGAATAGGAGCGTTAGGCCGCGCGTTTCCGCTTGGTTTTTTTCTTTTCCGCTACGGCGGGAACCGCGTCCAGATCCATCTGCTTATAACGCGCTGTCAAGCCCATCTTCGGGCATTTGACATCCACTTCACCCCATCCGAGGAGCATGCTTCTCTGAGGGGCGTTAAGCTCGTGCTTTTCGGAGCAAATTTTGCAGGAGATCATAATTAAGTGTATCAGTTAGATCCACCCAGCGTCAAATATAGCCAGGGTGTACGGCTGCCGCTGTACATATGGAAAGGCGGGTGGAAGGCGCGGCGTTCCGATTTCGGGCCCCGCGCCAGAAGAAATAGACTTCGGGGCCCGGTCTATGAACCGGCGGCTTCGAGAGCGCTGCCGACCTTCGAGAAAATGACGCTGATCTCGGACGCCACGCCAGGCATAATCGCCCCGGCGGCAACGGCCACGAAACCTGCCATCAGCGCGTATTCGACGAGATCCTGACCGCGCGCATCTTTCCACATTTTGAGGTTCCAAATCAGGTTCGTAACTTTATTCATTTTGTGCTCCTCTGACCACTCAGTGGTCTGAAATGAATTTAAACTTGAACCGATGTTTCGCCAATGGACAGATGGTACTCTTTCCGGCGTAGTTTGTACCGTATGAAACCGCCTATAGCTCGCCAGGTACTTTTCTGTGTTTTCGGACAGGATGGAAACTGCGCCGTATGGCCGTTCCTACGCACACGTCGTCTTTAGAGGCGTCGCGCTTCGAATTTTCGGGGTGAAAATTGCCTAGGAGGGGCGTTGCTTGTTGACGCGAAAGGCCCTGACGTATTCTTCTGTCTCGGCACAGAGGCGCCGGCATGGGTCACAGAGTAATAGGTGAACCTCGACTACGTCCTTGTCAGCCTGACCGAGGTGGCCAGTAAGATATGACTCGATTAGTTCCTCGCCAGGATGGAGCTTAAAAATTGCGGGTAATTCCAACTATTCCTCCGAATTCCCTATTTACCGGCAAGAGCCCGGTAACGGACCATGTCCGTTGAAAAGGCGAACGAACAGACACAATTAGAATGAACCCAACCGCGGCTCTGAGCAATGGCTCTGGGGTACCTTTTCCGGGCTGCCAGGTACTGTGGTTTAGGCACTCCGATCTCACCCAACCCGCCTAGTACAGCCGGCCTTTTCCCTTGGCAGACTATTTGTTACGGGTGGTGGATCGGAGCAGTTCTCCCCTGCCTTCCCGCAGCCAACTGGACGGCGGATCGATCAAAGCGGGCGGACAATCCGCTGATGCCTGCAAGGCTACCAGCATCGCCACGTGTTCCTGGGTGGAACATGCCGGAACTGCCTCCGTTCGGCGGTCGAAGAACTCACTGATGAAGCCGGTGTGCAAGTTTCCTGCCTGGAACTCCGGGTCCCGTAAGATCCGGCGGAAGAACGCGATATTCGTTTTGATTCCGGAAATGGACAACTCGTCCAACGCGCGCAACATCCGGGCAATCGCCTGCTCCCGCGTATCCGCCCATACGGCTAACTTGGCGAGCAGAGGATCGTAATCAATTGGTACCGTCCATCCCGCGTAAACGCCTGAATCGAGCCGGATGCCCGGTCCGGACGGCACACGCAGCGCGGTAATTTTCCCGGGCGAGGGGAAGAATTGGTTTTCGGGATCCTCCGCGTAAATTCGGCACTCGAGGGCCGCGCCGCTCCACTGGACCTGCTCCTGTTTGACGGTAAGGGGCTCTCCGGCGGCGATGCGCAATTGCCAGTGAACCAGATCGAACGCCGTCACCAGTTCCGTGACAGGGTGC
>DATHIZ010000424.1:0-6183 GCA_035316385.1 Bryobacteraceae bacterium | reverse complement strand
AAGGTTATCCGGCCGGCGAGATGAAGCACGGGCCGAATGCGCTCATCGACGAGAACTTGCCCGTGGTGGTGCTGGCGACGCGCGACCCGGAATCAGAAGAGAGCCGGGTGCATTACGAGAAGACGCTTTCGAACATTCAGGAAGTAAAAGCGCGCAGCGGTATCGTGGTGGCGGTTGCCTGTGAAGGCGACGAAGAAGTAGGCAAGATGGCCGATTACCTGATTACGATTCCGGTCACCCGCGAGTTATTGCTGCCGCTGCTCGAAATGATTCCCCTGCAGTTGCTGGCCTATCACATTGCGGTAAAGCGCGGGTGTGATGTGGATCAACCCCGCAACCTTGCCAAAAGCGTCACTGTTGAGTAGCGCCGGCTAATCTAATTCAGCAAAAAGATCGTCCTTGCATGCTGCGCAGCGTGTCGTCGTTCGAGAGCACTTCGATGCAGATCAGGGGCGGCCTCGTGAAAACCGGTTCAATTTCCTGCGGTGGCCAAGTACTCGCTTACTGAAACCGGCGCCGCCATTACCGGGCCATGGAGGGGTCGGCTCCGATGGTGCCGACCAGCTCGGTCAGATAAGCCGGAGAGCTGACGTGTTCGAGCTCGGCGCGGGCGGCCGAGAGCCGGGCGTGCCAATCGACATCGGAGGCGGTGGTTCCGTTGGCCAGAAATTTCGTCAGCGCGCATTCGTGGCGCTTCCAGAGAACTATGTCGTGGATTTGCTTGGCGCGAATGCGCTCCCGATACCAATCGCTGGCGAGCAGCGCTTCACGGGTAAAGAGCGCGCGGATTTCAGAGCTCTTTTCGGTCATTCCCTGGTAGGTTCCGTAAGCCATGATGTGCAGCAGCGCTTTGATGGGCGGACAGGCCTGTTCGATGCTGCCGTCTTCGAAGTAATGCAGCGCGACGGTGCGCTGCGCCGCGACGATCGCGTTCATGCCGGAGACGAATACGCCCAGATCCTGTTTTTCCGGACGCAGAAGATCTTCCGGAAATACGGCGCCGGGCATCTCAAACAGGCGGCTCAAAAAATGATCGACAAACGACGCAGTGATGCGGTAGCCAAGGCGGCTGGCCAGCACCGTCCGGCCTTCGAATTCGAAATCTTCCACTTTCTCGAGATAGCCGTTTTCGATCAGGTATTGCGCATCGCGCTCGAAGACACGCATGCGGCACCATAACTCGGGAACCAGCATGCTGTTGTCATGATCCATGCGGTAATTCGGGCCGATATAGCCGGCGGCAGTGGTGAAGCCGTCGTAGCCGGTGACGATGGACGAGACTAGCGCGTTATTGATGTCGACAACCGGGGGAAGCGCGTTGAACGGACCTTTGGTCAGCGCACCTTCGCTGCCGAAGCCGGTAGTAGAGGGCGACTTGCCCGTGAGGCTGCAGATGAAATCCATGAACAGCTCGGGGGCTTCCTGATAGTGGATGGGATTGTAGACCGCGAGCGGCGGCGCGCCGATTTTGGGATCGGGCGGGTTGTTGCGGCGTCCGGATAAGACGGCGTTCACGGGGAAATGCGCGGTGTTGCCGGAAGGGATTTCGCGGGCCAGACGCGTGCCGATTTCGGCCAGGTGGGAGTCGCGCGGATGAACCAGATCGGGCCGCCTTTGCAGGTAGCGCGGGTTCTTGGACGGAGCGCCATCCACGATGCGCGGGTGCGCGGACGAGACCACGAAGCCGGGGTGCGGATCGGCGGCGAAGTCTTTCAGCAAATGCTTCATGGGTTCGGTGTACTTGTCAAACTCGACCACTTCATCAAGGATGGCTTGCACCTTGCGCGGGTCGAGCGGTTCGAAATTTGAAATGAAAGTGCCGCTAGCCGCAATATCGGCTTCTGCATCTTTATCGAAGCCGCGATAGATGGCGTCATCCGGGCGCTGGAAGAGCAGCGTCTCGCAATTGGAGACTAGCTTGACGCTGGCATTTTTGTATTCCGGATCGAGGTAGTCGAGACTCTCTTTGGGCAGCACGACGGAGGCCGTGATGTCGTCTTCGACCTGTACTTTGTCGGCCGGGTTGAAATCCGGCCGCAGTTTGTAGATGCGCCAGGAGCCATCCGGATCGTGACCCATGCGCAGGTAATTGGCCAGAAGCTTTTGATTTTCGAACTTTAACTCGTTGCCAAGCGCCCCGTTTATACGGTCGACGCTGAAATGCTCACTCCAGCGATCGCCCCAATCCTGCTGGTAATAGCGCTTGAGGGTGATCAACAACTGGCGAACGCTGAGCGGAACAGTAGCGAGCCAGGCATTGTGCGCGTCCGTATATTCCTTCGACGGCGTCATCAACTTAATGACGGAACCTAGCGAACGCTCATGGCTCAGGATGGGCCGGGAGCCGCGCCCGCCCGCGACTGGCTTCTTGTAGATGGCCGAGAAATCTTTGTTGACGATCTCCGTCACGCGCTCGATGTCTTTGTGATAGTCGCTGACGAAGATGGGGCCCTTGAGGATGATGCTAACGATAGATTTCGAGATTTCCGATTTGCCGCCGCCCGAGACGGTGCAGGGCTTGTGGCAGAGAATACCGTCCGCGCGCGAGGCGACCAAGCGCCAGGCGGTTCCTCCCAGCTGTTTTTCGAGACGGATCTTGGTGCCCCAGGGGAGCACGTAGGTTTCGTCCGCACGCAGAACGAGTTTATGGCGGCGGCCGTCGGCCTGGTCCCACTCCACCGAGCCCTTGTTGACTCTGAATTCGGCGTTCTCCGGGACATAGAAGATATCGGAATAAAGCCGGTCGGTGGCGTAGCCCTCCGGCTCGACTTTAACGCGGCTGCCCAGCCAGTGCATGGCTTCCGCAAACTTCACTTTCTTGGTGAGCACGGTGCGTCCGGCATAAAACTGCGCGCCCAAGACATAAGCCGGGAAGGCGATGGCGCCGCCCGCGTGTTCCTCTTCGCAGATGCCGAACAGGTTGGCGGCGTAGCTGATCTGCGTTTTGATTTCTTTCTTGCAATAGCCGTAGTAGTTGTCGGCGATGATGGTGACCATCACGCCGCGGCTGTCGCGGCAGGTGAGTTTAAACGCTCCGCCGTTGTTGTAGACTTCCGATTCGTCCTGCCAGCACATGCCATCACGGCGCTGGCGAGGGGTGGCTTCGCTGTAATGCGGCAGGCCAAGCGATTTTTTGGTGAGGCCAACGATGTGCGGGGCGAGAATGACACAGCCAGTGTGGCCGGTCCACTCCAGCGCGTCGAGTGCGGAATCATTTTCGGGCAGGTCGGGATCGCCGCCGTTGCCGAAGATACCTTCCACGAAATCGAGGTTGCTGACCAGGCTGCCGGGCACGAAGAAGCGTGTCTCCATGGTCTTGGCGGGCGCGCTTCCGGTCGCGGGGCAGACCAACGGACGCAGCAAGAGCGTCGTGAAGACACGCACCTGCGCCCCTTGATTCGCGGTGAAAGGCAGCGCCATGACATCCGGCGGGGGCTGCAAAGCCGCGGCGAGCAGCGCCAGAAAGGTTTGTTTCGGAACACCGATTTTGTCGGCGGGTACGGGCAGGCCGCCTTCCACGATGTGAAAGATTCCCTGAGTGGTGCGGCGGTCACTGCGTGGATTGTGCAGCACGCCCTGGCGAACGCGATAGGACTGCAGGTAGGGCGACGAAAGACGGTCGACGCCCGGGGGCAGGGACATGACGCGCGCCAAACCGGGCCGGTCGAGCACGAAGGTGGAGGAGGGCAGACGAGGAATGTCCTCTGACGGGAACTCGCTGAAGTAGCTGTCGAGAAAGGTTTGAATGCGGGAATCGGCGGGGCAGAGGCGTCCGCCGAGCAACTGGTCTTTTTGATGGTAGTTGCGGAGCAGCGGACCGGCAATTTTTTGAAAGTACGGGTCCGCGGTGCTCTCGCTGGTGGGCTGCCCCAGGGCAGCCAGTTTCAGGTTGATATAGCGTATGAGTTGTTCTTCGTGTTCCGCTTGCCCCACGTCTGACGTTACCACCGCCCGCTCATGTCGCTGGAGGTGCCCCCTGCGGCGGGCACGTAACATTTTGAAGTGTAATCCATAACCATGCGGTCCGCATTGAAGCGCCAGCCGAGCGTGCGGATGGTGCGTTTCATGCGCTTGATCCAGCCGCGCGGCAAACCGTCACGGTCGCGCTGGTAGTAGAGCGGAATTACCTCTTCACGCAGGACGCGATATAAATCGTCGCCGTCGCGCGAATCATGCACGTTCATATCGGAGTGGGTGCGGCCGATGCCGATGGCAAAGCCATTCAAGCCGTCATAAGCTTCCGCCCACCAGCCATCGAGGACAGACAGATTGAGCCCACCGTTCAGCACTACCTTCTGCCCACTAGTGCCGGAGGCTTCGAGCGGGCGGCGCGGATTGTTCAGCCATACATCGACGCCCTGCACGAAGTGGCGGCCGACGTTGATGTCGTAATCTTCAACGAAGACGAACTTATCGGCAAATTGCGAATCACGCATCATTTCGGCAATCTGCTGGAGAACCTTCTTTCCAGGCTCGTCGCGCGGATGGGCTTTTCCGGCGAAGACAAATTGCACGGGGCGGTTGGCATCATTTACCATGGAGGCCAATTTTTCGATGTCGGCCAGCAACAAGTTGGCGCGCTTGTAGGTAGCGAAACGGCGGGCAAAGCCGATGGTGAGCGCGTCGGGACTCATCATGCGGCCCAGTCTATGCAATGTATCCGGCGCTTCGTTGCGGCGCATGGCTTGTTTGACGACGCGGGCGCGGATAAAATCGAGCAAACCGGCTTTCAGGCTGAGATGCGTCTCCCACAGCTCGGCGTCATCAATGCTCTCGATGCCCTCCCAGATGCGCGACTCACCGCTGTGCTGGCTCCAACCATGGCCGAGATGCCGGTCGTACAGGCGGAACATTTGGGGCGCAAGCCAGGAGGGCACATGCACGCCGTTGGTGATATGGCCGATGGGCACGGCGTCCTCGTGTTTGTCGGGGTAGAGGACGGTCCACATGTTACGGGATACTTCGCCATGCAGAGCCGACACCGCATTGACGCGGCGGGCCATTTTGAGGCCTAAGACGGTCATGCAGAAATCTTCCCCGGGGTCATGCGGGTTTTCGCGGCCGAGTTCCATCAGGCGCTCATGCGAGAGTCCGAGCTGGTCACGCAGAGGGCCGAGATGTTCTTCCATCAGATTGGCGCCGAAGCGGTCATGTCCGGCGGGCACGGGCGTATGCGTGGTGAAGCAAACTTCGCGGGAGACGCGCGGCACGGCTTGATCAAAGGTCATGCCTTCTTCGTCCATGCGGGAGCGGATGGCTTCCAGCACGGCAAATCCGCTGTGGCCCTCGTTTAAATGCAGTACGCCTGGCGTGATACCCATGGCTTTCAAGGCGCGCACGCCGCCGACGCCGAGAAGCAGTTCCTGGCGAATGCGCACGCGGCCATCACCGCCATAGAGCCGGGAAGTGAGTTCGCGGTCTTCGGGCGCGTTGCCTTGGACATTGGAATCGAGCAGCAGCAGATCGATGCGGCCCACTTTCACGCGCCAGACTTTGGCGCGAATGGAGCTGCCTCGCGTGTCGATTTGGATAGTGACAGGTTCGCCATTCTTGCTGATGGCGGGCTCCATGGGGAGCATGCTGACGTCGGTCCGCAGGTATTCTTCCATCTGCCACCCCGTGGAATCGAGATGCTGGCGAAAGTAGCCCTGCGCATAAAACAAGCCGATGGCGATGAGCGGAATAGCCAGATCGGATGAGCTTTTGACGTGGTCGCCGGCCAGAACACCCAAGCCGCCCGAGTAGACGGGCAGCGACTCGTGCAATCCGAATTCGGCGGAGAAGTAAGCAACCGGGCGCGGGCGCAACGCACCGGCGTTGATGGCTCCCCAAGTATGGTCAGCTTGCAGATATTCCTGCTGGCGGCGGTAGGCGTAATTGATGCGGCTGTGGAGCATGTGCTCGCCGGCCCGGCGTTCCAATGTCTGGAGCGGGATTTCGCTCAGCAGCGCGATGGGGTTTTGATTCAGCTCGGCCCAACGGACCGGATCAAGGTCACGGAAAATACTGATGCAATTGTGATCCCAACTCCACCATAGATTGCGGGCGAGCGACCAGAGGCGTTCCTGCACCGGGGCGACAAAACGATCGAGCGTGCGGGCCTGGCTGACGATCGGCGCGACTTGGGAAGCGGCTTCGGAGAACATGCGGACTTCGTCTTCGCAAAAGACGCGCGCTTCGATG
>DATHIZ010000423.1:0-3915 GCA_035316385.1 Bryobacteraceae bacterium | reverse complement strand
CGCATCAGTTCAGGAGATGTCGAACGCGAGTTTCGCGCGCAGATCGAGAAATGTCTTAACGCTGGCTTGCGGCCTACTCACCTGGACAGCCACCAGCATGTTCACGCGCTGCCTTCGTTGTTTCGCCTGGTAATCGATCTGGCGCGCGAATACGGAATCGCCGGTATCCGGCTTCCCAGGGATTCTCCCAGGCGGCGCGGCAATTTCCCTTGCGACGGTTTCGCGCAGAAATACATGTTGTGCCTGCTGTCCCGCTACGATGCCTTCGCTTATCGCGGCGAGGCTTTCCGGACTTGTGACGGAGCGGCCGGAATATTCGACAGCGGGACGCTCAGTGAAGGACGGCTGCTTGCCATTCTCGACCGGCTCCCCGACGGTACTACCGAGCTAGTCTGTCATCCCGGGACAGGCGACGCGGAGTCCGTTACTGCGTACGGCCACTGGCGCTATGCCTGGCAAACGGAACTGAACGCGCTCACCAGCACCGCTGTTCGCAGTCGTTTGCAAGCCGGACAGGTCCGGCTGATAAACTATGCCGGGCTAAACCGTTGAGTGCGTAAGCGAAGAAATTGCCGGGTTCGCCTTGAACCACTCGTAGGTGGAACGGATTCCAGCTTCGAGGCCGGTCCGGTGACGCCAGCCCATGGCGTGCAGGCGGCTAACGTCCATCAGCTTGCGAGGCGTACCATCGGGCTTGGTGGTGTCGAACACGATGCTGCCCTGGTAGCCGACGATCTTGGAAACCGTCTTCGCCAGGTCGGCAATGGTGACATCATCCCCCACGCCCACGTTCACAATCTCCGGCTCGCTGTAGTTCAGCATGAGAAAGACAGCTGCGGCGGCCAAATCGTCCACGTGCAGAAACTCGCGCCGGGGCGTTCCGGTTCCCCAGATCGTCACTTCCGGGCGGCCCTCCGAATGCGCTTCGTGAAATTTGCGGATGAGCGCGGGCAGAACATGGGAATTCTGCAAATCAAAGTTATCGCCCGGCCCGTATAAATTTGTGGGCATGGCCGAAATGGCGTCGAAGTTATGCTGCGCGCGGTAGGCCTGGCAAAGTTTGATGCCCGCGATTTTGGCGATTGCGTACCATTCGTTGGTTGTCTCCAAGGGCCCGGTGAGCAGATATTCTTCCTTCAAGGGTTGCGGGGCTAGCTTCGGATAGATGCAGGAAGAGCCGAGAAATTCCAACTTGGTGACGCCGTGCCGCCAGGCGCTATCAATCACGTTTAGCTCGATCGCGAGATTGTCCCGAAGAAAGTCGGCCGGGTAGCGGGAATTCGCGAGAATGCCGCCCACTTTCGCGGCGGCGAGAAAGACGTACTCGGGTTGTTCAGATTGAAAGAGCCGGTCGACAGCCTCGCGCGAAAGCAAGTCCGTTTGCGCGCGAGTTTGCAGAATCAGGTTTTGATAGCCGAGGCGTTGCAACTCGCGCACAATGGCGGAGCCGACCAGGCCGCGATGGCCAGCAACAAAGATCCGGGAGTTGAGTTCCATGAAATGAATACCGCCTAAGCGTGAGTCGCCTTTTGCGCGCTAACCAGACTTTCCGATTCCGCCAAGCGGATGTCGGAGGAAACCATCATGCGGACGAGTTGCTGAAAGCTGGTTTTCGGGTGCCAGCCGAAAGCCGCCTTCGCCTTAGATGGATCACCCAAAAGATAATCCACTTCAGTGGGGCGGAAGTATTGAGGATCGATCTCGACGTACTTCTCCCAATCGAGACCGGCAAACGAGAACGCTTCCTCGCACAGCTGGCGCACGGAGAACGCTTCGCCCGTGGCGACTACGAAATCACCTGGTTCCGAATGCTGGAGCATCATCCACATAGCTTCCACATAATCTCCCGCGAAGCCCCAGTCGCGGCGGGCATCTAAGTTACCTAAGTAAAGCTTCTTCTGGAGGCCAGCTTTGATTCGGCCAATAGCGCGAGTAACTTTACGAGTAACAAACGTTTCACCGCGGCGAGGAGATTCGTGGTTAAACAGAATTCCGTTCGAGATGAATAGATTGTAGGCTTCACGGTAGTTCACCGCATACCAGTGAGCCGCTACCTTCGAGACCGCATAAGGACTGCGTGGATAGAACGGGGTCAGCTCATTCTGGGGAGGCTTCGCGGCGCCGAACATTTCCGAAGAACCGGCCTGATAAAAGCGCACTTGACGGCCGGTATGTTCAGCGTGGTCGCGCATGCAATCCAGGAGGCGGAGCGTGCCGGTAGCTACGGAATCGGCCGTGTACTCCGGATTTTCGAACGAAACCTTGACGTGCGATTGCGCGCCGAGATTATAGATTTCGTCTGGAAGCGCCATTTCGAGCACGCGGCGCAGTCCGGTAGAGTCGGTCAAGTCGCCATAGTGCAGTATCAAGCGACGGCCGGCCGCATGCGGATCTTCATAAATATGATTGATGCGCGCGGTGTTGAAGCTGGAACTGCGGCGGACAATGCCATGCACAGTGTAGCCCTTGGAGAGGAGCAATTCGCTGAGGTAGGAACCGTCCTGACCCGTGATTCCGATGATTAGCGCTGATTTTGACAATATGTATCCTTGAAAGATCTTCTAATAAATATAGCGTTCGCGAGGCAATATTTCTAGAGGCTGTGGCAAAGCAACAGCAGGATAGGTTACTGAACCCTCTTTTATAATTAGTTCAGATTTGAAAAGAAAGCTGATTGCCGTCCTGATTTTTCTGCCTCTGCTGGCGGCTGCTCAGCAGTTCGATCTAGTGATCCGCAACGGACGGATTGTGGATGGAACCGGATCTCCCTGGTATTCGGGCGACATCGGCATTGTCGATGGACGCATCGCGCAAATTGGACCGCTGGAGAGCGCGAAGGCGCGCCGGACCATTGATGCACGGGGCTTGGTAGTTGCACCAGGTTTTATTGACATGCTGGGCCAATCGGAATTGTCTATTCTGGTGAACCCGCACCTGCCATCCAAGATCTTTCAGGGCATTACCACCGAAATCACGGGCGAAGGCGGCTCCATCGCGCCGCAAACGGAGCAGTTGCTGCGAGCCGACCGCAGCGCGTACGCACACTACCGCATCAAGGCGGATTGGACCACTTTCGGACAATACTTCGCCAGGCTGGAAAAGCAAGGCATCGGCATCAATCTAGCGAGTTACGTAGGCGCAACTCAGGTACGGCGAGCCGTGCTGGGGGATGCCGACCGCGCACCCACCGCACCGGAACTGGACCGCATGAAAGGCCTGGTGCGCGAGGCCATGCGGGAAGGAGCAGTCGGACTTTCGACGGCCCTGCAATACGCTCCCGCTCCGTATGCCACGACGGAAGAACTGATTGCCCTGGCGCGCGAGGCGGCTCCGTTCGGAGGTATTTACGCCACGCACATGCGCAGCGAAGGCGACGCCATTGATGCCGCTTTAGACGAAGCATTCCGCATAGGCCAGGAAGCGAATATCCCGGTCGAAATCTGGCATCTGAAGGCAGCGGGAAAGCGCAATTGGGGACACATGCCGGAAATCGTCAGCCGGATTGAAGCTGCGCGCGCCCGCGGAATCGACGTGAGCGCAAACACCTACGCCTATCCGGCTTGGTTCAATTCCTTTTCCGCGTTCGTTCCGCCTTGGGCGCATGACGGGGGCGAAGCTAAAATGGTGGCCCGGTTGAAAGATCCGGCGACGCGCGCGCGCATCCGCCAGCAGATGCAGAACGACACTTCAGGCTGGGATAACGAATGGCAGGAAATTCCCGGTCCCGAAGCCATTCTGGTGAGTGTAGTGCATAACCCGAAGCTGCTGCCGCTGCAGGGCAAGACCATCGCGCAGATCGCGCAATCACGCGGCAAGGACGCCATCGACACGATCTTTGACCTACTCATTGACGATCCGGGCATGTCCGTGGCGGTCTTCGCCATGTCCGAACAGGATGTGGCGCTGGCTTTGAAG
>DATHIZ010000422.1:0-20944 GCA_035316385.1 Bryobacteraceae bacterium | reverse complement strand
GACCGGAAAGGCCGCCTGGAGACGACCCTATTACGGTCGCGGAGGCGGCGGCGGGTTGCTGACGACCGCAGGCGGCCTGCTCTTTGCCGGAGATGGCGCGGGAAGTTTAGTAGCTCATGACGCTGCTACCGGAAAGCCGTTGTGGAACACCCGGATCGGAGAGGTCACCAATGCCCCTCAAACTTATATGCTGGATGGCCGCCAGTACGTCATCGCCGCAACCGGCAATAGGCTATGGTCATTTTTGCTCTATTAGGATGTTGCGGTTAATTTCCTTACTTCGAAGCAATTCCGCCGCATGCCATAAATAGTCGCCGCCGGGAGCGGTACCTACTCCGTTCCCTGTCGCGGCGGCAGCCTATTCGGTTATTGTTAGCGCGAAGGGCTTGATTCTTTGGCAATACTCCTCCCAGGGCAATTAGAGACTACTGCCACGCCGCACGATTATTTTAGTGCTTTAGATCTTACGCGCGCTGCCTTTTACAGACTGTGACCGGCAGTCGAGGCGGCGCGAGTACGTGTTACTCATCCCTGACCTCACTTAGCGTACCAGTACATTCAGAGACCAATAAGTTGGTTTCCGAATTCTTTCCGTGAAGAAAAGCAACACTAAAGCGTCTTGCTCTATCCCTTACTGTTTATGCCTCACTTGCGATAGGCCCCTCGTATATACGCCCCTATTGAGTTGTATTTAAGGTGGTTCCGTTAGAGTACATTCACAGTCTGAACCGCGTTGACGCGGTACACGAGCGTTGTTAGAGTCAGCTTGAGGCCGCTAATCGAAACGTTAGTCTACCGAACATATAAGAAACATGCAGATCTTTTCTAGAACTGCTTGATTATGTTCATGCTTCGTTCGTTTTGATTGCGAGCTTCTCTCGAAGCAATCGCAGAAAGCAGACGTGAAAAAAATGGGCGAAGCCTGTGTTAACAGCGGCACCTACACCGCGGGATTCCTATCGAGTCTAAATCCGGCTTCAGGGCAAGACCAACACTTCGCTTGGTACGTCTTGAAGATTCGGACCGGGGGCGAGCTGGCGGCCGTTGCCGCGTTGAGAGACAGAGGCTTTACCCCATACTGCCCGACGCAGAAAGTGCGGCGCCGTTATAGCGACCGAATGAAGGTCGTTGAAGCGGCTGTTTTTCCGGGGTATGTGTTTTGCCAGTTTGACGTTCGAAAGAGACTGCCTATAATCAGCTGCCCCGGTGTGGAATATATCCTAGGGTTCGCCGACGGACCCACAGCCATACCTGAAGAAGAACTGATAAACATCCGGCGAATGATTGACGCAGGCGCTTCCGCAGTTCAGTCTTTGGCTTGCGGCCAGCGAGTACGTGTAACCCACGGGGCGCTAAAGGGCGTCGAGGGCATTCTGGTTCGAGACACCACAGGGGACCGGCTGGTCGTCTCCATCGAACTACTCAATCGGGGTGCTTCTCTGCATGTCAATCACGATGAAATCTGTCCTGTTGGACAGGATGAAAAGAAGGCGCTTTCCGAAGTTCGGAATTTGCGTGCAACGCAATAGTTAGCTGGGGATAGGAATAGCAAATGTCCGAAGAAGATATCAAGAGCAAGATCATCAGCTTCCGTGTTTCCGATCACGACTACGGGGCAGTCGAAGAGGCGAGCCGGAAGCACGGATTTACAAGCGTTTCCCTTTTCGCCCGCTCGGCGACTTTAAGCTGCAATACTTCCGAACTCGTTCATTCCCCGCTCGACGTAGAAATCAATAGATTATGGCGGCGCATTGAGGTACTAACCGCGGCGCTTGAAACACTTACGGCCCGCGTCAGCATCGTGCTGGATCCCGTAACATGGGCTGACCTTTTGGTCAAGTCCAAGCTGGCCTCGCCGAGGTAGCCAGCAAAAAACCTTTTTCCTTTGGAGTTGTGATGAGAATACTTACCTGTTTGCTTTTACCGCTAGCTCTTGCTTGTAGCGGATTGTGCGCGGACCAATTACCGGCTTCTAGCCGAAGCTACGTACTCGGCCCTGACGACGGAATTGCGGTCAATGTGGTCGATCTCGCGGAACTCGAGTCGAAATCGCTTGGAGTGATCCGAATCGATCATCAGGGTAACATTCGTCTCCCTCTTGCGGGCCGCATCGCGGCCGCCGGACTGACTGTCGAGAATCTGGAAAAGGAGATCGTAAATCGGCTTTCGGGAATCATGAACAATCCGGAAGTTTCAGTCTCCGTTGCCGAATATCGAAGCCACCCGGTTTCTGTCCTCGGAGCGGTGAGAAATCCTGGTGTGTACCAGGTCACAGGTCCCAAGACGCTCTTTGAGGTCCTTTCCTTAGCCGGCGGCCTGAATCCGGATGCCAGCAATCGCGTAAAGATTATGCGAGCCACCTCCGCGGGTCCGCTGCCTTTAGCTAACGCCTCTCCGGATAAAACTGGAGAGTTTTACACCGCCGAACTCAATGTGAAAAGCGTGATGGAGGCAAAAAACCCTGAGGAAAACATCAATGTTCTTTCAAGCGATGTGATCACGGTCCCCAAAGCCGATATGGTTTATGTGGTCGGCGCAGTTCACAAGTCCGGAGGATTTCCGCTCTCAGAGAAAGAACAGATTTCTGTTCTCCAGGCGGTGTCGCTGGCGGAAGGCCTCGACAACGTCGCCAAGACAAGCGGTGCGCGCATCCTCCGGCAGTCGAGCGCTGGTGCGCAGCGCACGGAACTCGCAGTCAATGTACAGAAGATTCTGGACGGACGCGCACAAGACGTTCCGTTGCAAGCGAACGACATTCTCTTCATACCCAACAGTTTAGCGAAAAGCACCTCCATGCGCCTCCTCAACGCGGCGCTTCAGGCGGGAACAGGAATGGCCCTTTATAGTGGTCGCTAAATAGGTCACATGCAATGGAAAAGCAATCACTCATACAGACACTACACTTGACGGACCTTGCGGCCGTTGCGCCAGCCGCCGTCTCACGGCTAGGGTATTCGGCGGAGCCGCAAACAGGGAGCTTACTCGATTACTGGCATGCCATCAGCAGGCGCAAATTCGCGCTGGCGGTCCTTAGCCTCGCGAGTCTGGGAGTCGGCATCGGAGTTACGCTATTGCAAACTCCGATGTATCGCGCGACCACGTCCATGGAGATACAAGACGCCAAACAGGATAACCTTGCGGCGAAGATCCTGAACCCGCAGCCCGATTTGGCGCCAGTCGACTCACTGACGGACATCCAGACGCAAATCAAGATTCTTCAGAGCCAGAGTTTGATTGAGCGCGCTCTAGACAAAGCGCACATGTCTTCTCTGACGGATCCCGGCGTCCGGTCGACTGAAACGGCGCCGTGGTCTAAGCTGTTTCCGGCCGCACCTGAAGGAAGCCGCGAGAGACTGGCGGAGAAGGTTGCGAAGAACCTAAAGGTTAGCGCCGTCAGTCAGACACGCATTGTGGAGATCTCTTACCAAGCGACGGATCCAGTCTTAGCGGCCCGGTTCGCGAATGCGATTACGTCTGAATTCATTGAACAAAACCTGCAAGCACGCTGGCAGATGAACCGCAAAACGTCAGAGTGGCTGGTCAGTCAAATGGACGAGATGCGGGACAAGCTACGGCATTCCGAAGCTACCCTGCAAGCCTACGCTCGCGAGAAAGGGCTGATTTATACCGGCGATAAACAGAATATTTCCGAGGCAAAACTCCGGGAACTGCAATCGGAGCTTTCAAGAGCTCAAGCAGATCGCGTGGAAAAGCAATCTAGGTCCGAAGTCGCTCGTAGTGCTACTCCGGAAAGTGTTCCGGAAGTTCTGAACGATAGCAGCCTGAAAACGATGGAGAACAACATTCTTGGCTTGCAGCAGCAGGAGGCCCAGATGGGAGTGACCTTCAAGCCGGATTACACCAAAGCCAAGCGGCTTCGCGCTGAAATCGAGTCGCTCCAGTCGGCCATCGAAAGCAAGCGCACGATGATCATTAGCCGCCTCGAAAATGAGCTGGATGAATCCAGGCGGCGTGAACAATTGCTGGGAGCAGCCTACGCCCAGCAGACGCGAGTGGTTACGGACGATTCGCAGAAATCCATTCAATACGACATGCTGAAGCACGAGGTGGACACGAACCTCCAGATCTATCAAGTGATGTTGCAGCGGGTGAAGGAATCCGGCATTGCTTCCGCTTTGAGTGCAACGAACGTGCGCGTGGTTGATCCAGCCAGGGCGCCGCTGCTCCCGTATAAACCGAACCTGCCAATGAATGTTGCGGGCAGTTTGCTGTGCGGTCTGATGTTAGGCGTGGCCGTGATCATCGTGCGGAGCAAGGCAGATGGAAGCGTGCAAGAACCTGGCGACGCAGGAATGCTGCTCGGAATACCTGAACTAGGAGTGATTCCCGCTGCCGGCCCCGGACTGACACGAGCATCCCGGGTGCAGGCACTGTTTTCCCCTAAGAAAGAACTGGAGAATCAAAGCCTGCAAGTGATTTCGTCATACGGGTCCCCACAGGTTGCGGATAGCTTTCGAGCGGTGCTTGCCTCCATTCTTTTTGCGGGTGCACGACAACGCCAGCGCGTATTAGTGGTAACGAGCGCCAGCCCGGGTGAAGGCAAGACCACCATGACGTCCAATCTCGCAACGACACTGGCAAATATGGGCCGGCGAGTGCTGCTGATCGACGGTGATATCCGAAGTCCGCGTCTTCACAGCATTTTCGGACTGGAGAACTCGACCGGACTGACGACAACTCTGACACAAATTGCCCTTAAAGACGTGCTTACCGAGACGTTCATCCGAGAGACAACGGTGCCGAACCTGCACGTGCTTACAAGCGGACCGGCGATTCAAGCCGGCGCGGATCTATTGTTCTCCGCTTCCATGCCGACCCTGATCGCCAAATACAGAGACGCATATGACATGGTTTTGATCGACACGCCGCCGATGCTGGTGATGCCGGACGCCCGTGTCCTGGCTCGCGCGGCGGACGCGGTGGTGCTGGTCGCGAGAGCAAGCCAGACAACCCGCAGCGCAATTCAGGCCGCCTACCAGAGGTTTGTGGAAGACCGCACTCCGGTATTGGGTGTCGTACTCAATAACTGGAACGCGAAACTTTCCGCGCACAACTACTACGCCGCCTATGCGGCCTATAAAGAACCCGCAGCTGAGCGCGTAGTGGTGAAGGCGACTCCCGCCGGAGCCTGAGATATGGCATTGCGCGCTCGTTCCAACACCAACGCGGGGGTTCAACGGGCATAACGCTCAATGGAGCGAATCCTCCTGTAAGCAGCTTCGACAAAACAAGCGGTGCAACACAAGTATGAAAGTCGTAGTAGCAAACAATTATTACTATCTTCGGGGCGGTTGTGAGCGTGTCATGTTCAATGACATACAGGCGATGTCCGCTCATGGCATTGATATCGTGCCATTTTCCGCGGCTGATTCGGAGAACGTCCCAACGCCTTATTCGAGTTACTTTGTCCCAGGCGCCGATATCCGGGCCACTAGTCTGCTAGGACGCGTGGAAGCCGCCGCCGATGCGATCCATTGCGGGCGCACCGCGGAAGCGTTCGACAAGATGCTCGCCGACACCAAGCCTGATGTGATCCACTGCCACAACATCTACGGAAGGCTGTCTACTTCGATACTCGCGGTAGCTAAAAAGCGTAACATTCCGACGGTGCTGACTGTGCACGATTACAAGGTCGTCTGTCCGGCCTACGTGGCATTAAAGAACGGCAAGCCTTGTTCGGACTGCATCGATGGCGGTTACTACCGTTGCGCGATCAACCGTTGCCACAAAGGACAGCTGGGCGCCTCGGTTGTCTACTCAATTGAAGCCTACTGGGCGCGGCTGACCGGCAATTATGGCGCGGTCTCGGCCTTTCTCTGCCCAAGTCACTTCATCGCCGGGCTCCTCAGACAATCCGGCATCGAAGAGAAGCGGGTCATCTATCACGCGAATTGCGTGGAACCGGATGATTACGTTCCGTCGTATAAAGGCCAATATGTGTTGTCGGTCGGCCGGCTCTCGCATGAGAAGGGCCTTCCGACTTTTCTCGAGGCGATGCTTGGAACCAAGATTCCGGTTAGAATCGCCGGAACGGGTCCCATGGAGGCCAGCCTGAGGGCGATGGCCGAAAAGGACGGCGGAGCGATCGTACTGGAAGGGCACTGCGGAGGAACACGGCTCGCCGAACTCTACCGTAATGCGGCCCTTGTGGTTGTGCCATCGGAATGGTATGAAAATGCCCCGATGTCAATTCTTGAGTCATTTGCTTACGGCAAGCCTGTAATCGGAACGCGCATCGGCGGCATTCCGGAGTTGATTACAGAAGGCGAACACGGCTATCTGGTCGATCCCGGCGCCAAAGATCAACTCAGAACGGCGATTTGCCAGCTATGGAACGACCGGGACGCACAAAGCAACATGGGGCGCAACGCCCGACGGCTTGTGGAAACCAAGTTCGCCCAGCGATCTCGAACTGCATCCCTGCTGAATATCTACGAGTCCGTCCGCGGCTCCGGAAGCCGAACGGCCTATTCGGCCGACTTATTGGCTCACTCAAGAGCCAGGTAGGCCACCCACGTCAGCCTAATTTCAGAGGTCACCATGCTCTTACGATTTCACTCTCTTGCCCGTTGGTGCCATCTTCATCACATCCCGTTGGCGCCACGACTGATTAAGGCAGCAATGTTCTTCTTTTTTAATTGCATCTTGCCGCCCGAGGTCTCCGTTGGCCCCCGGACGTGCTTCCATCATCACGGATGGTGCATTCTGGTTCACGAGAGCGTTGAGTTTGGATCAGATTGCAATATTTACAACCAGGTGGTGATCGGAGGCGGGCACGATGGACCAGACGGACCGCCGATCCGAATCATCATTGAAAATAGCGTAAATATCTCCGCAGGCGCCAAAGTGTTATGCAAGTCAGGCACGCTGACCATCGGCTCAGGAAGCACAATTGCCGCTAATGCGGTGGTGCTATCCGACGTGCCTCCCAATTCTATTGCCGTTGGCATGCCCGCGCGCTGCATCCCGAAGAAGCGTCCTACCGCAGTTTAAACACCGGCCGAGTGGTGCTCGCGAGGAACAGAGCTGGGCCATGAAGGGGCTGCTCGCGTCCGATCGAACCCGAAGCGCCAGACACATTAGTCTTGATCGCTGACTATTCCCCTGGATTTGCAGTCGCAAACTCTCCGCGAGCTTGCGACGCGCTGTACCGGAATTTGCGGCCATGCGATGGTGCGATAACTACTGTCACCTTAGCCGCTTGGTCATCGACGCAGTACTCCTTCCTAAGCGACCAAAGCCTAGTGTCTTGAAGAACGACTATCTCGTTATTTTGCACCTGGCGCACGCCGTTTTCACGCGCCTTAAAGGGGACGGAACGCAGCCAGAGTACGTGCACTTCATTTATCAACTCTTTCATGTGTACCGGTACATACAAGTGTTCGCGAGTTCACTTTTAACTTTCTCCGCACAGATTACAAAGGGTTTTGGCATATCGTTCTATCCCTTACCTTCTATGCCACGCCTGCGGTGCATCTCTCATATACAAGCCCCTATTTAGTTGTAACTAGGGTAGTCCGGTTAGAGTACGTGCGCGGTTCTAGCTTTGTTGACGCAGTACACGGGCGTTGTTAGAGTCAGCTTCAGGGCAACAGTAAATCGAAACGAATACCAGCTGAACATACCTAGAATGCGCGGATCTTTCTAGAGCTGCTTCATTCGTGTTCATGCTCAGTTAGTTTCCACCGCGAGCTTCCCTCGCAGCAAGCGTAGTAAGCAGATGTGAAAAAAATGGGCGAAGCCTGCCTTGACGGCGGAACTTATGCTTTGGCCTTCCTACGTAGTTTGATCGTCGAACATCTCTTTAGGTTTCCGTACAATTTCTGGGACTTAGCGTAACTACCAACTGAGCATCGCGTTACACGGCGCGTGGCTGGTCTCTTTCACGCCTAGTTCATCCACATTTTCCTCACTATTCAGCGGTTGACATGAGTGCCAAAGGAGGCATTCTCATGAAAATTCATTTTCTAATAACGAAGGACTTTTTCCGCGGTGGCGGGATTGAGACCTATACTCGCGAGGTCGGCCGCCGGCTCGCCTCGCGCGGCCACGAAGTGACCGTATACTCCACTCGTGGGAAGGACAAATGTGTAGGCGAGTGGGAGGGGATGCGTTTCATCTGGTTGCCGAGCATAAAGCCACACTGGGCTGAGAAAACCGTCGGCGTGTTGGTAGCGGCATACAAGACTCTTCGAGAATCGCCCGACATTCTTCACCTACATAGCGTAGTGGCCGGATCACTGTCTCCGCTGCTGCGATTTAAAGGGGCGCCATGCATCGTCCAGATGCACGGCATTGAATGGCTGCGAAACCGCTGGGGACGCGCTGCCAAGGCGGTGCTGAAGGCCATGGAGCGCACATCGCTGGGTTCGGCGGACGCGATCACAGCCGTGTCCCAGACGCAGTGCGAATACTTCAAGCGCCACTACGACCTAGACTGCGAATACATTTCGACGGCGGCCGACATCAAGGACTTCGCGAGCCCGAAGCTCATTTGCGAGATGGGAATCCAACCTCGGAAGTATGTGCTATTTGCCGCGCGCCTGGTGCCTGAGAAGGGAGCGCACTATCTGATCGAGGCGTTTCGGCGTCTTTCCACGGACTACTCGCTCATTATCGCCGGCGAAGCGCCTGCCTCAGGCGGTTATGGGCAACAGTTGCTGGACCTGGCCAAAGGAGATGAGAGGATCCGGTTCTTAGGGCGCGTGCAAGGCAGATTGCTCGAAGAACTGTTCTCAAACGCAGCATTGTTTGCGCAGCCTTCAGAACTTGAGGGTTTATCAATCGGCCTGATCGAGGGGATGAGCTATGGGACTCCGTGCCTTGCCAGCGATATCCCGGAGAACCGTGAGGTTGTCGGGGACGCAGGGTTGCTGTTCCGGAATAAGGACGTTGACGATCTCGAACGGCGATTAGATTGGGTTCTTTCGAATATCGGCGCGACCGCGGAGCTTGCAGCGCGAGGCCGCCAACGAGTCCAAGAGTTGTTTACCTGGGAGCGTGTGGTGGACCAGTTAGAAGCGCTGTACGCGCGAGTCTACGACGCACAAAGACACCCGGTTCTTGAGACCGTGTCCGGCCCAAAGGGCAAATTCCTTATTAGTTAACATTCCATCTTGCGAGGCGACTAGTTATGCTGCTGACTTTACTTCTACTGACTGCACTTTCTCTTATTCTTTCGTTATTATTTACTCCGGCGGTTCGGATCTTGGCTCTACGCTGCAATTTAGTCGATCTTCCGGACAATAAACGCAAGGTTCACAAACTTCCCATCCCACGTGTCGGCGGTGTGGCGCTCGCCGCCGCCTACTTTGGATCTCTTGTTGCGGTTGCAGCATTCTTCGCATATCAACAGGCGGAGCTTAGTGCCGGATTCGCCGCGGTCAGGTCGATTGCTCCAGCAGCCCTCGTTATTTTCTTTATCGGCCTGGCAGACGACATCTTTAATTTAAAACCGTGGCATAAATTTGCGGCCCAGATTGCGGCCGCCGGGATGGTTGTATCGGCCGGAGTTCAGATTCACGGCGTTGCGGGCTTTCACGTGCACCCGATTCTGTTAACGGCGGGCACAATCGTCTGGCTGGTTGCCTGTACGAATGCGGTCAACCTCATTGACGGGTTGGACGGTCTGGCCGCCGGCATATCGTTACTAGCCACGCTGACGGTCTTCATTGCGTCACTGATCAGCGGGAACACCGGGCTGGCGATAGCAACTGCACCTCTGGCGGGCGCCTTGCTCGGATTCCTTGTATTCAACTTCAACCCAGCGTCCATCTTTCTGGGCGACAGCGGAAGCCTTTTTTTGGGATTTCTGCTCGGCTGCTACAGCATTTTGTGGAGCGGATCATCCCTAACCGTCTTGGATATGACTGCGCCATTCATGGTTCTTGCTGTACCGCTGATTGATACAACTCTGGCGATAGCGCGCCGTTTTCTGCGCCGGCAACCGATCTTCAAAGCGGACCGCTCCCATGTCCATCACCGGCTTCTTGCCCGCGGCCTAAGCCACCGGGGAACAGTTCTCCTTCTATATGTTGCGGCGGGAATTGCGGGCACGCTCTCGCTGTGCCTCGTCTCGGCGCGTGATCCCTGGCAGAGTGTGGTGCTTGCCACCTTCGCCTGCGCAGTGGCGGCTGGCATTTGGAAGTTGGGTTATGCCGAATTCGATGCGCTCCGGTGCGTTATCTTTCGTGGGGACCTACGGCGTGAGATCACCGCGCACCTGACTGTGCAAACTTTCGAAGAAGGGTTGAAGGCGGCGGAGTCGGCAGACGATTGCTGGGCGGTAATTCAAGATGGTTGCAAGGAATTCGGCCTGCATGCAATCCGGATGCAACTTGCCGGGCATATCTTCGCTGGCCACGGTAGTAGCACCGCCCGGGCGATGCGCATACCGATCTCGGAAAATGACTGGATCGAACTATCCCACACTTCAGGGCCGGTAGGTTACCCGGCCGCGGTAGTACCGTTGGCAAACGCCATGCGGCGAGTATTGGCCGATAAGAGTATCCACGCGGCCGACATCGAGAAGCAAAGCGCCGTCTTTTCCGCTGCTCTGTTTAAGGCAGCCGCTTCAACCGCGAACTGAAATACCAAATTGGAAGCGTAATGACCACTCATATCGACCCATCCGAAGCAGCGCTTTCCGGAGATCACCCGCTGCTCGACCTGCCATTCGATCACCGCCGCGTCGCCGGGCAGCTAGCGAACCATTCCGGCGCATTGCCGTTTTCGATAGCTCCGGATTTGACCCGGCAGCTTCTGTCGCTGGCCGAAAGGGAAGGCGTCTCGCTCTCATCGGTGTACTTGGCTAGCTACGCCATCCTGCTGAGCCGGCACGGCAACACGCCGGAGGTGAACATCGGCTCATGGACAATCACCCAGCGGAGCCCGGGCTTGGTCGGTATGTCAAGCGACCGCGGGAGTGTAGCCATGGTCCGGACCAACTGCTCGCCGGACCTGGGCTTTCGAGAGTTTCTGCATACAGTCGCGGCGAGCGCCGGCGAGCAGCATTCCCGCAACGGAGCACCTGCGGACACGGAGTTATGTCACGCCGGTTTCATCTGGGAGAATAGCCAAGGTATCGATCGCCTATCGCGGCTGATAACCGCGCCCTCAATGGACGAAAGATTCGATCTCTCGCTCACGGTGCGGTCCTGCAGAGACGTAATCGAGCCGGCGCTGCTTTACCGTTCGGACCTCTTCGAACAGGATACGGTCGAGCG
Organism: Bryobacteraceae bacterium; assembly: GCA_035316385.1. Classification (GTDB taxonomy): domain Bacteria; phylum Acidobacteriota; class Terriglobia; order Bryobacterales; family Bryobacteraceae; genus Bog-105. Next base: position 9,698 of record DATHIZ010000422.1, on the reverse strand, counting down.
TATGTCGCGTCATCTGACGCGTTTGTTCGCGGAGATTGTAAACAGACCAACCGTCTCACTTGGCGAACTCGACATGATACCCGCGGATGAACGCGCGCTCATCTTAGGTTTTTATGCAGGGAGCAGCGCCGACTTTCCACAAGCGTGCTTGCATCAACTGTTCGCCGAACAGGTAGCGTTGCGTCCCGAGGCCGAGGCAGTGGTGTTCGGGAGCGAGCGCCTGACGTATCGACAGTTGGATCAGCGGTCGAACCAAATTGCGCAGTTTCTTGTGGGTGAGGGAATCTGCCCTGGGGACCGAGTCGGGATCTTTATGGATCGCTCGGCGGACATGATCGTGTCGATGCTGGGAATTCTGAAGGCCGGGGGCGCGTATGTGCCCATCGATCCAGACTACCCGGCGGAGCGGCTGAAATTTATTGCCGAAGACACGGCCGTGCGCTGGGTTCTGACTCAGCGCTGCGTGCACGCGGTCCTTCCTGCCGCCGCGCCTTCCATCTGGGTGGACGCCGCGGACTCGCCCATACGCAAATGCAGCGATGAGGCGGTGATGAACCGGTCCACTCCCGAATCAATCGCTGTCGTAATCTACACATCCGGATCCACGGGCGAACCCAAAGCGGCGTGTATTCCCCACCGCGCGGCCGTCCGCACAGTCCGGAACACAAATTATGTTCAAGTTACGCCAGAGGACCGTGTTGGGCAGGCCGGAAGTCCTTCTTTTGACGCGGCGATTACAGAGATATGGCTGGCGCTCGTAAATGGCGCAACACTTGTTGGCGTACCCCGTGATACTCTGCTCGGACCGGCGGAACTGACGCGCCTCCTGCGGGCCGAACGAATTAGCGTTCTCGTTCTTAATACGTCGTATGTACATGAGATTGCCCGCAACACGCCGGAAGTTCTGAAGGGCGTCAGAAAGGTTCTTTTTGGTGGCGAAGCTGCCGAGCCCGGACCCCTGAGAGAGCTTTTGAAGTACGTAGGACCTGGTGTCCTGGTCAATGGCTACGGACCAGCGGAAGGGTGCGTGATTACCACCTACCACGAGATCACAGAGATTCCGGAAGACGCGATTACCGTGCCGATTGGCCGCCCGGTCAGCAACGCGCAGGTGTATCTGCTCGATCCTCAACAGCGCCTGGTACCCATTGGGGTACAGGGAGAGATTTACATCGGCGGCGAAGGAGTCGCACGCGGCTATTTGAAACGGCCTGAGCTGACCGCACAACGCTTCGTCCCGGATACCTTCGGCGAAAAACCAGGCAGGTTGCTCTATCGTACCGGTGATCTTGCGCGGATGCGCGGCAACGGAGAATTCGAGTTTAAGGGACGTACAGACGAGCAGGTCAAAATACGCGGCCACAGGATCGAACTGGCAGAAGTTCGACAGGCGCTCGCCGGCCACCCGGACGTGAAGCAGGTTTTCTTGCTCGTTCGCGAGGACCAGCCAGGAGATAAGCGATTAACCGCATATATCACTTTGCGACGCCCGCTGTCAGCGGCCCAAGATTCGCTCCGGCAGCACGCAAAGGACAAGCTGCCGGCCCACATGCTGCCCGCGGCGTATGTCGTCATGGATTCGATTCCACTGAACACCAACGGAAAAGTCGACCGAAAGGCGTTGCTGGCGGCGAATGACCGGCCCGATCTTTCCGGTGGCTATCAGTCACCTGAAAACGAGCTCGAACGCAAACTTACACGAGCGTGGCAGGAACTTCTTAGAGTGGATCAGATTGGAGTGAACGACAACTTTTTTGATTTGGGCGGGCATTCCTTACTGGCAGCCCGGCTGATCGCACGGATCGAAAAGGAAACCGGAAATAACATACCGGTCGCCACACTGTTCGAGGCCCCGACCATCGCGCAACTCGGCAGGCGCTTGAGCCAGGGCACGTGTGCAAGCGCCTGGTCTCCGCTCGTGGAACTATACGCCCGGGAAGCCAACACCACGGCTGAGCCTATCTTTTGGGTGCATTCGCTTGGCGCCAATCTTGTCAGCTTTCACAAAATCGCATCATTCATGAGACGCGACCGGCCGATTTATGGTCTGCAGCCCCATGGATTAGATGGCCGGCAAGAGCCGCTCGAAAGCATAGACGCCATGGCATCATCCTACATCGAAGAAATCCGCAAGAAGCAACCGCATGGCCCTTACTACGTGGCCGGCGTCTGCATTGGCGGTGTGCTTGCCTACGAGATTGCGCAGCAGTTGCGCGCGGCTGGAGAGGAAGTCGCGTTAGTTGCATTAATTGATTCGTTTTTGCCCGGTAAATTGCAATACCTCCATTCCTTGCCTAGTCTAACTAGGTATCTGGATTGGCATTTAGGCGAGCTGATGCTGCCCGGCATCGACCGCCTGAAATATTTCGCTAAGTGGCTCGCCAACGGCTTCGTTCGCCTCGGAAACGCACTGGGTTGGCACGAACGCAGCGGTCTCTGGCGAGCTACCGAGAAGGTGGCGGAAGCACACCGGCGCGCAGTACTTGCCTATGAACCTAAGCCTTACCCGGGAAACATTGTGCAGGTGATGTGCAGTGACGCGCCGCACCGCGCGTACGAAGATCGCCGCTTGGCGTGGAGTTCGCTGGCGCCAGGAGGTTTCGAGATTCGAATCGTACCCGGCAACCATTTCACAATGGTGGAAGAGCCCCAGGTTCAGGTGCTGGCTCAAGAACTGCAGAGCTGTCTCGACCGGGCAAGCGAAGCCGCCGGTTCCTCTTTCGGCAACGCTCAAAAGGGGCCAACTCCTCATAATCCGCGGGCAAACGGCATGAATGTCCGGGAATGCAAGACAAACCGTCTAGGCCAACTCTCGCAGCGGTTTAGCTCACCTACCGGCTAGGAAGCACCACGTCCGGATACACCGGCCCGCCGCCCGGCGTACCCGCGGATCTTATCATTTTCCATTTCTCCGGCAGGCCATCGCACGCCATCCCGGTCCCTCTGGCAGGGATCCTTTTCAACATCTCAACATCTCGCGCTTGGCACACTTACGCAGCATCGTACCGCGGAACGAAAAGCGCACGGCTAAACAGATTCCATTAAGGGGGAAATCATGAGCGCCAAAACAACACTTCTTTGCAGAATCGGCCTGCTTGTCTCTGCATTATTACTTAACGCCGGATCTATGGCGGCATCACCGCCGGTAGTGATGAAGCTACTCATCGTCGCCTGGGACGCCAATGACATCAGCTATCAGGCTCTGACACGGGACCTGGGCCAAATCGGCTTACCGTATCAAGCCATCTTCGTTAATAACCTGACGCCAGATGGGTCCGGAAACCGGTTGTCCGGAGTAACTTTAGTTGATTCCGCTACCGGCCGCGGACTTTATCAGGGAATCATACAGACGGACAGCAGCTTCGACGTCTGCACGGATACCTGCACGAGGTTGCTCTCGCTTGCGGACGTTGCAAAGCTCAATAATTACGCTACGCAATACAGCGTGCGGATGGTGTGCTATTACGGTTGGCCGGACGCGGCCTGGGGCCTTCAACCGGGCGATTCCGGCGCAAGCTACACAGCAGCCAATCCTTTAAACGTGACGCTGACAGCGGCGGGCGCGGCCGTTTTTTCCTACCTGGCGCCTACCGCTACAATTCCAGTTTTCGGTCAGGGCGGCGGAATCTGGGCCTACAAAGCACTGCCCACAGCCTCCGCAAACGAAACCACCACGCCTCTTCTGGCGGCGGGATCCTATACGGTCGGCGTAACTCATAAAACGGCGGATGGACGGGAGACCATGGCGCTCGCCATGGATAACTATCCTGGTTATATTCACTCCACCGCGTTTGGTTACGGAGTACTTAACTGGGTAACCAAGGGAGTTTTTCTGGGCTATCGCCGAGTCTACCTAAACCCTCAGATTGATGACCTTCTAAACGGCAATCTATTGTATGCGCCAACGCTCTCGCAATGTCCGAACGGAGCCGATCCGTCTTGTCCCCGGGTTTTCACCACGGGAGATGACCTGATAGCGCTGGCAAACTGGCAAACGAACCTGCGGTCATCGAAGCCACAATTTTCAACTTTTCATTCAACATTTGCCGTTAACGGCGTTGGAACCGAATGGTTCCCTCCCACCGATCCGGTTTTTACACAGATCGCTGCATTGGACTCGCAATTCACTTGGATTACTCATACCTATGACCACGCCAATCTGGATTGTTATGCGAAAAATAGTCAGGGAGTCTGCGTTCCCGCTACGCTTGCCCAATCGCAAGCCGAACTGAATCAAATCATTACTCTGGCGCCGGCGCTTGGCATGACACTGAATAGAACCGATATGGTCACTCCCTTTAATGGCGGCCTGACTAATCCCGACTTTTTGCAAGCAGCGGTGCAGGCAGGAATTCAAAACATCGTTACTGTCGACGAGCCGCCGACTCCCCAAATAGGAGTCGTGAATCCGTTGAATCCATCCATCTTCCAGATTACGCGCCGCGATGCCGGCATGTACGTGGATGTTTCCAGTCCGTTGGTTGGTGCGTATGGCTCATGGCCGGACGAATACAACTCCGTGTACGGACCGAGCGGCACAAATCCGACTTACAGTCAGGACCAAACCTACAGCCAGATAATCGATATCGAAAGCGACAAGATACTGAATAAGAGCATGCTTATGTATGAGCCGTATTCACTTGCCTTTCACATCGGCAATAGCCATCTGTATGATGACACGCACTCGATGTACACGGATCTTATGGATGCGACGATCGTCAAATACACCAGGCTGTTTTCGTTGCCAGTCTTGACCTTGGACATGAAAGATGTTGCGCCGGTACTAAAAACGCGTGCCAGCTTCAATAACTCGGGCGTGGTGGGCGTATATACGCCGGGCGTAAGCGTGGTGCTTACTACTAACAATGTAGCCACCATTCCAATAACAGGGGCCTGCTCACAGGCCGCGTGCTCTAGCTACGCGGGGCAGATTCAGGATAACGTTTCGATGGCGGCACATTCGACCGTCACCTTGTCGCTTAGCGCGCTGGATGGGATTGCGCCCGCTTCCGTGTCACTCAATCCTGCCAGCGTGGCGGGAGGCAGTTCGTCGACGGGAACTGTAACGTTGACAGGCGCTGCTCCGGCCGGCGGTGCTTCAATTTCACTGTCGAGCGACAATTCGGCAGCGACTGTTCCTAGTTCGGTGACTGTGCCAGCCGGCGGCACTAGCGCTACCTTTACGGTCGCGACGACGGCCGTTGGCGCACCCGCCACTGCCACAATTATTGCCAGCTACAACAGCGCCGACAGAACCGCGGCTCTGACCATCACAGCTCCAACGGCACTTTCCACCGTGTCGCTCAATCCTACAAGCGTGGTGCGAGGCACTTCGTCCACAGGAACGGTCACCTTAGGCAGTGCGGCTCCCACCGGCGGCATCTCTGTTGCTCTGTCCAGCAACAACGCTGCGGCGACGGTTCCCGCCTCAGTGACTGTAGCCGCCGGCAGCACTACCGCCAATTTCACTGTAACCACGACGGCGGGCGCCACCGCCGCTACGGCTACGATCACCGCAACCTACAGCGGCGTCAGCAAGACCGCGGCTCTCACCATGACGGTCGCCACGGCACTTTCGACCGTGTCGCTCAATCCCGCAAGCGTGGTGCGAGGCACTTCGTCCACCGGAACAGTCACGTTAAGCAGTGCGGCTCCCACCGGCGGCATCGCTGTTGCTCTCTCCAGTAACAACACTGCTGCGACGGTTCCCGCCTCAGTGATTGTAGCCGCCGGCAGCACTACGGCCAGTTTCACTGTAACGACGACGGCGGGCACGACCGCCGCTACGGCCACGATCACCGCAACCTACAGCGGCGTCAGCAAGCCCGCGGCTCTCACCATGACGATCGCAACGGCACTTTCTACCGTGTCGCTCAATCCTACAAGCGTGGTGCGAGGCACCTCGTCCACCGGAACTGTGACGTTAAGCAGTGCGGCTCCCACCGGCGGCACCGCTGTTGCTCTGTCCAGTAACAACGCTGCCGCGACGGTTCCCGCCTCAGTGACTGTAGCCGCCGGCAGCACTACCGCCAATTTCACTGTAACCACGACGGCGGGCACGACCGCCGCTACGGCCACCATCACTGCAACCTATAGCGGCGTGAGCAAGACCGCGGCTCTCACGATAACGGTCGCAACGGCACTTTCTACCGTGTCGCTCAATCCCGCAAGCGTGACCCGGGGAGCCACCTCCACCGGAACGGTCACCTTAAGCAGCGCGGCTCCCAGCGGCGGCATTTCTGTTGCCCTGTCCAGCAACAACGCCGCCGCGATAGTCCCCGCTACAGTTACCATCGCCGCCGGCGGCATCACGGCAACCTTTACTGTGACGACAACCCTAGGCACTGCCGCCGCAACGGCCACGATCATCGCAACCTATACAGGCGTCAGCAAGACCGCGGCTCTCACCATGACTGCGTCTGCCGCGCTTTCGTCAGTTGCCCTCAGCCCAGCAAGCGTGACCCGAGGATCTGCATCCACGGGGACGGTTACTTTGAGCAAGGCGGCTCCAACGAGCGGCATCTCTGTTGCCCTCTCCAGCAACAATGCCGCCGCGATGGTTCCCGCTACAGTCACCGTAGCCGCCGGCAGCACTACCGCAACCTTTACTGTGACCACCACAGCGGGTACTACCGCTGCCACGGCCACGATTACCGCTACCTATAACGGCGTCAGCAAAACCTCGACTCTCGCCATGACTGGGCCCACATTGCTTTCGTCCTTATCCGTCGCTCCGACCAGAGTAGCGGGCGGGACAGCAGCAACTGGAACCATTACCCTAAGCACCCCAGCGCCGGTGGGTGGAGTTTCAATCTCGCTAAAGACAATTAATACTGTCGTAACAGGCGTCCCGGCCAGCATCACCATACCTGCCGGCAGCACGACCGCAACCTTTGCGGTCACAACCCGGTCGTTTCTCATTACGTGGCAAGTGACCCTCACGGCCACTCAAGGCGCCACCAACAAGACGGCCAGCCTAACGGTCACTCCCTAACCACGTAGCCTTGGCTTCATGGGCCAGCTCGCCAAAATGGCGAACTGGCCTTTTCAGAACGGTGGGTGAGTGTATCCACAAACGCGCGAAAACGGTGCTTAGCCTTAGGGCTCGGCGCCGTTTTTGTCGTTTAGGACATCTTTTCAGCGCCGAATCGTAGTCGCCGCAAGACTATTAAGCTTCAAGGCGGCAGCGATGGAGGATGTAGCATGGTTCTGAAGAACCAGAGTGTTATCAACATACACCGACATGGACGCGGCTGAGGCCCCGCGGTCACCCCTTAGGCCCGCCCGTCTGTTCTGACTGACTTTCGTACGATTGTTCGTCGTGATGTATTGTTACCGTCCGCAAGAGCACGCTTCCCTAAAGACCTTATTCCGTTTGTTGAACAAAAAACCACATATTTCCGCGGAACAGAGTCGGCCAATAGACGATATCCACTGTTCGCTCGATGATGAAATTGCAAAGAGAATTCTTGATTCTTCGGTCAATCGTATGTACGCCGCATCGCAGCATGATAGCCGGAACCCGCTTTCGCGTCGAAACGAATCAGCAACACGTTTCATAAATCGCCGGCTAGCGGGATTGTGGAGTGGCTGGATTGGCCGACGGCAACGAGGTCTAAAATGAAACTCCTGATCGTGGATAATTACGACTCATTCACGTTTAATCTGTATCAGCTTGCGGCGGAGACCTTTGGTACCGCGCCCGTTGTGGTGCGGAATGACCATGATTTCAGTGACATCACAACGCAACGTTTCGACGCGGTCATCATCTCTCCCGGCCCCGGTTCACCGGTAAAAGATGCCGATTTTGGAATTTCAAAAAACGTGATTTGTGAAATGAACGTTCCAATTCTAGGCGTTTGTCTCGGCCATCAGGGTATTTGTCATCTAATGGGTGGCTCCGTAATGCACGCACCTATTCCCAAGCATGGACGTGAGGATCACATCTACCATGCAGGCACAGGGCTGTTTGAGAACATTCCCAGTCCATTCATCGCCGTCCGCTATCACTCCCTTGTCGTTCCGGAGCCTTTGCCCGATTGTCTGAATAAGACCGCCTGGACTGCGGACGGGCTGCTCATGGGCGTCGCCCACAAATCGCGCCCCATCTGGGGTGTCCAGTTCCATCCCGAGTCCATTTGTTCAACCTTCGGCCGGGAGATCATGGGAAATTTTCGCCGTCTCGCAGAAGCGTTTCATTCAACGTCGCTCGGGCATCTCCCGGCCCCGGCTGCAAACAGTCCGTCATCGAAAATGCCCGTCTCCACCTCCTCTTCAGCCCCCACGGCGGCGCGGCACATGTTTGTCCGTCGCGTGCCGGCCCGGCAAACCGCTGAACAGATTTTCGAAAGAGCGTTCAGCATGAAGCCGTACGCATTTTGGCTGGACAGCAGCCTTACGCGCGAACCCGATGCCCGCTTTTCGTTTCTTGGCGGCTATAGCGCCGGCCAGGCAGAGTGCATCCGCTATTACGCTCATAATCGGCGGCTCACCATCCGGCGCGGTGACGTCGAGGAACTGGCAAACGAAGACCTGTTCCCGTATCTCAATAAACGCCTCGCTTCCATGCGCGTCATAGGATCCGATGTGCCATTCGATTTCGACGGCGGCTTTGTCGGCTACTTCGGATACGAATTGAAGGCGGTATGCGGCGCCCAAACCGCTCATCGGCCGCAGCACCCGGACTGCCTGGCGCTGTTAGCCACGCAGTTTGTCGCCATTGATCACTTCTCTAGTGAGATGTACCTTGTCTTCATTGGCGAGCCCGGGGCTGAAGCCGAGGCCCTTGCCTGGTTTGACCAGATTGAGACCACCATTGGCGCCGCTCCGGCCCTATCGGCGGCTTCGGCAAGCCATGATGAGCCCGAGATCATTCAATTCGCACCTGTTCACTCCGAAAGTCAGTATCTCGCCCACATCAACCACGTCCTGCATGCGATCGGAGATGGCGAGACGTATGAAGTTTGCCTCACCAATCAGATTACGGCCAACGCGTCCGTTGACCCCTTTGAGTACTACAAGAAATTGCGCCAGCAGAATCCAGCGCCTTACGCCTCGTTCCTGAAATTCCCTGAATTGTCCATCGCTTGCTCCTCACCGGAACGATTCCTCAAAATCGACCGTGACTCAGGCGTCGAAACAAAGCCTATCAAAGGCACGAACCGCCGGGGCCTGTGTCACGAGGAAGACGAATTCTTGCGGCGTTCCTTAGCCGAAGATGAGAAAAGCCGCTCTGAGAATTTGATGATTGTGGACCTGCTGCGAAATGACCTTGGGCGGGTCTGCTCGGTGGGCTCTATACACGTCCCCAAGCTCATGCACGTTGAAACCTACGCGACTGTTCACCAGTTGGTAACGACCGTGCGTGGAAAGCTGGCTGAACAATTTAGTTCTGTGGATTGCCTCCAGTCTGCCTTTCCGGGTGGCTCCATGACGGGTGCGCCCAAGATCCGGACGATGGAGATCATCGATAAACTGGAGGGCCACGCCCGCGGCATCTATTCGGGATCTATCGGATTTCTCTCTTTCAACGGGTGCGCCGACCTGAACATCGTGATTCGGACCGCAGTTTTCTCAAGAAATACCGTGAGCATCGGCGTGGGAAGCGCCGTCATAGCGCTGTCGGACCCGCACGACGAGTGGATGGAAACACTGCTTAAGGCCAAGGCACTGCTGGCAACCTTCGAAGCGTTAAACAA
>DATHIZ010000421.1:0-2259 GCA_035316385.1 Bryobacteraceae bacterium | reverse complement strand
AGTGATGACCGCACTCCGCTTCATCCCACGGATTCCGGCGCTCTCCGTCATAGCGTTCCCTTATGCTGGCGACACATTCCGTACCTTCGCTCAGCATGCCTTCAAACAACATATGTGTGGCGGCGGTATATTCGAATCCAGTCATTACTTCGGCGAAATAAGGAAATGGGATGCGCGGCCGGGGAGCCGTCGCATAATCACAGATTACGAGCGCGGCCTCGTCGTTTAGCGCGAAGGTTCGCTGCACGCTGTCGTGAGCGTAAAGGGTGCGTTTGTAATTGTATTTATGAATCGAGTCCAGCGTTTTGCGGATATTTGTAGGATTCAGCAACGGTCCGAGGCCGCAGATCTCAGCCAGGTACTGCCCCACCAGTTGGTCCACCAGGCACCCTTTGCCCAACTGAAACTCCGGGTGTTCCGGGTCAGCTGCCCCCATGTCGCTGCGCAGGGAAGGAGCAATCTGATCGTTGCGATAGCTCCGCACATCCTGCACATAAAATTCCCCGTTGAATAAATGCGCGTCGATCCACTGGCTGCCGTTCTGAAACAGCCGATGGCACTCTTTTGCAAAATCGGTCTCGCCGAGAGTGGCAGCCATCTCCTCGCAAGCTCGCAAAGCCGCCAGATAATAGATCCCGCACTGCGGGTTTGGACCGTAAAATTCAACGTCGTAGGTGTTGTGCTGAACGCCCTCCATCACACCGTCCCGATTGGCGTCCCAACCTCCGGGAACCCAGGCGAACTCGATCGCCTTGCGGATACGCGGCCATAAGTTAGCCAACCATTCGCGGTCTCCCGACAACATCCAATCCAGATAAGCATGGACGATCTGTCCCATCTGTCCATCCGCCGCCGCAAATCCGCTGCGTTCTTTGCCATCGGGCAACACCTGGCGAAAATGCATGGCGCCCGCATCATCCATCGAAAAACCAAACGCCGACTTTCGCAACGAACGCGCAAGACTTGGGAACAAATGCGCGGTTGCTGTCTCGTAGTTCCAAACGTGCGTGCAGTTCCCAAAACAACAGCCGAGCTTGTCATGCACGCCCTCAAAACCGTGGAACTCTCCATCGGCCGTCCGGAAACAGGTCGTAGTCGCCAGGGTGGACAGATTAGCCGATGCCGCTTCCAGCACCGGCGCGGGCAAAGTACTTTCACGCAACGCCGCAGCGAAGAGGCGAGTCTTCTTTTCTAACTCCGGCAGATGATCCGATGCATATTCGGCAGCTTTCCAGGCGTCGGAAAACCGCGTGCAATACCAATTGCCGATCACCGTATCGCCTTCACCCTTCGGGGCGGTCCATCCACAGCGTGCGGGGGTGCGATTCGGAAAGTGCCAGGCGAGAAGAAATTCAAATACGCCGCTCGCGCCCGCCGGAATTTCTCTAGACAGGCAAAGCGCGCCCACGGAACTTGCATTCGCTTCTTCCGGACCGAGCTGGCCGTCGCTCGAAAAATCGTCCCAGAAAAGCAGCGCCGAATTCCACCACCGGCCACCCGGCCAACCTTTCAGGTGTGTCAGCGCGCCGTCGCCTTGATTTCTCACCGCCAATGCAAAACTGCCGTGAAGGGGATCTGTTTCCGAAAATGAGGGATTGGTCATGAGAAGACCAGACAACGAAGCGCCCGTCCGCATCTCGTTCGTCAGCTTTTCCTGTCCGGCGGCAGCCGCGGGCGATGCCCGGTGTGACCGGAGCGGGTTGTCGATAGACCATGCAATGGATACTTGGGCCTTTCGCGAACTCGTGTTCTTGACGGTGTAACGCAGTACGGCGACAGGCAGACCCGAAGCATCGGGTTCATGAGGGATAAAAGGACTAAAGGCCTCCAGCGAATCTTCCACCGGCAGCGAGCGATCTTCGAAATCGATGCGAGCGAGAGGATACTCACCGGTAAATCGGGCGCCTTCGAGCCTGGACAACCCCGGAGCGTTTTGCGAGCCGAGACCGTCTTGTCCTTCAAATGGCGGCTGATATCGCGCCTCTAGAACTCGCGCAACGGGTTGGTCGTTGTCCGCACGAACCCAAATGGAAGGCAGCGCATAGGTGGGACTGTTCCCCTTGTCTGGCTTATTGAAGATCTCCCAGTCGCGAAGATTTCCGCGCCCGCCGAGACTAATGCTGCCCGCGCCGACACCCCCTAACGGAAAGGCGAGCATGGCCAGCTGCCGTCCGGCAAATACCCGCGGATAGGAGACACTCTCCAGGCGCGCGCCCGGCTCCGGAGCCGGCAGCCGATCCACTTTCTCCGCAGCGGTCT
>DATHIZ010000420.1:0-3654 GCA_035316385.1 Bryobacteraceae bacterium | reverse complement strand
AAAGTCGACTCCTTTCCCTGGGCAGAGTTCCCGCACTCCGTCGCGATCCACAACAGCTGCAGTTCAATCCGGGGGCTAGGAATCGCCAAGCCATCCGAGATTATGGGTGCTTCCTTCAATAAAACTGAGGCCCTGCTCTCAAAGGTGAAGCGCTTGGTGCTCGTGCCGGTAGATAGGCCAGATGACTGCTGCGGATTTGGCGGTACCTTCTGCGTGACCGACGAGGCCGTCTCTGCCCGGATGGGACTCGAGAAAATCCATGACCATCTTCGCCATGGAGCTGAATACGTGGTATCCCCCGACATGTCCTGCCTCATGCACCAACAAGGCGTGGCGCGGCGTGCGGGGCTCGCTCTTAAATACGTACATGTCGCGCAGGTCCTGAATGGCGGGCCATTTTAGTTGAGAAGAGTTCATGCTATGAGCAATACGACGCACGTTGATCCCGCGGCGGAAGCCGCACTATTCATTATTCAAGATCAAGTCCACGAGCCGATGCACGATCGCTTCTTATGGGCGACGATGATGCGGCGTGATGGAGAGGCGGCGGCCATCCCGGAATGGGAGGAGCTACGCGAGATTGCCTCAAAGATCAAAGAGCATACGCTCACTCACCTCGATCATTACCTGGAAGAGTTTGAACGTAATGCCACAAAGCGTGGCGCACACGTGCACTGGGCGCTCGATGCCGCCGAGCACAACAACATCGTGTACTCCATCCTCCACGACCACGGCGTGCAGGAACTGATCAAGAGCAAATCCATGCTCCAGGAAGAGTGCGCCATGATGCCCTTCCTCGAGAAGCGCGGAATCAAGGTCATCGAATCGGATTTGGGTGAACGAATCCAACAGCTCGATGGCCAACCGCCCAGCCATATTGTGTTCCCCGCCATCCACAAAACGCGCCAAGACGTGGCGCAGCTATTCGCTCGCACCATAGGCACCGATCCTGGCAATGACGATCCGCACTTTCTGACTGAAGCCATGCGAAACAACGCTCGTCCCAGATTTCTGTCGGCGGGAGCGGGCATGACCGGTGGTAACTTTGCGATCGCCGAAACCGGAACCTTCATGGTTTGTACCAATGAAGGCAATGCCGACATTGGGGCTGCCGTGCCCCCGCTCCATATTGCGAGCATCGGTATTGAGAAGCTGATTCCGCGAGTAGAAGACATGGGCGTGTTTTTGCGTCTGCTGGCTCGAGGTGCGGAAGGGGCTCCGCTCACTCAATATTCTTCCCATTTCAGCGGACCAAGAAAAGGCGGGGAGCTGCACATCGTACTGGTCGATAACGGGAGAAGCCGCCGGCTTGGCATGCCAGACTTCTGGCATTCACTCAAGTGCATCCGCTGCGGCGCTTGCATGAATACCTGCCCGGTCTATCGCCGTAGCGGCGGGTTGGCTTACGGCGCAACTTATTCGGGTCCCATCGGCGTCATCCTCGACCCCACCTTCGACGAATTCAAGTACAGCGAACTCCCGTTCCACTCGACCTTATGCGGATCGTGCTCGGACGTTTGCCCCGTGAAAATCGATATCAGCGATCAGATATTCAAGTGGCGCAGAGTGATGGCGAAAAAGGGATACCTGCCGTTAGCAAAGCGTCTGTCCTTCGCCGTTGCCGGGCATGTCTTCGGTCATCCCGAGGAATACCATGCCGTAACTACGGTTGCCGAGCCTGCGGTAGATGTCGCACCTCACTTCCTCCTCTACAACAAGTCCCTCAATCCATGGGGACGTGATCGGGAAATGCCGCAACTTGCGAAGCAGAACTTTCGCGATTGGTATTTAGCGAATCGGAGCAAACATGCAGATAGTCAGAAATAGTCGTGAAACAATCCTGAACGCGATCCGCGACAATCTCCCACAGCAGAGGGTGGAACACCCAGGCATCCCGAGTTTCCAATGGCTAGGTGGTCCCCTCAAATCCGCGTTTGAACAACATCTCCAACAAGCCGGAGGTGCAGCTCACGATCTTGAAAGCGCGCGGGAGGCCGACGCTAAATTGATGGCACTGCATCCCGGGGCAAAGGTGATCTGCTCGGCTGTTCCGGAAATCGCCGGCACGCGCCGAGTGGAGACGGTTCACGATCCGCACGAGCTCGCGGATGTCGACGTGGGCGTCGTCCGCGCGCAATTCGGTGTTGCGGAGAGCGGCGCCGTTTGGCTCACACAAGAAGACCTTGTTGTGGACGGCCTGGCCTTCTTATCCCAGCATCTGATCGTTCTGCTGGACCCAGAACAGATCCTGCCGGATATGCATGAGGCTTATCATCGCGTGCGACTGAACGAGACAGCCTATGGGTGCTTCATGATGGGGCCATCCGCGACCGCGGACGTGGAAGCCACTCTGGTTCATGGCGCTCAAGGAGCCCGCTCTCTGAACATATTCTTTCTGCCGCGGACTGTTTCGATATGAATTCAGCACTCGCGGTACATCGGCTTCACTTTGCGTTTACGATCACGTTTCATTACCTCTTTCCCCAACTGACGATGGGCTTGGCCCTGCTCATCGTCATTCTGAAGTCGATTGCCCTGTTCAAGCGAGACGAGTCGTACAACACGGCAGCCCGATTCTGGGCGCGCATCTTTGCAATCAACTTCGCTATGGGGGTGGTGACCGGGATTCCCATGGAATTCCAGTTCGGTACAAACTGGGCGGCATTCTCAAAGACGGCCGGTGGCGTGATCGGCCAGACGCTGGCGATGGAAGGAGTATTCTCGTTCTTCCTCGAATCGTCATTTCTGGGCCTCTTTCTCTACGGCGAAAAGCGCCTCGGCCCAAAGCTGCACTTGGCCTCCGCGTTTCTCGTTTTCTTGGGATCGTGGTTGTCGGGATTCTTTATCATCGCTACCGATGCCTGGATGCAGCACCCCGTCGGCTATACAACCGGGTCCAATGGCGAGATTCTGCTCCGTAGCTTTACTGACCTGTTTCTGAATCCGTGGATTTTCTGGCAATACTGGCACAACATGATTGCTTCGGTGGTGACGGCTAGTTTCGTCATGGCGGGCTTGGGGGCGTTCTACCTTTTGGCGAAGAAGGAAAGTAAATACGGCGCTATTTTTGCTCGCGCCGGCGTTATTGCCGGCATAACAGCGACACTTCTCATGATCTTTCCCACCGGAGACGGGCAGGGCAAGATGGTGGCTGAACACCAGCCGGTCACGCTGGCGGCCATGGAGGGATTGTTTGAAACCGCCAAGGGAGCGCCGATGGTACTGGTCGGGCAACCCAACACGGACCGGCTTCAATTGGACAACCCGATTGAGGTTCCGGATGTCCTGAGTTTCCTGACCTACAAGCGTTGGAAAGCCGAAATCAAGGGCCTCAAGGATTTCCCGCGGAATGTTTGGCCGGATAACATTCCGTTGCTCTACTACGCATATCACATCATGGTTGGCCTCGGGACGATCATGGTCGCGATCATGGGACTGTCTGCCTTGTTTCTTTGGCGTGGACGCCTCTATTCGTCGCCGGCTCTGCTATGGGCTTTGATGCTGTCCATTCCTTTTCCTTACATTGCCACGACCGCGGGCTGGATGACGGCGGAACTGGGCCGCCAGCCGTGGGTGATCTACGGACTGATGCGCACGATGAATGGCGCTTCAGTCCGTAGATCACCCACGGCTGGCGGCCCAGTTCCGCCGTCA
>DATHIZ010000419.1:0-11103 GCA_035316385.1 Bryobacteraceae bacterium | reverse complement strand
ATATTGCAACGGCTGCTGCCCTACAACAGGTGGGCCAGGAGCAAAGGTGTAAGTTCCGAAGGGCGTGTTCGTACGGTCGGCTGCCACTTGCCGGACGTAGTCTCCTCCAAAGCGGAAGTTATGTTTCTTCCAGTTTCTTTCGATTGTGTCGGCTGCCTGGTAAGTGCCCGTGCGGACAGTCTGGTAAGTCGAGCTTCCCGTGGTCGAGTAACTCGGACGAACGATAACGGGGCCTGGCTGAATCGCGGAATCGGAGAGTGGTATGGCGTCGGTATAGCTTAAGCGGAAATCATTGAGCCAGTTTCCGAAGAGCGATCGCTGCGTGAGTTGGACGGCGGCGCTTTGCTGCCAATCGTTCACTGCCGCGCTGGGCTGGACAAATCCGCCCACCGTGTCGTTCAGGTTGTTCGTTACTAAGTGATCGGAATTCAGGCGCAGCGACGTGAATTCGTGGTCATTCCAGCGTTGGTCGATCCGCGCAAGCGTCATCCATGAATTCAGATCGCCCGTGAAAAAATTAGGCGTGGGAGATTGAATAAAAGAACCGCGTTCCTGGTGAACTCCTTCATAGGAACCAAAGAAGTAAGTGTGGTTCTCTAGAATCGGTCCCCCCACGGCGGCGCCCCAGTCCTCACGTTCATTCGGCACCCGAAAAGTGGAAACTGGAGGAGCGGCCTGTATGCCGCTGGGCCGTAGAAAGAAAAAAGCCTCGCCATGGTACTGGTCCGAACCCCCTCTTGTGGAAGCGACCAGGATACCGCCGGAACTGCGTCCATATTCGGCCGAGTAGTTGTTTGTTAGCAGCTTCACCTCGCCAAGCGCCGAGAGCGAGACGTTCTGCTGCGGGCCATTGGCAAAGATGAAGTCGTAATTCGTGCTGCCGTCCAGCGTGTATTGGGTAAAGCGGAACGACTGATTATTAATGGCAAGGCGAGTCGCCTGGCGGCCGTCGCTCCCAACGCCTGAGGTGTTGCGCGCGCGTGGATCGAGCAGAGCAAAGTGCGGAAGATCGCGGGTGTTAGAGGGGAGCGCGGCGAGAGTTTGTGAATCGATGGACGTGCTCACTTCGCTATTCGTCTTGATCTCCGGCGTTCCGGCAAACACCGTGATGCTTTGCTGTAGGGGATCGATCTTAATCACTGTATCGAGCTGGTTGTCGCCAGGTTTTAACAGGATGCCCGTCCTCTCAAGCCGTTCAAATCCGATCGCCTCAACCCACAACGTGTAGCCAATCCCGGTTTGAATGTTCGATAACGCGAAATTACCGTCGGAATCGCAATTAGCGGTCAGATCCGTTCCGCTGGGAGCGGAGAGATGGACGCGCGCGCTGGCGACAGGAGAGCCATCCTCATCCGCGCTGATATGGCCGTGCAGAGTGGCCGTGGGTGTTGCTGTTTGGCCAGACAGCAAACACTGTGACGCGAGGAGCCACAAGAGCGCAATCGGGAACAAAACAACACGCGGGGATAAAAAGGTACACAAGGGATACATAGCATTTAGGAACAGAACAGTGAAAGGCGCCGCGAAAACGGGCAGCGAGGATCAGGATGCCGACGTCATAGACAGTTCGCGTTCTGGCGCTGAACGAAGACGTTGTTTCATGATCCGTCGCACGCGCCATTTTGCCTTCATGCGATTGAGCCACATAAGCAAGCCGGTGATATACAAGGTGCCGGGCGCCAAGCCAAGCAGCACCCATACAACGTGCGAGACAACGGAATCGTTGAAGCGGCCGAAGTGAATGGCCTGCATCTGAAAAATTACTTTTTCGCCGAATGGGAGATTGCCGGCGCGAAGAGATCGGATCAATTTGCCGGAGCCGGGGTCGAACAGGAGGCGGCTCACGTCTTCCCGGCCGGCCGGATCGCCTGGCATTCTTCCACGAAAAGTGACGGCCTGATGCGGGCGAACTGGCGGATAAATCGTGGCGATCTTGTATTCGGGCCAGGTCTCATGAGCTTTTTTCAGGAGAATGTCCAAAGGAAGTTCAGACGATTCAACTGCGCCCGGTGCCGTCTTCTTGTGCGCTCGTTTCTTCGCCGCTCCTCGTGGCGAATTGCTTCCTTCCTCCGCGTCCGCGGTTGCTCGCGCGGGCAACCCAAGTGCAGCGCGATAGACGTTCGGAAAAGCAAAATAAGCGCCGATGAATCCTTGGGCCGCCAACAGCAGCAGTGCGAAAATTCCGACGGCATTGTGAAGGTTCCAGACCTGCCGCTTCCACGCCGCCCGGAAGGACAAGCGCCAATGCTGCTTCGGGAACCAGAGCACCAGGCCAGACACACAAATGCTCATCAGCAGGAGGGCCACAACGCCGTTGACCGTGCGCCCGTTCGGCCCGGCGAGCAGGTTGCTGTGGAGATCGTGCATCCAAAACACCCACCCATTCCTGACGGCGTCTGTCGATATAAGTTCACCTGTCATCGCGTCGGTGGAAGCCAACCGCGGGTCGTGCGCCGACCCTTTGCGCGGAAGCAAGAGGAACTGATTGACTGCGCTACCGGCTTTGGCGGGCATGACGAAACGAATACGGTGTTCCGGGTTCGCGCTTTCAACAGCGCGCCTGCCGGCTTCGAGAGGAGCAGCAACCGGCGACTGCAACGAGGGAAGATGCACCAGCGGCCGGTAGGCGTCGTGTTCCATGGCAGGCCGGAACACCAAAAGACTGCCGGATAATCCCAGAACGAGAAGAATGGCTCCGGCAAAAAGGCCTAACCAGAGATGAATTTGAAATGCGATCTTGCGCAACATGAAAGCCAAATAAAGGAAAGAGAGAATATCGGACTCATTTGATCCGAGTTCCAAAACGTAGGTTAGAAGATTCGGAGGCTCTCTGTCAACCGATGCTGACTGGTTTTCTATTGCGAGAGAGCCAACGGCTCATTAGAGGCACTGAATGGAGTGCCGCTATAGGGGTTCAGCCGGGCCAACATTTGATGTTTGCAGCTTTACTTATAATCATTTAAGCCAAACCATCGTTAAACAAACAACGAAGAATGTATGCTGGCGTTATCCTATGGCCCACCAGGACAGAAACAACACAGCGGCCTGCTCATGACGCCCACATTGACGGTGTTCCCATTGTGGGCACTAATCGCCGCCGGCCCGATCGCCATGATCTTGACGGTACTGCTCGGCATCTTAGTAAACAACGCGGTCGGCAAGGCCCGGCTCGATGGCTTTGAAAAGTCGGGCACCGCGCGCTTCGATGGCTTTGACGCCCGGCTCGATGCATTTGAAAAGTCATTTACGGCCCGCATCAGTTCGCTTGAACAGATAATGATGTCTCGCTTTGACGTTGTCGATGCCAAGTTCGAAGCCGCTCAGCAAGGCCTGCTTCGCGTCGCGGGAGTCATCGACGCGCGCCTGAAGCATCTGGAGGAACGGTAGGATGCTGACGGAAGAACAGAGAAGCGAAATCGGGCGCGCACTGAGCGCGCTCCGCCAAACCCGCGCCGGCGGCCGCTCGAAGAAGATGCGCAAGTGCTCAGCCTGCGGCCAGAAGATGGGCGCGCGCGATATGCAGAAGCACCCGCCGCGCTGCCCAGCCAGGAGCGCGCAATGATGGCGAAACTAGGGAAACTGAACTGAATTGACTTCTTTTGGGTCAGGAAATTCTGGTGCGCCGGGTAAGATTCGAACTTACGGCCTTTTGCTCCGGAGGCAAGTAGCTAAAAAGCAAAAACGCGCTAGAAGCCATTGTTCATAGGGGTTTCAGCGCGCGCCAGTATCCGCGGGCCTGGTGTTTGGGCAAGGTCGGGTTTCGCAGGCCAGTTTGTTCATGCGAATAATACGCGCCATTATTCTTTTGTTTACGGTCGTTCAAGCTCCACGTTACACAAATAGGGAGGTTAGAATTATCCTTTTTGATCAGGCGGCATCTACTTCCCAGAACGCCGTTTATGGACGGCTAGCCATGCCGGGGGCGAGGAATTTCAGACCTCATCCTGAAACATTCCATCGAGCCGTGCAGCTTTCGTGTATAGGGAGAGGAGAGCTTTGGCGAGCTTTACGCGTTTCGCGTCCCTGAAATACGGCTGTTCAGATTTAGGGATCTCCTCCATAAACGCACGAAACGGTTCTCGCATGTGCTCTGGGCTGGGAAATCGTCCGGTAGCAAAGGCGCGAGTTGCAGACGGACCGCAAGCAGGCGCTGCCGCAAATTGTCGCTTTCGCAAAATGCTTCCATAGCTTGGTGAAATCGCTCGAAGACGTTTGCTAAATCTGAGATCAACTGTTTCGTCACGTTTCGAGTTAATACCATATACATGATCGAATAGAAGGTGCTCAGTTCATTGGTCGACATAAGAAGTAAGAATATTTACGTCGGCCAGTCGTAGACGCGAACGCCGTATCGTGGAAGCGAGAGACAAGTCGGGTCGACCAACTTCTCGCCCGAATGATGGTTCAACGTATCAACGTCCCCCGATCGACCCTTGCACATTCGGATAATCTAACTTCAACCTATCGCCGTAACAGGCGTCGACCAGATCCGGTGCGAATGCCATCACTTTCTGGTAAATTACACGGATTGCTGCGCCCCCGAGCATTTTTGATGATCCACAATCCGTCTATCCACTACCACCGGGAATTCGCGCGATCCGTCGAAGCGGTACGCGTCGGCATGGCAGAGGCTGATGGCCCCAGTTCCCCGGCTGTGTTCAGGCCAGTTCTTCTTATCAAGGCCACTACGCTTAAGCTGAAGTACCTCGTCCGTTTGCGGACGTTTCGGCTTCTCTTTTCGAAATTGCAGCCACGTCAACATCTCTGGTACGGAGTCCAAATCGCGGATGATCCCGCAAATCCGGCGACCCTGTGGTCAATTGCCGAAAGCGAGGAGGAACTTACCGCCATTAACCAACTTCTCAGCGCGGAGGATTTGTCGATTTTCCTCTTCAACGAGGAAGACATCAACGTGGCATCCGCAAGGGTGCGGATGCGATCAGCGGAATTCGACGGGAAGTCGCTGACCGCGGGAGTCGAAATCGCCACAGAGGGAACTTGGAAACAATACGAGAGCGCCGTTGACGGATTGTTGGCGCCTGCCAGCCTTGCGAGACTGATCGAGGCCAATCCAGCAGAATTGTGCGAATGGACAGAGAATCGCTCGACCCTTATTACCCAAAACATCGGTCGATGCCATCTCACGCAATGGCGCGTGAGGAAGGCGAGCAGCAGGAGTCGATGGCGGAATGGCTCATAGACGTTCTTGGCGAGCCTTCGGCAGTCCGGAACCCATTGGTTCATGAACCACGACGCACTCGCGAACTTTCCGACTTACTGCTCAGCTATGAATACGGCTGTTTTCTTTTGGAGTCGAAGACACTTGGGATTTTTGACCGTATCGATATACCAGATCGAAGCGCTCTCAGAAAGGGCGTCCTTAGACACGTGAACAAGGCCGCCAATCAGCTTGCGGGTGCTTGTGCCAACATTCGCAGGGGCCTGCGTATTACGGACAAAGCCGGGCAGGACATCACAGTAAATCGGGACTGGCCGATACACTGCATCATTCTCGTTCCGGAACTCAGCCTGATCGCGGACTGTGATGAACTCATTCCCAAGCTCGCTTTGTCCCTCTTGGGAAATTCGAAGGCGTTTCTTAACCTCGTCGATCTCAGCGAACTCCACAATCTGGTCTACAACGCCGGCTCAATCGCATCTAAGAGCCAGAAGTTAACGCGTCTTATGGCGTTCGATGGAATTCTTCTGAAACGCTGTGAGTTGGCCAGTCACCACAAGACGCCAGATTTCCGATTCAGAATGACAGTCGCTGACGACAAATAGGTGGAAGCGAGCACACGATCCCGATAAGTCCGATTGGAGGAGGTTTCACCAGACGGACAGCCGTGCGCTCTCGCAACACATTTTGAAAAGTTGATGCAGGTGTCCAGGCGCGCACCAAAGACTCTCGATAGACTGTTTGCTGCCGGAATAGCCCCTAGGCGAGTTCCGAATTGCCAGTCGCTAAAAGGAGTCGAAAATCATGAAATCAAACAGACGCCGGTTCGTGCAAACGCTTGGGACGAGTTCCGCTGGAATCACCCTTGGCGCAGCGCTTGCCGCGGTTCCACAAGATGCCGTGGCGAAAGGTCAGGATGAGCAGGTTCTGCTTATCGGCGACAACATTGCGGTGGCCGACACGCAATACGGAAAGGTGAGAGGGTACAGGCTGCGCGGCATCCACTATTATCTAGGTATGCGATATGGCGCGGATACCTCCGGAGCAAACCGCTTCATGCCGCCGCAGAAACCCAAGCCTTGGACAGATGTTTACCCCGCGATCTGGTGGGGCGATTCCGCGCCGCAGAATATGGAAAACCGGTATGCGAACCCATTCGGCTCATTCCGCGATCACTGGAATTATGGGGATGTCACCGAAGACTGTCTGCGGATCAACGTCCTCACGCCTGGCATCAACGACGGTAAGAAAAGGCCGGTGCTGTTTTGGATTCACGGCGGCGGGTTTGTGAATGGAAACGCGGTTGAACACGACGGATACAACGGTGAGAACTTCGCCCGCTTTGGGGACGTCGTGTTTTGCTCCATCAATCACCGGCTGGGTCCACTTGGGTTCTGCAATCTGGCGGGTGTCGGCGGGGAAAAATTCGCCGCTTCCGGAAACGCAGGCATGCTGGACATAGTCGCCGCTCTCGAGTGGGTGCGCGACAACATCACCAACTTTGGCGGCGATCCGGGGAACGTCACCATCATGGGGCAATCCGGCGGTGGCGCCAAAGTGTGCTTACTGACCGCAATGCCGAACGCCAAGAGTCTGTTCCACAAAGCAGTCGTGCTGAGCGGGGCTTCTCGAAAAGCCGGTGTTAAGTCTCGTTCCGAGAGCCTCGGGGCCGCGGTGGTCAAAGCGGCCGGCCTGACGGGAGACGACCTGACGAAGTTGCAAAACATGCCTTGGAAAGATTTCTATGCAATTGCTACTGGCGCACAGCGAGCCATGGCCCAGCAATCCGGCGGCGGTGCAGGAATGGCGTTCGGATTTGCGCCCGTCGTGGATGGCAAGGTTCTGCCGCAACATCCCTACGATCCAGTGGCCGCGCCCACGGCAGCCGATATACCGATGATCATCAGTTCGGTTGAGAATGAGCAATCGCCCAGCTGGACCGATTCGTCACTGGAAACGGTCACGATGGAACAGGTGGTGGAGAAAGTAAAGGCCAGAGCAGGGTTCGGCGCAGGCTTCGGGGACCAAGCCCAGCTAGTGGTGGCGGCTTACGCAAAGGCGTTTCCGGACAGGAAGCCGGTTGAAATCTGGTCGCTGGTCAGCAGCAACCGGCAAAGCGTTGTGGCCTTAGCGAATGTAAAATGCCAACAGGCCGCGCCGGTCTACGTCAATTGGTTTACGTGGCAGCCCCCTTTGTTCGACAACCGCATGCGGGCCTTCCATACGGTGGATATTTGCTTTTGGTTGTACAATACGGACCTGATGCTGACGCACACAGGCGGCGGTGCTCGGCCAAGAGCGCTTTCCACCAAGATGGCCGGGGCCTTGTTGCAGTTCATGAAGACCGGTGATCCCAACGGAGCAGCTCTTCCCCAATGGCCAAAGTACTCGGCGGCTCGCGGGGAAACGATGATCTTCGACGATAAATGCGTGGCCAAAAATGATCCGGACGGGGAAGCTAGAAAAGCCCTGCCGATGTTGACCTAAAGCCGCCCGCGGAATTAACGCTATCCGGAATGCTAGTGGATACACCTGGGCCAAAATTTGCCTTTGGCCAGGGCCCGGGCTTGGTTCGGGCCAAGTCTTCCCCAGGATTTGGCCCGTTTACGCCGTATTCCCCCGAAGTCGACGCTGAAACAGGCATGAATAGGTCTGCCGCTAACTCATTGTTTTATTGGTACTTGGCGGGAAGATTCTATGGTGCGCCCGGTAAGATTCGAACTTACGGCCTTTTGCTCCGGAGGCAAACGCTCTATCCAGGCTGAGCTACGGGCGCATCTTAATCGACAAACTCTAACTCTACAAACTATAACGCGAACGCCTATAATCCCCGTTTGGCCAGAGCCACTTTACCGTCGGCGGAGTGGCGAGCGGAGGTCGTGGCGCCGCCGCGGCCCAGCAATTCTTCAATATGCGAGCGGATCGCATCTTCCGTCATCAACTTATCCCAATTCTCATCCTCAATGGCCGGGGTCTGGTAATGAATGAAGCCTTTGCGATCGATCAACGCGAGCTGCGGAACAACAAAACGCGCCGAGGGGAAATTCATGAACGTGACCATCTGTTCCTGCGGAACCCATCCCACCGGAAAGCCCACGTGGTTCTCTTTTACAAAATCCTCCACAAGCAAATCCGCGTTGGGATTCACCGCGACGTCAATGACCTGAAGCCCGCGCGCGGCGTACTCCGCCTGGAGCTTGGTCATCACTTTCGACGCGGCCTTGCAGTGCGGGCACGTGGTGAAGATAAAACTCAAAGCAACTACTTTTCCCCGGTACTGACTGAGAAGCTGTGGACCTTTGCCCGGCAGGTTGAACGAGAGTTCGGGTGCCTTCCGTAAGGTCTGATTGGACGCCGCGAACGCTGGCGCGCCGAGTAGGGAAACACTCAGGACCGCAATGCCGGCAAGGGAAGCAAAGATATTCTTCACGGGGTTAAAACTCCACATATTAGTTTAGCTTAGGGAAGCTCGGGTTTGGTGCTCAAACCTTCCAGGCTCGAAACCACATCACCCTTCAGCCGCGATACGAAATAGCCACTGTCGCCCAGGCCCGCAAACACTCCGGAGCCGCTCGAAAGCACGGTTAACTGCTTCCATTTTCCATACAGAATCTTTTGGTAAGCGGCGAAATAGTCTGCGGCCGCGCGCGGAGAATCCCATTCCGAGGCGTATTCGAGCACCGGGTTGTGTTTCTTGCCGCGGCTCATGATCCGGAACTGGCCGCCGCGCCAGTGTGGGGCCAGTTCATCGGCTTTTGCCTCTCCCAGATACTGGCTCAGCATCACCCTATGGTCGAACTCTCCCACCGATCCCTCGGTCACTTCTTTTCCCTCGCTTTTGGGCTCGAGTTTCGGCAAGTTGGGCTTCACTGGTTTGTCGTGAGCGAAGTAGCGCGCGGGATGATAGATCTGCGAGGAATCCAGCGGCGGATCGGCGAACACGGCGCTGAACGCGGCCTTCCCCATTTTTTTGTAGACCGCATCGAAGAACAGCGTGCCTTCGGCGTACGGAAATAGCAGAGACCGCTGGATATAAAGCGGTGATCCTTTCAGAACCGGGTAGTCGGCCATGGATGCTTCGCTCGAATCCGCCACCGATTTCAGCATGTCCAATGTGGGCTCCAGCCCTTGGCCGGCGTGCTTCAATTCATAAGCGATCATCAACCAGGACGCCTGGCCTTCCACCACTGCCGTGTGCGCCATATTCTCATCGTCATTGCTCGGCGTCTCTTCCATGAAATGCTCCAGGTCGAAATGTTGGTCGGCCAGCGCGTGCGACAGCTCATGCGCAAGCGTGGTGGTCTCGGCCGTCAGCGACGAATCTTCCAGGAGAAACAATTTCTTCTCGTCGTAATCGTAGAAAGCCGCTGCTTGCTCGGTCAATAAATCGATGGTTGATTTCTTCAAATCGAAATCCGGCGGAACCAGGCCGAACATCTTCAGCGAAAGCTCATCGGCCCGGATTTCTTCCGGCCGGAGGGTCTTCTTGATGCGCTTGCCGAGAAACTGCCGCAGTTGCCGTTTCGACATCCGCCCGTACGGTACGGGATGCTTTTCCTTAAGGTCGGTGATTTGGGATAGCGTCTTGACAATCGAATCAATCTGGCCGAATACCTGGCGGTCCGGATTCTCCTGATCTGCCTGGAGAAGGACTGTCCGCAAGAGGTCCGCCCGCAAAAGCGTGGAGGCGGCGCAGACAACTGCTACAACAAGTACTATTCGACGGAACATGAAAAGAGCGAGCGAGTTACTCCTAGCCTAGCGGATAAGTATTTAGCGCGGCAGCGTAAGTAACGCCTTAATGCCGTTCCAAACGATCTGAACACCAATGCACACCAGGGTGAAAGACGCCAGCCGCACGATCACATTCATCGCCGTTGGACCTAGAAATCTGGCCAGCCGTTCGGCAAAGCGGTAACTCAGATAGATGGTGACGGCCATTAACGCGGGCCCGATGATAGCGGCGGCAAAACGCACGGTGTTATCCGGGTGAAGGGCTTGATTGGCTCCCAGGGTGATGGCCACTGAAATGGAGCCCGGGCCCACGGTTAGCGGCAGCGTGAGCGGATAGAAAGCCCGGCTGGCGATGTTCTTGGGAGAGACCTTTCGCTGCACATCTTCACGTTCCTGCTCCGGCTCGCGCTGCAGAAGTGTCCAGCCTGTCGAAATGACCACCATGCCGCCTCCGATCTGCACAACCGGTATCGATATTCCGAAGAAGTCCAGAATGTGGCTGCCAATCAGCATGGAGCCCGTGAGCAGCCAAAAACTGTTCAGGGCCACCTTGCTGGCAAGCGCGGATCGCGCCGCGCTCGCGTAGCCGGGCGTTAGACTCAGGAAAATGGGTCCCGCGGCTAGCGGATTCACAATAGGAAAAAGGGCCGTCAACACCACTAAACAGCTTTCGAAAATCTGCAGCAATGTGGTGGTCGGCATGAAGGTTCCAGGATATGCTGCCCGGCGTCAGCGATTGAATGCGGTGTTATTCTGGAAGCACTTCCCTCGCCGCTCCGCTGCGCGGAGCGTTCCACGTAATCCATGGATTTCCTTGCTGGTCTAAATCCGCAACAACGCGATGCCGTTGCTCATGTCGAAGGTCCGCTATTACTGCTTGCCGGCGCTGGCAGCGGTAAGACGCGCGTCATCACGCATCGCATTGCGCACCTGGTGGAAACGCAGTATATTCCGGGGCCCGCCGTTCTTGCGGTCACGTTTACCAACAAAGCGGCGGACGAGATGCGGCAGCGCGTCTGCAGCCTTCTGAGCGACAAGAGCCGGTCGAAGACTCCTACTGTTTCCACGTTTCACTCCTTCTGCGTGCGCCTCTTGCGGCGCGATGGAGCCTCGCTCGCGGAAATTCGCCAGGGATTCACGCCGCGGTTCACCATTTACGATGCCGACGACCAGGTGGCGCTCATGAAATC
>DATHIZ010000418.1:0-16260 GCA_035316385.1 Bryobacteraceae bacterium | reverse complement strand
GTCGAATCCCCTGAACCGGCGCAGCTTGGTACAGCTGCAGGACCAGATCGATCTTTCCGTCGCGGTTCAGATCGGCAATCGAAATGCTTCGCCCGACATCGAGTGAGAACACACCGGGAAGCGGCATCGTCACCTGTGGTGAGGGCTGAAACGTCCCATTGCCCGCATTGAGAAACGTCTGCTGCGTTAGCACCGTGGCTCCCGCGTTGGTAGAACGCGCAACCGTGACCAGGTCCGGTTTCCGGTCGCCATTTGCATCCGCGATAGCGAATCCGCCGCCCGCCAAACTCGCGGTAGCGCTTGACGAAACAGGAATTTGCACCGCCGTGCTGAAGGTCCGGTTCCCGTTATTCAGAAACACCAGGACCATGCTGTTCCGGGAATCCAGCGCCGCCAGGTCTACGTTCCCGTCACCGTTCAGGTCCCCGCTGTCAAGTAATGTGATCGCCGCCGAAAGCGCCGCGGCCGAGTGGTTCGAGTAAGGATGATCGAGTTTTCCGCTGCCGTCATTGAAGCGGACATACAGCGTCCCGTCTGTCTGAATGGTCGCGATGTCCGGCCCGTTCCCGCGATCGAAATCCTGCACAGCCGGCGCGATCACTCGCGTGGCGCTCGAGTTGTCTACCGCCCTAACGGCCGGCACGCCGTTGAACTCAATTCGTTCTGGCTGAGGCCGGGCGCCAACCGCAGCGTCTTCAACAGGACCAGAATGCGAACTCTCTTCCGAGATCGGGAATTGTGCCAGAGCGATCGCGGCTGTCACTACAGAGGGCGCCGCGCACCGTAACGCACGAAAACATACATTGTTCAGAGCGTCTTTCCACATGCTTTTTAGACGAACAAATGCGAGTTAGTTTTACCGATTTTTTTAGCTATTCCAAAAATCCAGTAATACAACGAGGCCAATGGACGCGCGAATCAGACCCTTTATCACTCCACACCACGGGCATCAAGCAGAGGCTAAGCTCTGGAACAGTCAGAGGGCCGAACGGCAACAAGCCGCCCCGACCCTTAATAGGATCTGAACCCAGATCGGTGAGCGCGGTTACAATTTGCGGTTTTGATACCTGACGTGACTATCGAGGTAATGGTTGCAAATACAACTGCACGAGATACCTGTGACATGGGTTCAATCAGATGTAGGATTTGTGATTCAGTGTCAAATAGTTATCGCAAATATTAAGACATTTGTCACGTTAGAACGAAAGATGGATTACACGTAAATGAAAGTAGTAGCTTGGCTGGGAGTGGGCGCTTACGCTCAATGTCGTTTACTTAAGGAAATTCGTGCGTGACCGAGCATCGTGGTCGCTTACGCTTCCGGCTCGGAGTCGGAATTCGGCTAAGTATGGGCAGGCTTCATCCAGAGGCAGTCATTAAGAGCTGCGTGGCGTTTTCCAAAAGCGAATCAAACGGCGTGTAGCTGGTATGCGCAAGGCATAGTGAACCGTTCACGGTCGCGGCCGCAACCCCCTGCTCGCCTTCGAATCCGTTCAGGGCGCACGGCCCCCAGAGCGCCTCCACGGTCAAGCCGCCGTACTTGCTCTCGAATGGGGCCCGTTGTACATTTGTCACCGCCAGTTCATACGCCATGCCTGGCGGCAGGGACAGGGCTTCGGCATCAGGATTGCCCGCGAGGAGACCGTCCAGCCTTCCAGCCACAGCTACCACACCATCCAATGTTTGAGACGGCAGCAGGGCTTGTTTCGCCCAGCGCGCCAGTTCCCAGAAGCCCATGTCAGAGGGCGGGTCGAACAGCACCGTCCCACCGGTGATCAAAATCACGCAGTCGTCCTCTGCGTTCAGGATTTTACGTGTACTGATCGGCGACAAAACCCGAACTTCGCGCTCTTTCCAGGCGGGGGAGATTTGGCGTCCCGCCATCACGAGGGCCGCGCTGAGTGCAGCATGGACTGTAGCGTGTTCGCGGCGAGCGGCTTCGACAAGAAGGGACGTTTGCTGCTGAGAGAGACGAAGTCCACGCACCCGCGGACTCGCTCCAGCTCCATTCTTAGGCCGGGACGTCACCGATCTGCTCCCGGCGGGGACAGTGGTCTGTAACGGCGGGGTCTTTACCAGACGGGCAAGAAGCTCTTCCGCCGAAGGAGGGGTGGACAACACAGCCAGTTTGTTGCCGGAGACCGCCTGCAAGAGATCACGCATGATAAAGACAACCGACATGCCATCGGCAATGCTGTGGTGGGTAGTTAGTATGATCTCGCAGCGACTGCCGCACCGCAACAGCAGCGCTCGCATAAGCGGAGCGGAGGAGGCATCGAAGGGCGTGGACAGCTCTCTTTCGAATTCACTCTGCCACTGCAACGAAGAGGTGCGCTCCTTTACGGCCAGTGGAATCCTACATCCGTTAGCCCGGAGAAAGACAGGTTTAGATCCTTTCTCAGCGCCGATGCGAACATTCAGGAACGGATGACGGCGTTGCACCTCATCGAGAGCATCTCGCCACATGGCGGGCGTTGTCTTTCCAGTTACTTCGGCCGCCATTGAAAAGTGATTGGAATGATTCTGACCCATCAGCCAATGGAATTGTTCAACCAGTCCAAATTCGCGTAAAACCGGCGCCTCTTGCGTCTCGATCGAACCATTTATTTCATTCATTCCGATTTCGTTCAACATAGTCTGACTCGCTTCTTGCACAAAAAAAGATACTGCCGGCTATTCGCCGGCAGTATCAAAACTGAGGAAGAACCTCAATCAAGGAAAAAGGACAAGTACATCGAAGATACCTGTCTCAATTGTTTCTCCGTGCTTCATTTGCACGAAGAGACGATATGTGCCCGCCGTTGGAAATCCGTAAGGAAAACCTACGGTATTTGGCACGGCGCCGGCCATCTCCATGCCGATCATTCCCGCCATTGAGTCACCGGATTCGGCGTTTTCGTCCGCGGCAATCATCATAGCGGCCATGGATGCCGAGCCTGAAGGATGAAGATGCGCAAAGACAGAACCATTACTCTTCACAAAAGCCGCGTGTCCCTGCATACCCATGTAGAGCGACATATCTTTCGGAGGGTTGCCGGCCGGATCCAATAACCTGAATTGAAAGACTTGTGCTTGTTTTGCGTGAACCGTTCGAGGCCTGTCCCAGACCATCGTAAATCCATCCGGAAACTTAAAGCTGTCTTGCGCGGCGCCCGCGCCGCAAGGCCGATCAGTCACAGTCATTGGATCAGCAGTGCCTTTTGCGTCGTCACCGAATAACTGCCTCGCGTGGATTTCAGGGAGCGTTAGCGAGGCGATCAACGTCTCCGGAAATCCCGTGGCGTGGACAATGTCGGCATAAAGAGAATATTTGCCAGCGGGAATTGAGGGTAGGGAGAGCTTGAATTCACCAGGGCCGGTGCGATCAGGATGTAGATGGTAGATCACATCCAGGCCCGGTTGCCGTAAGAGATAGAGATGCATGAGGTGATCGTGATCCAGCAGGAGATCATCGATTTTGCGGTTCTGCAACCAACCTGGATCGGTCAATTTCAGATCCAGGCCGGGATTCTCTCCGCCCGTGCCATTTCGCAGCACCGCCTGCATGATCAGAGGTTTATAGACATTATTTGCGTAGCTAGCCGCATCTGACTTCCACCACATATTGGCGAAGTAGAGTGCGAGCACAATGAGGCCAAAGGCGACGGTCATCGAAGTGGTTGCGGGGCGCCGACGACCGGCATGGAGAATCGTGCCCGCGGGCAGCATTGCTTCACGGCCCGCGCCTACGATGCCAATTATTCCCAGCACAAGGAAAAGACCGAGGACGGAGAGGAATACGGCCAGACCTGGCCGCATCGGATTAGCCATGGAAGCGGTGGCGGGAAGCGGGATGGAGAGGACCCTAGAGCCTTGGTTGCCGGAGACCGTGAAGCGGATTTGCCACGAATCACTGGTCATGATCCATAGAGCACCGGTGTAGAACTGGGGATCCGCGGGCGATTGCTTGAGCGCCTCGGGAACGGGCGGGTGTTTTGAAGCCTCGCCGGTGAGCGGCATGGGTGTGGCGTCGATATAAGATACGCCGGGCGCGGCGAGGCGCACTTCGATCTCAGCAACTCCCGGGATGACTACCGGTGGGCGCACGGTAGCGAAGAGCTTATAAGGACCGGCGTCACCCTGAACATAGACGTCGGGGCTGCCGACATGCGCGTGCAGCGGCGGCGCGCCGCAGAATGCGACAAGGAAAACGGAAACTAGAATCGCGGAAGTCTTGATCGCGGTGTTCATTACTGGTAGTCAGCGTTCGATGGAACGCATCCATCTGCCAAGGTGGATGCCGATCCAGGTGCTCACTGCGGCATACACGGCAGCCAAGACAAGCCCTTTAGTCAAGATCATGCCGTATTCCGGCGTAGTGAAGTGACGTAGAAAGTTGTCCCCAGTTGACTTTGTTCCATAACTAAACATGGTGGTGGCAAAGAAACGGTTGGCGGCGTACTTGGACATGAGGAAATTGGCGAATGGCCATTGGGCCGCTACTAAGGACAGAACAAAAACAGGTCCGCTGGCAAGCGCCGTCTGCCAAGGTTTCCATGCCTGCGTTCTATTCCAAAACAATTCGAGCAGTGCGGCGGGAACCAGAAGCAGGATGGGGAAAGGCGCCGGTACAAAGTGCGTGACCGGGTAGTAGACAGGGCCAAGTTTCGGAACCGCTGGAAAGAGGGGCAAGATCAGAATTTGCCCAATCAAAAAGACCATATACACGCCACTAGCCATGGCCAGACTCCAGCGGTTACGCAAGCCATACCAGAGCATGGCGAAAATAGTGGGAATACCGATTGCAATGGACGCGTAGGCGATTGAAGAATGCTGGTGGGTGTCTCCAATCCATTCGTAACGAAAGAACATTTGGAAGACAATAATCAAGCCGCCTACGTACATTAAAAGCCTTTGCAAGGACTTACTATCCGCAACCCGGCCGTTTGCGATGGCACGGTTGAGCGCGCCGAGGATCAAGATGAAAGTTCCGAACGCGACAGCAAAGCTGCCAAGCTGGAGCAATGCGTGCGGGGGACTAACGACCTTGACGTCAAGGCCGTAAGTGTTATGCCACCAATCATCAAAGGGCGCAGAGGTGAGCATGGCGATGCCTCCCCAGGCCGAGATGAACGCGCCAAGCGGAGCATCGAAGCCGAAGATCTTCACGGAAGATGCAAGCATGCTGGCTGGGCGGCGGAAGGTTGTATTGAGAATCAAATAGCCGCAGGAGATGGCGGAAAGCACACCGCAGAGATAGATTGCTATGTGGGCTGGAGTAAGAAAGCTGTCGCGACCTATAGAACGATGCCAGGAGAGATCCCAATAGCCTCCGATAGTGTTTGAGGTTAACGCCAAAACGCTACACCAGAGGTACCAGGGGATAGCGGCTTCGCTTTCCGGTACTCTGGCTTGTGCCGGGATGGTTTGGGGTGCAAGGAGATTTACTCGGCTTATACTGGCCACGATAAGTCCTCCTGGTAAGTCGAGCGCTTCCTAACATAGCCTTTCATTCTAAGAGCTAGGACCCGGCGGTACATACTTTATTCCAATGACCGGCAAGATTTTTCGGCTCCTCCGCCCGGAAATGGCGCCGGCTTATTTTTTCATGATGTCTAGGCTGGAGTTTCCGGCCAGGCGTGTTTGGGGTAGCGGCGGCTGAGTTCGCGGCGGACTTGGGGGTAGAGATTTTTCCAGAAGCTGACCAAGTCGGTGGTCACTTGGACGGGGCGGTGGTTGGGCGCCAGCAGGTGAACCACAAGCGGGACTGCGCCTCGGGCTACGGTGGGAGATTCTTTCATTCCGAAGAAGTCCTGCAGGCGCGAGGAGACGGACGGCGGGCGGCCTTCGTGGTATTCGATTTTGGCGCGGCGGCCGTTGGGGAGTTGGACGTGCGTGGGGGCGATTTGTTCGATGACGCGCATGGGCAGTTTGCTCCGCAGAATGGCGAGCAGGTCTCGCGAGCGAAGTTCGGCGAAGCTGGTGCAACCGATGGCAAGGTCGCGTAATGCGGCGGGGAGCAGGCCGTCCGCGATGGGACCGGCTCCGTGTTCCGCGGCGAAATGGATACGGCGCAGAAAGTGCCCCAGTTCTTCAGCATCAGCAAAACGTTCAGCGCCGGCTTCGATGGCTTTTTCCGAGAGCAGAGCCGATGCGGCGATGGGATCAGTTGGCGCGCCGCGCGATTCGTCGATGACTAACTGTTCGTAGCGTAGGGAGTTGACTTGTTCCACGCGCTCCGCTTCGCGGTTCCAGGCGGGTTCTTCGCGGGCTTCGATGCGTTCGGGAAAGAAATCGAGGAGCCAGTCGGGTTCGATGGGACTGGCGATGCGAACGAGCGGGGCGGGCTGGTCACTGCGGTCGTCTATTTCGATAGCCACCATGAAGTCGCCGTGGACGTAAGTGGCGCGATCCAGTTTTGCTCCGGAGCCATTGGAAAGAAGTAACTTGTCGCCGCGCTTGCGGGCAACGCGATCGGAAAATGCCAGCAGAAACGCTTTTTCGATGGCGTGAGGATCCGGCGGACCCGCGGCCGGCGCGCGGAGTTGATCTGAGAGTTGCTGGCGCAGGCGGCTGGCGGTGTGAGAGCGGTTTTCAGCCAGGTTGGCGGCTTGCTCACAGGCTTCCCGCTTGGCGCCCATTTCGGTTGCGGCGATGACGAACCGGGCTAACCTTGGATGCACGGGCAACTTCACCATGCGGCGGCCCACGGCGGTGATCTCGCCTTTTGGATTGAGGGCAGTGAGGCGGATTAACAAATCGCGCGCGGACTGGAGCAGGCTGGCGGGCGGGGCTTCGATCCAATCGAGATGGTCCCAGGCGAAGCCGTGAGCAGCCAGTTGCAACAGCACGGGGCTGAGATCGGCGCGGACAATTTCAGGCGGCATCTGCGCGGGCCGGCGCACGAAATCGCTTTCCGGATAGAGACGAATAGCGATGCCGGCGCTGGTACGTCCGGCGCGGCCGGAGCGCTGAACGGCGGATGCCTGACTTATCTTTTCCAGGCGCAAACGGGAGAGCCCGCTCCAGGGCGAGTGGCTCATGACGCGCGCCAGACCCGTATCAACGATGGCTTCGACGCCTTCGATGGTGACGGAGCTTTCCGCGACGTTGGTGGAGCAGATGATTTTGCGCTGGGCGCTGGGTTGAACGGCGAGGTCCTGCTCTTCGGGGCTGAGATCGCCATGCAGGGCCAGGAGTGCGGCTCCAGCTTGGCGGGCAGCGGGCGCGCAGGATTGGAGCGCCCGGGCAATTTCCGCTGCGCCGGGAAGAAATACCAACACGTGCTGTGACGTTTGCGCTAGCGCTTTCCCAACGGCCGCCGAGACCTGCTCTTCGAGCGGCGCGGAGGATTGAGGCGTGTATTGGATGGAAACCGGAAACAGCCTTCCGGGATTGGATGAGCGGAGGATTGCCGAGGGCAGCCGCCAGGTCACTGCCGGCGAGAGTGGCGGACATCAGCAGGAGACGCAGAAGAGGATGGCGCTTTTGCAGATCTCTCAGCAGGGCGAGAGCGAGGTCGGTTTCGAGATGGCGCTCATGAAACTCGTCGAGAATGACGACGCGCACGTGCGATTGAGTTCGATCGGCTAGCAGCTTGCGCGTGAGAACGCCTTCGGTGACGTACCAGAGCCGGGTGCGCGGGCTGCTGATTTCTTCAAAGCGCACTTGGTAGCCGACAGTTTCCCCTACGCGCTCGCCTAGTTCTCCGGCCACGCGGCGGGCGGCCATGCGCGCGGCCAGACGGCGCGGTTCGAGGACGTAAATATGGTGATTCCGGACAAAACCGGCCGGGAGCAGAGCGGCGGGAACACGCGTGGTTTTGCCCGCGCCGGGCTCGGCCTGCAAGAGAGTGATGGGATTGCTTTCCACGCTAGCCACGATTTGTGGAAGCAGCGGATCTATCGGAAGCTTCAACTAGGCAGTCTCAAAAGGATGTTCGAGCGACGGGCTCTGCGGCGTGAAGAGCGTGGCGCCGTTTTCGGTGATGTGCATGTCATCTTCCAGGCGAATGCCGAACTCGCCAGGAATATAGATGCCGGGTTCGTCACTGAACGCCATGTTCGGTTTCATCGCAAGCGTGTTGCCGCGCACCAGGTAAGGCCATTCATGACCATCGAGGCCGATGCCGTGGCCCAGGCGGTGGGAAAAGTAGGTGTAATCGGGACCGTAACCGGCATCGACTATGACCTTGCGCGCCGCGGCGTCCACGGCCTGGCATTCGACGCCAGGTTTAGCGGCATCGAGGGCGGCCCTCTGCGCACGATGCACGATGTCGAATACCTTTTTCATTTTGTCAGTGGGCCGGCCGAGGACGAAGGTGCGGGTGATGTCGGACTGATAGCCATCGACCAGGCAGCCATCATCCATCATGACGACCGTGCCTTCGTGGATGGTCTGCGGCGTTATGCTGCCGTGCGGCAGTGCGGTGTACATGCCCACTTCTATGCTGGCATGGCCCATAAAGCCGACCTGCTCGTACGCGGCAGTGATGAGATTGCCGGCATCGCGCTGGGTCATGCCGGGCGAGAGGGCGTGATAGACGGCCTCGTAGACCTTGAGCGTGGCTTGGTTCGCGATGGCCATCAGTTCCAATTCGTGGGCGCTTTTGATCATCCGGCAGCCGGCGGTGACCGGAGTGGCACTGACGATTTTGATGCCTGGAGAGGCCTTGGCCACTTCGTCGCTAAAGACGAAAGGCGTGCGTTCTTCGACGCCGATCACGCCGGTGGCCATGCCGCGCGCCCGAATGCCGCCCGCGAGAATCTTGTACGGACTCTCGTCCTCGTGCCAGGTGAGTACTTCGGCGTTTTCGAGAGGGCCGCTGTTCAACTGCTCGTGCGCGCGGGCATCTTCAAACGACGGCAGGACGCAGATGGATTTGCCATTCGCGGGGATAAGCGCGGCAAAGAGACGTTCACTATTTCCCCAGCGCATGCCGGTGAAGTAGGTCAAGGAGGTTCCGCCCGCCAGCAGGATGGCGTCTATCTTGTTTTCACGCATGAGCTGTTGGGCGCGATCGAGGCGTGCGCGGCGCTCTTCCGTGGTGATGGGCCGAACCTGGGCCCGCATGGATTTCAATGCCGCGATGGAGGGAGGAAGGCTGGAATGCGGCTCGGCCGCGGCGAATCCGCGCAGAACCGGAACAGCCGCGAGGGGGGCAGTGGTTTGAAGGAGACGACGTCTGGTGAGCATAGTCCTGGCTCAGATTGTGGCATGGCGACTTCGGGAATTATTTTCAGATTGACTTGTTTCATACATATAAGGATGTTTTCGCGTGAGTGACCCTAAAATTCCGTTGCCAACAGGTATGGCCCTATCAGCGTTAGACGCGACGTTCCGCGAGCAACCGCACGAGTACCTTGACTACCTTAGATTGAGGGAGCCGGTACACCAGGACCGAGTGTTCGACCGGGTCGTGCTGACCCGCGCCGAGGATATTGGTTCAGTGCTGAACGACCGCACGCTGGTCTCCGATCCACGTAAATCCCGCGCCGGTTCGTTCTCGCGGGTGCAGTTAGGAGTGAACGATAAGTTTCAGCCCACGATGCTGCATATGGACGATCCCGATCATAAGCGTCTGCGCGATCTGGTGTCCAAGGCATTCAATCAACGTTCAGTCGACGCCATGCGGACGCGAATAGGCGGAGTGGCGAGCCGGCTTCTGGATGATGTGGCTGGCCGGTCTTGCTTCGATGTTATGGAGGCTTATGCGAGGCCTTTACCGACAATCGTCATTGCCGAGATGTTAGGCATCGATGAGGCGGATCAGCGCGACTTTAAGCATTGGTCCGATAGGCAGATACATATGTTCAATCCGTTACGCACGGTGGAGCAGCAGAATAGTTTAGATTGGGGGAAAGACGCTTTGCACGGCTACCTCTCCAAGGTAGTCAGCGATCGCCGTAGGAATCGCGGAACCGATCTCATCAGCAGCCTCATCACGGCCGAAGAAGAAGGAGAACAGCTCGACGAACCGGAAATCATCAGCATCTGCCAACTCCTGCTGATTGCCGGCAATGTTACGACAACCGATTTGATTGGAAATGGCGTGCTGGCGCTGTTGCGGCATCCGGGCGAAGTTGCCAAGTTGCTCAAGCAACCGGAATTGGCTGGTAACGCAGTGGAGGAGGTGTTGCGCTATGATTCGCCTGTTGTACAGGCTAATCGGGTAGCGAGCGCATCGATGCAAATTAACGGGTGTCCCGTCGCGGCTGGTCAAACCGTCAGCGTCTCCTTGCTGGCAGCGAACCACGATCCGTCGATGCACCCGGATCCCCGGAAGTTTGACATCGAACGCGCCGACAAGCGCCATCACGCGTTCGGGGGAGGAGCGCATTTCTGTCTCGGCGCACCTCTCGCGCGCGCGGAGGCACAGATCGCCATTCCTTTGATTTTCACGCGGTTCCCCAAGCTTCGATTGCTGCCGGACAAGGCTCCCGTTCGCAAGTCACTGCCCAGTTTCAACGGTCTGGATTCGCTTTGGGTGGCGATCGATTAGCCGAAGCTAAAGACCCAGTTCCCCGTGCGAGTACTGGTACGCAAGTTTCAGGCGTTTTGTTACAACGGCTGGAAACTACGGCCAGATGCCAACGCGAAAGAGGAGGGCCGCAGGCGAGATGATTTCGCTTGCGGCCCTCCTCCTTGTTCGTCTCCTGGACCGATGACTACCGGGCGTCATGACCGAGAGGATTGCTGGTTTGCAGGGCGATATCGCCGGCTTTCTGGAACATCAGACTACGGTCCAGTTCCTTTTGCCGCTTGCTCCTCGGCACGGCACGACCCTCTTGTGAGTCCGCGCTCCATATCTTGGATAGAAAGTAATCGTTGCGGTAACGCTTAAATTCCAAAGAAGGAGTGGAGGCTTTGTTGGGGCGCGATGCGGGCGAAGTCAGCATCATGGCCGCATGTTTTCCGGAGGCGGCTCTGACGGTGAGCACGTTTCCAGATTCACTGATGAGGTATTTTCCAGCCGGCATGTAGGTGTCGCCGGTTTGGAAATCGAAAGGGACTTGCGCAGTGACGGTTTGGCCGTAAGCATAGGTTGATGCGAGGACCGTAAACAGACCGGCTGCATAGAATAGGCGTTTCATTGTGTGCTCCTTTGTGTGGCGGCGTTTGTTGCTGTGAGGAACCATATGTTCCAGCCGCACCTGAGACAGCGCAAATTGTGGAAAATCCCGCCAACCTTCTTTATGGAATCTATTGTGGACCCGGATAAGTACTGAAACATGTTGACAACGTGCGGCATCTAACACACCATTTAGTTGCTTATGCCGGAACAGGTGGGCGAGATCACCGAACTCCTTCATCGATGGCGGGAGGGGAGCGCCCGCGCGGAGAATGAGTTATTCGGCCGGGTAAATACCGACCTACGACGCCTGGCGCGTTACATGATGAAAGGCGAACGCAAGGGGCACTCCTTGCAGGCGACGGAGTTAGTGGATCAGATCTACATCCGGCTGGTCGCCGCCAAGGACCGGGACTGGCAAAACCGGCAGCATTTCTTCGCCATGGCCGCGAGAGCGATGCGGAGACACCTGATTGATCAAGCGCGAGCACGGCCGGCCGCCGAGTTCGTGGCGCTCGAAAAGCTGGAGGTATTTCTCCAGGCGAACAGCGCAAAACTTGGCTTCGCGCTCACTGTGAACGAACTTCTGGATCAGCTCGCGAAGCACCAACCCGAGTGGTGCACTCTCGTGGAGCTAAAGTATTTCATCGGATTGAGCGACGAAGAAGCCGCCGAAGTAATGGGTGTAAAGCTCCGCACGATGCAACGCATGTGGCGCGATGCCCGCCAGTGGCTATTTGAGCAGGCGGAATCGTGCCATGCCGCAAACAACAAAGGCTGACGACCTAATCATGAGCCTGGTCGAGCAGGCTCTGGCGCGCCCCAAGGAGGAGCGCGAGGATTATCTGAAAAATGCCTGTGGACGCGATCCCGAGTTGTTCGGCCGGGCGTGGAAATACATCCAGTGGGAAGAACGCATGGGAGGTTTCCTGTTGGAGCCGTTTTATCCACCGGGCTACTGCGAGCGCCCATTCGAGCCGGGACAGCTGCTGATTCATCGCTTCCGGATTGTCCGCGAAGTAGCGCAAGGAGGGATGGGCATTGTCTGGGAAGCGATGGATGAAAAACTGGAGCGGCGGGTAGCCCTTAAGTGCGCCAAGGCGGGATTTGGAAAGCAACTGCCTCCAGAGGTACGTAACGCCCGCGAAATCAGCCATCCCAACGTTTGCAAGATTTTTGAGATCCACACAGCTTCTCTCCCGCAGGGTGAAATCGACTTCATCAGCATGGAATTTCTGGAGGGGGAGACGCTTAGCGAAAGGCTGCTCCGCAGACCGGTACCCAAAAAGGAACAGATCCGCATCGCCCTTCAGCTCTGCGCGGGATTGTCTGAAGCGCACCGCAACAATGTCGTTCATGGCGATTTCAAAAGCAACAATGTGATCCTGACTGCCGGACCGGATGGTTCGGTCAGGGCCGTGATCATGGATTTCGGACTGGCGCGCGCGCAAGGTCCCCCCGGGCGAATTTCGTTGACCGAGGCTCTGGCTGGGACTCCGGCGTATATGGCTCCCGAACTTTGGAAGGGCGTGAAGCCTTCGGCCGCATCGGATATTTATGCGCTAGGCGTGGTGCTTTGGGAACTGGTTTCGGGCGGGAAGCCCAGCGATCTGGGCATGACGTCGTCAACGCTGCCGGTAGAGGAATATCCGGGGTGGAAGCCTCCGAGCGGGTACGGGAAATGGGACCGCGTACTAGCTCGCTGCCTGGAAGCGGAACCGGCGCGCCGGTATCAAAGTGCCGAGGAAGTTGCGCGGGCGCTCGGGCCTCCACGAAGCAGGAGGTGGTTCGTCATGGCGGCGACGGCGGCGGTTCT
Source organism: Bryobacteraceae bacterium (assembly GCA_035316385.1). Classification (GTDB taxonomy): domain Bacteria; phylum Acidobacteriota; class Terriglobia; order Bryobacterales; family Bryobacteraceae; genus Bog-105. Next base: position 3,394 of record DATHIZ010000418.1, on the reverse strand, counting down.
GGCGGTTACTTCGGGCGTGGTCACTTATCACCGAGCTACCGCTCCTCCGGAAACAGTACGCCTGGGGCTCCTGCCGTTTGCGGTGGACCGCAACCACGCTGCTCTTTCAGAAAGCCTGCTTCACGACACCGCTGTCCAGCTCGCTCGTCTGAAAAGCAGCCCACGCACGAAGCTTACGTTCGTTTCACCGGACAAGGTCAAGCGCAGTGAGGTAGATACGCCGGACAAAGCCCGCAGGGTGCTTGGAGCGACCCATGTCCTGCGAGGCGTGTTGCAGGAACAAGCCAAAACGGTAACCTTGCACGCTTACTTGACGGACGCGAGGAGTGGCGTCAACGGCAGGGAGTGGAATGCGGTGTATAAGCCGGAAGAGATGCGCTATGCCCCTCTGGCTCTGGCGGGCGTGGTGACCGGCGCGTTCCACTTGCCCGCAGCCGGAGGGACGGCAGTGAAAGCGGCGGCGAGGACAGGCTATTTGGCTGGGTTGTCGGCGGTGCGCCGCGATAGCGGGATTGACGAAGCGCTGCAGCTCTTTACAAAAGCGATAGCGGCTGATTCCGATTCGCCGCTCGTCTATGCGGGGCTCGCCGAAGCGCAATGGTTCAAATATTACGCCAGCGACGACAAAGTGTGGCTGGAACGCGCCAAGGAATCCGTGCGGCAGGCACAGAACCGGAATCCGGATTTGGCGCAGGTCCACCGTATTGCAGGTTTATTGAAGGCCAATTCGGGCTGGTACGAGCAGGCCACCCCGGAATATTTGAGGGCAATCGAGTTGGACCCGGGCAACGGCGACGCGTACCGGCGCCTTGGCGAAGCCTACGAGAGCAACAACCAGATCGAAGAGGCACTGACGGCGTTTCTTAAGGCGGTGGAGATTGATCCGCAGCAGTACAAGAATTATCGAGATCTTGGGTTCTTCTACAACCAGCGCGGCAGCTACGAAGAAGCCGTCAAGTATTTCCGGAAGGCCGTGGAACTGGCTCCTAATGAACCGCTCATCCATTACAGCCTGGGCGTCGCTCTCACGGATTTCGGACAAATTGACGCTGCCGAAAAAGAGCTTCGAGGTTCTATTGGACTGCGGGAAACGCCTGTTGCTTTGCACACGCTCGGGTTGGTGCTAATGCTCCAAGGGAGGGACCGGGAGGCGATTCCCCAGATCGTGAGGGCATTGCGTTCGGGCCCGGAACAATATTTATGGTGGATGAACTTGGGGACGGCTTACCGGCGCGTGGGCCGCGGCTCCGATTCGGAACGGGCTTACCGGCGCGGCTTGGATCTGGCGGAAGCGGAGATGATCAGGAATCCGCGCAGCGGCAGCGTCCGCGCGCACTTGGCCTATTTGTGTACCCAACTGGGTGACCGCCGGAGAGCAGAATCGGAGATCGCCCAGGCTTTGCAGCTATCGCCAAACGATGCAGATACGCGTTGGATGGCGGCGATCACTTATGAGGCCCTGGGCCGGCGGAACGATACGCTTTCCGTCTTGGCCGCCTCACCCAGAGGCGTGCTTGCAGATGTGAGCCGGTGGCCGGATGTGGCGGACTTACACAACGATTCACGCTTTCTACAATTGTTAGCCTCCCACTCGGAGAAATGAGGAGAGATTGCCGATGTTGATCGAGTACCAGATCACATTTCAGAAAGACGGAGTAACCATAAAGCAGACGATCGAGCCCGGCGCTTCGGGGGGCGCCGACCCGGATGTCCCCGCAGACGACAACACTCGACTAATGGCAACGTACAAGGAGAGCAAAGAAACACGTGCCAGACTGATGACACTGCGGGCCGCAGCAGGCGGCGCCGTCCCAGCCAACAAGCCTGGCGGCGGAGGCGGCGGCATCCTGCCTAAGACCAGCGCTGTCCCAGCGAATAAGCCTGGCGGTGGTGGTGGCGGCCCAAACGGTTTTGAAACGGCGCCGATCACTTTCATTGGACCCTTTGTTTTTTGCTGGCCGGGTTCCCAGTCTGAACAGAAAGGCAGGGACTGAGATATGGCAGATCCATTCGAAATCGTAAAACAAACGGGGGACAACTGGTGCTGGGCCGCGGTAGGCGCGACCATCAGCCGCTATTTCCGTCCTGATTTGGCCATGACGGAATGCGACGTTGCTACACACGTATTAGGACCCAACTGTTGTCAAGCGGTACCGCCACCAGGGACAGACGTGCCGGCGGCTTTGCAGGACGTTCTTAGTATCCAAGAGATAGACGCGCTGCAGGATACCATGGCCGGAGAGGTGCTGGAGTTTGACCGCCTCCGCAAGCAAATTGTCGATGCGAGCCTGCCAGTGTGCGTCCGGATCGGATGGTCCGGGGAAAACCGCGGACATTTCGTCATCATCTGCGGCTGTCCGATTTCGCCCTCGGGAGAGCAGTGGGTGGACATTGTTGACCCGTTCTTTCCGGATTCGGTCATCCGCTATGACCATTTCGTGAGCTCCTATCAGGATGCCGGGGAATGGACCGACACATTTCTGCTGAGAGAGCCAAGGTGAAATAAGGAGAAAAGCGATGCCTGTAGTTTTATGGCCCCCTAAAGTCAAACAACGCGAGGCATTTGAGGCTAGCCTTCGGGACCTCGTTGCTTTGCACCGCATTAAGGAAGCGTTGACAGTGGACCCCCATCCCCTGCCAGTTTATAATTTCGGACTACGAGATGTGCTCGCAAAAGACGAACTCGGCGCTCGCGGCAGGCTGGTGAGCTGGCGGTATTACGCGACCGACAAGGCGCGGGGGATAGCCGTAACCGGCGACGTGGATACGACTCTTACGCCGCGAGTGACCGCCGTGTCCTTTGGACCTACGGTTCTGGAAGCTATGAAGGCGCCCGAGAAGATACAGGGTCAAGACCAGAAGGATCCGTACGAGCCGCGGCTGTTGCGAATCCCGGGATTGCTCGTCGAGGCATACTGGGTGAAACCGCTCGGGCAACCGGGGAACGACAATGGTTGGGTGTACGCTTACAACACACGTCTCAAAGCCCTTCCGGCAGGCAAGTACTCAGCAGAAGAATTCTTCGAAAAAGTAGCCGCTGGCGCCAAAGCAGCCTTAGCGCTGAATGATTCGCCCGGTCAGGATTTGCGCAAAAAGGTTGCGGATGCTCAGGTTGCGAACCCTCAGGTTGCGGGCGCTCAGCGGGAGCCTAATGCCGGAGAGCAAAAGTAAACACGGCGCTGCCTGCGGCGATCGTGACGTACTGCCGTCCGTTTGCCATGTAAGTGGCAGGGCCTGCCGCTATAGGGCCACCCAGCGCGGCTTTCCATAGGACCGTTCCGGTGCGGGCGTCGAGGGCGTAGAAGTAGCCTTCGCGGCCGCCTCCGAATACGAGGTCAGTGGCGGTGCTTAGAACGCCGCCGTCGGTTACGTCGGCCATGTCGAACTTCCATTT
>DATHIZ010000417.1:0-19484 GCA_035316385.1 Bryobacteraceae bacterium | reverse complement strand
CTTGCCTGCCGCTACATCGACAAAGCTCACGCCGGACGCATCTTCGTTCGATACGTAGAGCGTTTTTCCATCCAGGCTGACATCGAAGTTTTCGGGGTCCGAGCCGGCTTGGATGACCTTCAGAAGCTTGTTAGATTCGACGTCGAAGACACCGATACCGTCGGCGCTTTTATCGGGAGGCGGCAGTTTGCTCTCATCCACCCCAGGACCGTCGGGCGGTGAGCCGCTGAGAGCAACGTAAATGGTTTTGCCGTCCGGACTGGCGTGAATGCCGCGCGGGCGTTTCCCCAACGGCACAGTTGCGATTACGGAGAGGGTGGAGGAATCGATGACTGACAAGTCGCCCGAGACCTCGTTCGAGGTGTAAATGCGATAGCCTGTTGCTTCGCCGGATTTCGCGGTGTCGGAGGATTTAGAGCAACTCACTACGAAAAGGACTAGACAAGCACAAACCGAATAAGACCAAACACTACTAAGCCGCATTTACTCCCCTTTGAAGTCGAATGAGATATTGCTCTTGCCGGACGGACCGACCGTGACCTGCTGTTCCTGCGAGCCAAGAGCTTCCTGCCAAGCTTCAATCGTATACGTACCCGGCGGCAGGTTCTTCAAAGCGAATGTTCCTTCGGGTCCGGTGACGGCAAAATACGGATTGTCCACAACGCCAATCCAGGCGTGCATCCAGCTGTGAATGTTACATTTCACGCGGATCATTATTTCACGCTGCGTGAAGTGCCGTTCCAGCGGCGGCGAACCTTGCGCCTGACTGTGGTTCCATTCACGATTGATGTGCGCCCGGGGGTGGATGTTGTGGGTCACCGGGTCTGAATTGGTGACGTCGAGCATTTGGCCGGTTTGAATCCCTAGGACTCTAGGAATGAACCAGCAGCCTTTCTGATCCATAACCACGGGCGTGCTTTGTGGTTTAAACGTTTTGCCTTCCAAGCCCTTCTTTACGTAGATGAAGACATTGGCCAGTGTGCCATTGCGATTTACTTCTATGGCGTTATCGGACACCGGCGTCGGGTGCAGCTGCTGGCATTCCGGATCCTCGTCCATATCTACTGTTTTTTTGGGAGGCCGTTTCCCGGTGAAGCGCACTTTACCGGATAAGATTCCGGCCGTAGCCGGATCGACTGAGAAATAGACTGGAGGCTTTTCTGGAACGACGGGCGCTTTGGCTTGTTCCCGAGCAGGCGGCGGCTGCGTGCGGGAGCAGGCGCCTACCATCAGAAGGCTCGCGACTAACACAGCGTGCAGTGGTCTACGAGTAGTCATTTGTCACTTGAGGCGTCACTTGGAATTGACGCATCACTTGGATTTGAAGCGTCGAGGAGGTTGGTCCCGGAGAGGGATTGTAGAAAGGCTATGAGGTCGGCCTTGCCGGCCGCGCTCAGTTCCAAAGAATGGATCTCCGGATCGAGGTATGCGTTTGAGTTTCCACCGCCGACGTAAAAATCAACGACGGCTTTCAGGCTCTTTTCACTGCCATCGTGCATATATGGGGCCGTTTTAGCGATATTGCGGAGAGTGGGCGTCCGGAACTTTCCTTTGTCCGCTTCGAGCTTGGTTACTTCGAAGCGGCCTAGATCAATCAGATTGCCGTTGCCATCGACAGCCACCCCGATGTTATGAAACTTGCCGTCGGTAAACAGCGCGTATTTCTCGCCGATGGTGTGGCAAACCGCGCAGTTCCCGCGGTTCTTATCAGTGAAGATTGCAAGGCCGCGAATGGCGGAAGCGCTCATGGCTGATTTGTCGCCGCCATACTGATAGTGGTCAAACGGGGAATCGCCGCTTAGCAGAGTCCGCTCAAAACTGGCCAGCGCCATTTTGATTTTGCCGATGGTGACCGGCCCTGGCCCATAGGCGTCTTCGAATTCCTTGCGATACGACGGCATAGCGTTGAGCTTCGACACGGAGACCGCGTGCGGCTGATTCATTTCCACCGGGTTGGCCATTGGTCCGCCCGCCTGCTCTTCCAGGCTGATCGCCCGGCCATCCCAGAATTGCACGGGCAAATAGGCCGAGTTCAAAATGGACAGCGCATTGCGCGTGCCTAACTTACCGTTCGCTCCGATGGAAACACGACGCGGATCGGAGAATCCCAGTCCTGGATTGTGGCACGTGGCGCAGGACATCGTGTTGTTGCCGGACAGGTGCACATCGTAAAAAAGCTTGCGGCCCAGCGCGACGGCCTCAACGGTTTCGGGGTTATCCTCCGGGACGGGCAGCGGCGGCAAACCCAGCGGCAGAGTGAGACGCATGGGCCGGCCGACCGGGCGCACGGGAAGTTCAGCCTCTGCTTTCTTGTCTTTCCCGCAGGACGGGAACAGAGTTACTACTGCCAATACGGTACAGAGACTGAGCCAAAGAGTCCATGGGTGACAAAGGCGAGAAGGCATCCGGGGGTACATCCTCAGGTTATCCCAACACATTGACAAGACGTGCCAGCGTGATGCCGGAGTATGCCAAACTATAGGGGAATCTCATGAGTTCGTGGCAGCAAACTCGCCAGCGCGTTATCACGCTCGTGATTTTGCTGTTGGCCGCTACTGAGATTTTTGCCTGCCCGCTTATCTCGCCGGATGGGTGCATTTTCTCGAGCCACGCTTCGCACTCTGTTGCCGCTTCCGATCAAGACTGCTCAGGGGATGGATGCCTTTGCTGCTGTGCCCACATTGTCGTGGTCACGTCGGCCGCACCGCTGACACGCCTGGGTTTCCTTGCGCGCGCTGTTCCGGTTGAGGACATTAAAGCGCCTGATTCCCCGCCGAGCGGCATAGAACATCCTCCTCGTTTCTAATTCTCTAAGAAGAACGGCTTGCTGACGCGCGATGCCGTTTATTTAATGGAACATCGTGGGCGCTTACCCTTCCGGCTCTGTTAAGTAAACGACGTTGCGTGAACAAACGGCGTTGTGCTGAGGCGGGCTGCTCGGCTTTCCATACCCATTTCAAAGTCGTTTTTTCCTAGAGGAGATTCCCATGAAGAGGAACCGCGTCTTGCCTCTCTGCCTGGGCGCGCTATGCATGGCGATGCCGGCAGTGCCGCAGGACGGAACTGCGATCACGCTAGAGGACTTTATACGCGCCAGCCTGGCTCGGAATCGCGAGGTGCTCGCGCTGCGTCAACGTGTTGTTCAAGCGGAAGGGCTTGCCCGGCAGGCAGGTGTCCGGCCCGCGCCGACGGTGGAAGCGGAAGGAGGCGGGGGACGGCCGGTGGGGAACGCCGGTGACACGCAGTTCTCCGCCGCTTTCGTGCAGCCGGTTGAAACCTTCGGAAAGCGCAAGAGCCGCCTCAGCGTGGCCGAGGCTTCCGTGGCTCTGGCCAAAGCCGAAGTGCAGGAACGCAGCCTGCAACTGGCCTATGAAATCGAAACCGGCTATCTCTCCATGGACTACGAGCGGGAGCGAATCGCGGTGTTCGAACGCTTATCGGAAAGCCTGCGCGAATCGCGAAGGCTCACGGACGCGCGCGTTCGAGAAGGAGATGCGGCGCCACTGGAGGCGCAACTGCTGGCGGTGGAGCAAAGCCGCGCGGATGCTCAACGCGGCGATGCGGCCGGGCGGTTGGCGGTTGCGGAGTTGCAGCTTCGACGGCTGGCAGGCCTGACGCCGGCAGAGACCCTTCCGGCAATCGTCCCGCGAACAGCCGACAAACCGCTGCCTTTCGAACAGTTGATTGCCAGAGCCAAAGAGAAACGGGCGGACTTGCGAAGCGCTCGCCTGCTGGAACAGCAAGGAGGGGCTGAGATCGCGCTCACCAAAGCGCAGGCCCGGCCCGATGTGACTTTCTCGGCGCGCTACGGGCACAGCAATTCGCGCCTGGGGAATCAATACGGCTTTACGGCCGCGGGCGTGCTGACGCCGCTCAAAGACCAGTTCAACACGTTGAGCGTCGGAATATCGGTGCCGCTACTGACGCAACGGCGGAGCCAAGGGGCAATTGAGGCGGCTGCCGCTGGCGCAGCTGGCGCGCGGCTCCAGCGCGAGTACGTTGAGCAATCCATTCCGCTTGAGGTGCAAAGCGCGTTCGAGCGGTGGAGCGCTGCTGTACGCACGCGCAATGTCCTGCACGATGACGTGCTGGGGCAATCGAACAAGAACCTGGCGGTCATCCGGGAGGCCTATCACCTCGGGCAGTTGCGTCTTCTGGACGTGCTTACCGAACAGCGCCGCCTGACCGACACTGAGCTTTCGTACCTCGATGCCCGGGCTGCCGCCGATCGAGCCTGGACGGATCTTGAGCGAGCCACAGGAGGACTGTTGCCATGAAGAAGCTAGCCGCTCTGATGGCTTGCAGCCTGGTGTTTCTGTCTTGCGGCAAGCCAGCGCCCGAACACGAGAAGGAGATGCCCAAGGGCGAAGCCGGCGTGGTGGAGATCACGCCAGAAGCCCAACAGCGCAGCGGGATCGCCGTCACGGCCGTGGCTGCCGCACCGATGACACGGCTCTTGCGAGTGACGGGTACCGTGCAGCCGATGGATAGCAGCATTGCGCACCTGCGTCCGCTGACGCGCGGCCGCCTGGTTGAAGTTCTGGTAAAGGCCGGGGACCGCGTAATCACCGGGCAGATGCTGGCGCGCCTCGACAATATCGAGGCGGGCGACGTTTCCGCGCAATTCAACTCTGCCAGGGCGGAGTTAGAGCGGCTTAAAATCCAGCTTGCGGCACAGGAACGCCAGGTGGAGCGAAGCCGCCGCCTAGCCGGGATTGGGGCCGCTCCACAGAAAGATTATGAGTTCAGCCTGGCGGAGCAGCATGGTTTTGAAGCGGGCATTCGAGCGCAGGAAAGCATAATTGCCGGATTGACAGCCCGGTTGCGCCGCTTCGGCGTCAGCGAAATGGCGGAGAATTCGTCTCCGGCTACGGCTATCCGGGCGCCACGTGCCGGGGTGATTCTCAGCATGTCGGCCGCTCCAGGTGAAGTGGTTGAGCCGGGCGCGGAGTTGTTCGCCCTAGCCAACCTTTCCACTGTTTACGTGCAGGCACAGGTTTACGAGAAAGACCTGGGCCAAGTTCACGTGGGCCAGACAGCCTCCATCAACGTGGATGCGTATCCAGAGGAGAACTTCGCCGGAAGGGTGGTTTCGGTGAGCGATCTGATGGACCCGCGGACCCGCACGGCGGCTGTCCGGTGTCAGGTCGCCAATCCCAGCGGGCGTCTGAAACTCGATATGTTCGCGACAATCGGGCTCCCGGCATCGACCAAACGCGTCACGCTTGCCGTTCCCATGAACGCTATCCAAACAGTCGATGGCAAAACAGTGGTCTTTGTCCGCAGTTCGCCTTCCCGTTTTTCCATTCTGCTGGTGGAGACGGGCGTTACCAGCGAAGGCAGAACAGAGATCGTCCGGGGACTCAGCGGCGGCGAACTAGTCGTTTCCAAAGGCTCTTTTGCCGTGAAGTCCGTGCTTTTGGGCAAAGAACTGGGTGGGGAGGAGTAAACAGCCATGGTGGACCAACTCATTGCCTGGAGCATCCGCTGGCGGTTCTTCGTTGTCCTTCTCACGCTCGGCCTGGTGGGCGCTGGTATCTACGCCGCGATCGGACTTCCCATAGACGCAGTGCCGGACGTCACGACGAATCAAGTGCAAATCAACGCTGTGGCGCCGGCGTTCACGCCGCTGGAAATGGAGCAGTACGTGACGTCTCCCATCGAAGTCGCCATGAGCAGTTTGCCGCGGAAGGAGGAGATACGCTCTATTTCGCAGTTTGGCTTGTCGCAGGTAACGGTAGTTTTCCCGGACGACGCGGATCTTTATGCTGCCCGGCAACTGGTGCTCGAACGTTTGCGCGATGTCGAGCGCGACCTGCCTCCGGGCGTGGCGCCGGAGCTGGCGCCCATCTCAACGGGCCTGGGCGAGATCTATCAATTCACCGTGGAAGACACAACCAGGCGCAACCGGCATTCCCTCATGGAGCGGCGCACCTTGCTCGACTGGTTCATCAAGCCACAGCTTCGGACTGTGCCCGGCGTGATTGAGGTAAACAGCTTTGGAGGCGAGGAGCAACAGTATGAGGTGCTGGTTGATCCCGCGAAGCTGACAAGCTATGGGCTCAATTTGCGCCAGGTGATCGCTGGTCTAGCGGAGAACAATCTGAACGCGGGTGGCGCATACGTGGAGCATGGCGGCGAGCAGGAGCTGATCCGCGGAGTAGGACTGATTCAGAACGAACGGGACATCGGCAACATCGTTCTAGCGGCAAACCGGGGCACACCGGTGTATGTGAATTCTGTCGCGGAAATTCGCCTCGGCGCGCAGATCCGCCAAGGTGCGGCGACGCGGGACGGCAAAGGCGAAACCGTGATGGGCATTGCCATGATGCTGAAGGGTGAAAACAGCCGCGCCGTGGCGCAACGAGTCGCGGACCGGCTTCAACAACTGCAGAAAGCGCTGCCGGCCGGCGTAAAGATAGAACCGTTCTACAACCGGGGCACGCTTGTGGACCGTACGATTCGCACTGCCAGCCGGAACCTGATTGAGGGCGGACTCGTGGTGATGGCTGTGCTTTTCCTTTTTCTCTTCCAGATCCGCGCCGGCCTGATTGTGTCGTCGGCGATTCCACTCGCGATGCTCGCCGCCATCATCGGAATGCGGTATTTCGGTATATCGGCCAATCTGATGAGCCTGGGAGCAATCGACTTTGGCCTGGTGGTTGACGCCGCCGTAATCATTGTCGAGAACTGCGTGCGGAGATTGGCTGAGAAGCGGCAGGAGTTGGGTAGAGCCCTTTCCGGGGAGGAACGTAGGACGACGGTTCACCAGGCAAGTGTAGAAGTGAGACGGGCGGGCCAGGTGGGAGAGATTCTGATTATTGCGGCCTACCTACCCATCGTTTCATTGGTTGGCATCGAAGGCAAGATGTTCCGGCCGATGGCATTTACGGTGATCTTCGCGCTGGCGGGCGCGCTGGCGCTGAGCCTCACACTCATACCGGCATTAGCTGCGCTCATTTTGAGAGAGCCTAAGAAAGCCACGGTTGAGGCCGACAACCCGATCATACGGTTCCTGCGCCGGTTCTATGCACCGGTGCTGCGCGGCACGATGCGGCATCGCCGACTGACTGCGGTTGGCGCGATCGTTTTCCTGTTGGCGTGCGGCATGTTGTTCCCGTATCTGGGAGCCGAGTTTCTGCCTAAATTGGACGAAGGCGCGATTGCGATTAATGTGAACCGCCTGCCCAGCGTGGCGCTCTCCGAAGCCGTCCGGATGACGACGTCTTTGGAGCAAATCGTGCGCGAATTCCCGGAAACCGATACGGTTGTCAGCCGCATCGGGAGACCCGAGATTGCGACCGATCCCATGGGTCCGAATATGGGCGACACCTACGTGTTCTTGAAACCGGGCAGCAACCGGGAGGAACTCGTATCCAAAATGGCGGACCGCCTCAAAGTGCTGCCCACGCAGGCTTACTCTTTTTCGCAGCCCATTGAGTTTCGCATGCAGGAACTGATTGAGGGCGTGGGAGCAAGATCCGATGTAGTGATCAAAATCTTCGGAGAGGATTTGGACACGCTTCGGGAGCAGGCCGGGCAGATGGCGCGCATCGTGGAAAAAATCGGCGGCGCCGCTGACGTGAAGGTTCAGCAGATCAGCGGATTACCCATGCTGCAAGTGAAAATCGATCGCGAAGCCATTGCCCGCTATGGAATCAATGTCGCGGATGTTCAGCTGCTCATCCAGACGGCAATCGCCGGTACCGAAGCCACACGCGTGCTTGACGGCTTCAAGCGGTTTGGGCTGGTTGTGCGGTTGACGCCGGCGGTGCGGCAGAACGCGCGCGACTTTGGAAACTTGCTGGTGAGCGCCCCAAATGGCCAGAATATTCCGCTTGCTCAATTAGCCCACATCAGCAGCGAGACGGGGCCGGTAGAGATCGCGCGCGAAAACGGACAGCGCCGGATTTCAGTGGAAGTCAACGTGAGAGGGCGCGATGTGGGAAGTTTTGTCGAGGAAGCGCAAACTGCCGTCGCGCGGCAAGTGCAAACGCCACCGGGCTACCTTGTGCAGTGGGGCGGTCTTTGGGAACACCTGGAGAGCGGCCGTACGCGGCTGATTCTGGTGGTTCCGGCGACGTTTGCGCTTATCTTCCTGCTGCTCTTTGCCACATTCCACTCAGCACGCCTCGCTGCGCTGGTTTTCACGGGCGTACCCTTTGCGGTGACGGGCGGCATCCTGGCGCTCTTGCTGCGACGTATGCCTTTTTCGATGAGCGCGGGGGTCGGATTCATTGCGGTGTCCGGCGTTGCGGTGTTGAATGGATTGGTGCTGGCGGCCTTCATAGCGCAGTTTCGAAAGGAAGGAGAGCCGCTTGAAACGGCGGTCTATCAAGCCACGCTAGTACGTTTACGGCCGGTTCTCATGACCGCCGCGGTAGCGAGTTTCGGATTCTTGCCGATGGCTCTTTCCACTAGCTCGGGAGCAGAGGTACAGCGTCCGCTGGCTACGGTCGTTATCGGCGGAATTGTCACTTCTACATTTTTGACATTACTCGTGTTACCAGCTATTTATCCTTGGTTCTCCGGGCGGCTTTCCAGGCAGCCGGTGAAAGTTAATTCCTGGTAAAATTAGCCAGACTCTAAATATCCGCTCTATAGGAGATTATGAAAATCCGTCGAACCGCTTCTCTCACCACTTTGGCACTCGCTTCGATCCTTATGGTGGCCGGAACCACCACACTTTTCGCCGGCGAAATACCGGCAGAAGGTTCCAAGGCTCCCGACTTTACGCTCCAATCCCAGGAAGGCAAATCCGTCAGCCTGCATGATTTCCGCGGGCAGTGGGTGGTCCTCTATTTCTACCCCAAAGATATGACCAAGGGTTGCACAATTGAGGCTCACAATTTTCAGCGCGATCAGGCACAATATGACGCTAAGAAAGCCGCTATCGTCGGCGTGAGCGTGGACACGGTCGATTCGCATCAGCAGTTCTGCACGAAGGAAAACTTGACCTTCAAACTGTTGGCGGACCCGAGTCACGAGGCCGTGGAGAAGTACGGTTCTCTGGGGCCCAATACGGTTGCGGCGCGCAATACGTTCATCATTGATCCGAAGGGCGTTATCCGGAAGGTTTACGTAAAGGTAAGCCCCATGCCGCATAGCGAAGAAGTTCTGGCGGAACTCACCACGCTCCAGAAGAGCGGCGAGTAGGCGCGCGTCTATCTTCTTCTTTAAGAGCCCTCCTCTTGACTTGGTCGCCAGTTGACTCGGTCAAGCGGAGGGTTTTTTCGTGAAAAAATACGATGCGACTTTATCAGATGGCAGATCCCATCCGGTACCCCCGGATGACGACTCAAGAATTGCGCGAGACATTCCTGGTTGAGGATTTATTTCAACCCGGCGTGATCACCACCGTGTATATTGACCTGGACCGGACCATAGTCGGCTCCGCCGTTCCGGTGAACGGGCCGCTTCGCCTGGGTACTTACAACGAGCTGAAGAGCACTTACTTCACCGAGCGGCGGGAGCTGGGTATTTTGAATGTAGGCGCAGCCGGTAGCGTGATCGTTGGCGCAAAGCGGTATGAACTCGACAAGCTGAGCTGTCTGTATGTGGGACGCGGCAATGAGTCCATCGTATTCGAGAGCGCCGATGCGGAAAAGCCAGCCGAGTTCTACTTATTGAGCTATCCCGCGCACACGGTTTATCCAACGGTTCTGATCCGGCTTTCAGAGATACAACCAGTGGATTTGGGCGCGGCTGAAAATTGCAGCAAGAGACGCCTGCATAAATACATTTACCCGGATGGCATTAAGAGCTGCCAATTGGTAATGGGATTTACGCAGCTTGGTGCGGGAAACGTTTGGAACAGCATGCCGCCGCACACGCATATGCGGAGATCAGAGGTGTATTTCTATTTCGATCTAGCGGAGAAAGAGCGCGTGGTGCATCTGATGGGTCCGAAGGACGAGACGCGGCATTTGGTAGTAGCGAATAAGCAGGTGATTGTGTCGCCCGGATGGTCTATTCACGCGGGTGCCGGCAGTGCGCCGTATACCTACTGCTGGGGGATGGGCGGCGAGAATCAGGAATTCACCGACATGGATGCGGTGGCGATTTCCGATCTCAGGTGAGCCTAGGAGTTAAGCCCACTGCCGTTTACTTAGGGCGTTCGTGAGTATGGGACATCGTGGGCGCTTACGCTTCCGGCTCTGATTCGGCATTTCGGACTAAGTCCGGCGCAAGACAAAGTAGGGCTGGTTGATCAGCTCGACGCCGAGTCCTGGATAGAGTGAGGCCTCGCTCTTACTTTTCCTGACTTCGAAGTAATATTGCAGCGGAAATTCGGCGTTTGTGTAAGTGGCGGGAATGGCGGCGCGGTAGGCGTGTCCGCGCCCTTCCATAGCCAGGATCTGGAAGCGTTCCGCCTGGTCGACGTGCCGGTAGAACAACCGGACCGAATCTACCTCTCCAGGTACGGCGACGGTGATGTCAACTGCCTCTCCCGCACGGAAACCAGCAGGCGGCTTGTGCGTGCAATTTGGCGTGACGCGGCCGGGACGCCCCAATACCTGCTTGATCGCGCGCGCCACATTTGGCTGGGCATCGCCCGATTGCGCCTTCTCCAACTGTTTCCGCACAGCTGCGATATCGCGGTCGATGGCCGGCAAACGATCCAGCCAATGCCCGCGCAAATTCGGCCGTTCGCCGACGGTGATATCCGGTAAATAGACAGGTTTAGCCACCTCCGCTAACGCTGCCCACGCCGCACGCGCTTTACTATACTGCTCCAGGGATGCTTCGAGCGCGGCGCGGCTGTTGGTTTTTTCGTAGACGCGGTAGAGTACTCCGCTGCGGAATTTCGCCGCGAAGAAGCGGCCCAATCCAACCTGAATGGTTACATCTATCGCCAGCCGCCGGTATTCCGGCTGCCCCACCAATGACGTTTGCCCGCGAGACTTCTCCAGGTCTTTGCTTGCAGCTTCGGCATAGTCTTCGATCCACTGCGCGACCTCAACCGGTGAATATTTCCCGTCGCTCTCGCCTTCGAGCAGGGCATCGGCAAAGTCATTGATGCGCGAAAACAATTGCGGATCGAAGGGGCTAACATTGCCGAACACTCGCGGCTCCGGCGAATCTGAATAAGGACTGCGCGATTTACCGTCTACCAGCGATTGATTGAAATAGATCTCCGGCCAGTAGCTATTGTTAGCGGCCGATGCGCCGTGCGCGGTGGTCACAATCGGCAAGATCCGGCTTGCGTTGGCCAATGCGGATTCGGCCGCAGCCGCGCTGTCTCCAAACTGATTGTGCAAATACCGGCGCCACGCTTCCGGATCGCAATCGGGATTATAAAGGAGCCGGCCCCAGACGCGCGTGCCATACAGATACTTTTGCCAATCCCAACGCGGCTTCAGCGAAGCGTCGGCGTAGGCGCAGCGGTCTCCCGCAATACCACTTCCCCGGCGGCCTTTAAACGAAAGCGGCTCGCAGATTTCCACGCCGTCGCTGCCGCAAAAACGGAAGGCGCGGGAATAAGCCGCCGCGCTGCGCGGGTCGCCCCACAGAAGCAGGCGCTGCGAACCCGGCCAGATGCGGTGGGTGACGCTGTAAGGGCGGTCCTCTTTGAGCAGGTCGCCGTAGCCGTAACGCAGAAAGCTACGTGAACCGGCGCTCAACTTCATCAGTTCGGTGGTCTGCTTGCCGGGGTGAGGCTGCTCCAGTTCGCGAATTTCGGCCTGATGGTAAGTCATGCCGATGTGCTCGGCCCAAAATTTGGGCGACACGCGGAACGGCAGGCGTGTGGCGGCGCCCAGATCCAGCATGGTTTGATCCATGCCTTTCGGATGCATGTCGATCTCTACTTTGCGGCCGCACGTCGCCACGCCGTCAAAAACCATTTTCCAGAAATCGTAGCTGCCTTCCGTCACGCCGCTCTCTCCGTGGACGCGGAAGGTGATGCCGCCGATGGCCGGGCAGGATTGCAGCAACAATCTAACAGCGTCACGGCAATACGAGCCATGATTCGCCTTGGTTACTCCTTCGATGGTGTAGTTCGGATTCGGGCTATCGATCCATTCGTAGCCATGCATCCATAGACCCAACTGGAAATGCATCCCGCGCGCCACAGTCTGTTCGCTGATAAATTTGAGCATGGCCAGATTACTGTCGCGTTCGGCATCGGGCAACTGCGGCACGCGAACCTGATAGCCGGGCACGGGTAGCAGGAACGGATAGGAGAAAACAAAATACGCGTCGGTCACCTGGCGAATAAAATCGTAGCCGATTCCCAGTGCAAGGTTGAAGCGATTGAAGCGCTGCGCGGCCAGGGTGGTGAGATAGGCCGGCCACATTTCACGATCGTTGTACCAGGGCTTGTCTTCGACATCGCTCGTGAACAGCCTGGTCATGCTTCGCACGGCGTTCGCGGGTTGTTCCGCGGTTGCTTTCACGGCAGCGAGCGCGCCGAGCGGATCGTTGGTATGCTGCACGCGGTCGGCAAGATCGAGCAGAGCGTACGTAAGGCCCTGGGCATCGTGACCGCAGGCCAGCAGGATCTTCTTGTCTGCGGCCGAAGCAGGTAACAGCCCGAGCGCTTCAGGAACCGCGGCGACCGTCGCGCGCGAACGTTTCAGAACATCAAGGCTAAAGGTGGAACTTGCGCCTGCCGCGACGATGCAGAGATCGCCTGCTTTCGCGCCGGAAATGTTCGCGCATCTAAAAACAGTTACCCTGCGGGAAGAGAGAGCTTGCTCCAGTTCCCTGGCCGCCCAGAGCGATTGCGCTGCCTGTGCAACCGGATCCGCCGTATCGACCACGATCGACACGCCGCGGCCGTCTGCTTGCGCAACACCTAACGCCGCGGCCGAAACCGCGGAACTCTTGATAAACTGCCGTCGATTGACCATTTCTTTAGAAAACGATCATACTTCATGGACGTCGACGGCCACGGTAGATGAGGACGCCGATCAGGTTGCTCAGCAACACCGTTCCGCCGATTTTCGCGGCATAAGAAGCTCGATTGGAAACCGCGATGATGGGGTACACGGAAATAAAGACGGCAATCAAACTCGACGCGAGGCCCGCTATGGAGACGGCTTTCAGCCAGCCAGGGAAGCTGCGGCGCAGCTCCCACGCGCCGAACAGCGGAAGAGCAAATAGCACCGCGTAACTCAATCCGTAATGCACGATGGAGGCGTTCTGCAGCAGTTGCATGGTCTCCTGTTCGCGCACACCGAGCATGCTCAACAGCAGCATGGCCAGCAGCAGCGCGACCATAAACAGGATGGAATTCACTGGAGTTTTCCAGCGTGGATGCAGAGCCGTGAACCAGTCAGGCAGCAAATGATCCCAACCCGCCGTCATGGGCAAGCGCGTGAGCCCGGTGAAAATCAAACTGGAACTGGCCACAGCGCGCGCGAGCAGAAGAAGTATCGCAAATCGGCCCACCTCCGCGCTCCAGCCGGCTGTGCCGAAAGCGAGCCGGAACGTTTGCGGGATAGGCCCAATGAGGTTGATCGGCTGATCGCCCACAAACGCCAGCACCGAACTGGTGCCCAAAATGAACATGAGCGCAATCACCGGGGCGGAGATCAAAACGGAGCGGCCCACCGTGCGCGCGGCGCTGCGGCATTCACCGGCCATGATGGCCACATATTCAAAGCCGCTTAACCCGCCCACGGTCATCTGGCCGAAGATGGCCAAGGAGAACCAGTTCATGGGCGGCCTTTCAAAAGGAAGGGGAGTATACGGACGCGGGTGTCCGCTGAACAGGGCAAAGAAGGGGAGGCACAGGAGAATCGCGTATGCCGCGCAGATCAGCACGCTTCCAGAATTGTGCAGCCATTTGGCCACGCCCAGCCCTCGAATGGCTACCATCCCGATGAACAGGGTCATGGCCGTGATGAGAAGCGCGGAGGCTTTCCTGCTCCCTGGCAGCCACTCGGCTGCCGGACCGATCAGGTACGAAAGATCAGTGGGAATGACAAATAGGACCGTGGGCACAACGAATATCGCGTACACCCACAGATTCCAAGCCGTCAGAAAACCAAAAAACTCTCCGAAGCCGGACTTGGCCCATTGGTACAGACCGCCTTCGAGCGGCATCTTGCGGCTAAGAAAAATAACGACTGCGGCCAGGGGCAAGTAGAAAAGCGAAATGGCCACGAGCCAGAAGACGCCGTGCGCCTTTCCGAGTTTGGCGGCGACACCGACCCATGAAGAGCCCACTACGCAAAGAATTTGCGCGAGCACCAGATCGCCCAGGCCCAGTTCCTTCTTGAGTCCGTGGCCGGCGTCCGCGGACGACACGTCAGCTTTTGCCGCGCTCGCCAAGTTTACATAGGATGGCACACGCCAGCACGGAAAAGAAGGCCGGCGCTACACCTCACGATAAAAAGCTGAGAAAGTCTTCTACTTCGGTTTTGCTTCCCAACACCAACGGCACACGCTGATGAATTCCAGTGGGTTGAATTTCCAGAATCCGGCGCTCTCCGTCAATGGCCATGCCGCCTGCCTGCTCGGCAATGAACGCCAGCGGATTCGCCTCATACAGCAGGCGCAGTTTGCCGCCGGGGTGGGTGGCCGTGGGCGGATACATGAAAATTCCACCCTTCAACAGCGTGCGATGGAAATCGGCGACCAGCGATCCGATATAGCGTCCACCATAGCGGCGGCCGGCGGCACCGCTCCGCAAACGCTTTAGATATTCGGGATACGGCTTGGGGAACGCGTCCGAGTTGGCTTCGTTCACTGAGTAATACGTGCCGTAACAGGGCATCCGTATGTTTTCGTGAGTCAACACATACGCGCCGATGGCGGGGTCGAGCGTGAAACCGAATACGCCGTTTCCAGTGGTATAGATCAGTATGGTTGACGGGCCGTAGACCACGTACCCGGCGGCTACCTGCTGCAGACCGGGTTGCAGAACCTGGGAATTCTTGTCGACCCGCCGGAAGATGGAAAAAATAGTTCCCACGTTGACGTTTACGTCAATGTTCGAAGAACCATCCAATGGATCGAAGACGACCATGTACTTGCCGGTGTCCGTCGCGCGGTCAAACGTAACCGGTTCGTCGTTTTCTTCCGAGACGAGCACGGCCACGCTATCGCGGACGCCCAGACAGTGAAGCAGAACTTCATTGGCGTAAACGTCGAGCTTTTGCTGTACCTCGCCCTGGACATTCATGCCGCCGGAGGCGCCGAACGTATCGGACAAACCGCCGCGCCGGATCCGCGACGCCACCATCTTGGTCGCCAGCGTAACGCCCGACAGTAGCCACGAAAAGGTTCCGTCCGCATTGGGGAAGTACGTCTGCTGCTGCAAGACGTGCTGTTGCAATGTGACGATCATAGGCACCGTTCTTATAGCCGGCAAATAAGTAACTCGCGTTCGAAGATCATTTCCGGCGGCAGGTGATCGTGCAGATCGATAAACAACTCCTCATGCCCGATTACTTCCGAGCGCCAACCGCTGGCATCGATGGACTGCAACTGGTCGAATTTTTCTTTTGGAAAATCGAGGCCACTCCAATCGATGTCTTCATACCGGGGCATCCAGCCAATGGGGCTTTCCTTGCCGGCCGCCTGGCTGCGGGAACGATCGACAATCCATTTTAAGACGCGCATATTCTGGCTGTAGCCGGGCCAAATGAAATTTCCGTCGGCGTCTTTCCGGAACCAATTGACGTGAAAAATGCGCGGCGTCACGCTGAGGGTGCGCTGCATGGCGAGCCAGTGCCGGAAGTAATCGCCCATATGATAGCCGCAGAACGGCAGCATGGCCATTGGATCGCGGCGGACTTTGCCCACCGCGCCCGCGGCAGCCGCGGTAGTTTCAGAGCCCATGGTGGCGCCGATATACACTCCGGAGCTCCAATTGAAAGCCTGGTAAACCAACGGCGTGGTGGTGGCGCGCCGGCCTCCGAAAATGAATGCGCTGATGGGTACGCCCTTCGGATCTTCCCAATCCGGATCGATGGAAGGGCATTGCGAGGCGGGAGCTGTGAAACGCGCGTTCGGATGCGCCGCTTTCCGGCCGGTCGCCTTCCCGATTTCGGGCGTCCACTCGTTGCCCTGCCAATCCAGGCACTTGGCTGGTGGCGCATCGGTTAAGCCTTCCCACCAAACTCCACCTTCAGGCGTTAGCGCAACGTTGGTGAAAATAGTGTTCTTTGCCAGAGTGGCGATGGCATTCGGATTGGTTTTGGGAGAAGTACCAGGAGCCACGCCAAAGAAGCCGGCCTCCGGGTTGATGGCTCGCAACGTTCCGGTCTCGTCGGGTTTAATCCACGCGATGTCGTCGCCCACGGTCCAAATCTTCCAGCCTTCAAAACCTTCGGGCGGAATCATCATGGCGAAATTGGTTTTGCCGCAAGCGCTGGGGAAGGCAGCCGCCACGTAGGTCTTTTCACCCTGCGGATTCTCCATGCCCACAATCAACATGTGCTCGGCCAGCCAGCCTTCGTCCAGCGCTATGTTCGAAGCGATTCTGAGCGCAAAGCATTTCTTGCCGAGTAGCGCATTGCCGCCGTAGCCCGAACCGAACGACCAGATCTCGCGCGTTTCCGGGAAATGAACAATGTACTTTTCCGGGTTGCACGGCCAAGGCACATCTGTTTGCCCAGGCTCAAGCGGCGCGCCCACGCTGTGCATGCAAGGCACGACGCGCTTCACGTCGCGGTCGATTTCCTTAAACACGGGCAGGCCGATCCTGGCCATGATGCGCATGTTTACCACGACGTAGGGTGAATCCGTCAACTCAACGCCGATTTGCGACATGGGCGAATCCAGCGGGCCCATGCTGAACGGCAGCACATACATGGTGCGTCCGCGCATGCAGCCTTTGAAAAGAGACTTCAGCTTACGCCGCATTTCAAACGGATTGACCCAGTTGTTTGTAGGGCCGGCTTTGTCTTTCGAAAGAGAGCAGATGAAAGTGCGGTCTTCCACGCGCGCCACGTCATTTGCATCCGAACGCGCATAGTAACAGCCTGGCCAAAGGTCTTCGTTCAACTTCACGAAGGTGCCCTTCTCGGACATCAGCGCGCAAAGCGCATCGTATTCCTTCTGGGACCCGTCCACCCAATGAATGGCTGCCGGCTTAGCGAGGTCCGCCATCTTCTCCACCCAACGAATCAGGTGCTTGTTTGTACTAAGCGGCTCAGCGTTTCGAGCGGCAGTTTTGAGGGGTAACGGTTTTGTCATATTCGTGAAATAGTGACAGTACTTGATACTGTATCGTGCCCTAAAGTTCAACGCGGCGGAGCCGCAGCGCGTTGAGGATAACAGATACCGAACTGAATGTCATGGCGGCACTGGCAAGCATGGGGCTTAGGAGCAAACCAAATACCGGATACAAGAGCCCGGCGGCGATGGGCACTCCCAGCACGTTGTAGACAAAGGCGAAAAATAGATTCTGCCGTATGTTGCGCATGGTGGCCCGGCTAAGTGTGCGGGCCCGAGCGATGCCCCGCAAGTCACCCTGCACCAGAGTGATGCCGGCGCTTTGCATGGCAACGTCGGTACCCGTGCCCATGGCGATCCCCACCTGCGCTTGCGCCAGCGCTGGCGCATCATTTACGCCGTCTCCAGCCACGGCTACGCTGCGGCCTGCGGCTTGGAGTTTTTTCACGGCTTGCGCCTTCTGTTCCGGAAGCACCTCCGCCTCCACGCTATCGATCGAGAGCAAGCGAGCGACAGCCTGGGCAGTGACCCGGTTATCACCGGTCAACATCGTTACTCGGATTTTTTCTTTATGCAGCAGCGCAATCGCCTCGGCCGTTGAGGATTTGATCGGGTCGGCAACTCCTATGAAACCGGCTGGACGGTTGTCGATGGCTATCAGCATCACCGTCTCACCCTTGTCGCGCCGAGCCGCGGCTTCCGCCGGGAAAACATTCGGATCGAGCGACAAAGCTTCGAACAAAGCCGAATTGCCTACAGCCACAATCCGGCCCTCGACCTTGCCTACCACACCTTTGCCCGTGGTGGATTGAAAGCTGGTTGTCCTAGATAGATGGATGCCCTGCGCTTTTGCGCCCGCCACAATCGCCGCCGCCAGCGGATGTTCGCTCGCTTGCTCCAGGCTGGCTACCAGGCGCAATAACTCCACCGGATCTTGTCCCGGCACGGGCCTGACTTCCGTCAAGCGCGGTTTGCCTTCGGTTAAGGTGCCGGTTTTATCCACTACTACGACGTCTACCTTTTCCAGAATTTCAAGCGCTTCGGCGTTGCGGATCAGCACGCCCGACTGCGCTCCCCGGCCAGTTGCCACCATGATGGACATGGGCGTCGCTAAACCCAGGGCGCACGGGCACGCGATGATGAGCACCGCGACGGAATTCAACAAGGCATGCGCGAAACGCGGCTCCGGACCCCAAATGGCCCAAACCGCAAACGTGACCACAGCAGCCAGCACGACCGCCGGCACGAACCAGCTCGCCACGACATCGGCCAACCGTTGAATGGGCGCGCGCGTGCGTTGCGCGTCGCTTACCATCTGCACGATCCGGCTCAAAAGCGTCTCCGCACCCACGCGCTGCGCCTGCATAATCAGGCTGCCGCCGCCATTCAAGGTGCCGCCCGTCACCTGACTTCCGGCTTCCTTCTCAACAGGAATCGGCTCTCCGGTGAGCATCGATTCGTCAACGCTGCTGCTGCCTTCGAGAACGATTCCATCCACCGGCACCTTCTCGCCCGGACGCACGCGCAGCCGGTCTCCCACCATGACGTGATTGAGTGGAACATCCTCTTCCCTGCCCGCGCGAAGAATGCGCGCGCTGTTGGGAGCTAAGCCAAGCAATGCCTTCAGGGCGCTACCGGTCTGGCTGCGGGCGCGCAGTTCCAAAACCTGCCCCACCAACACCAATGTCACAATGACGGCCGGCGGCTCGAAGTACATCGGCAAGTTTCCGCCGTGCAGCAGCGCGGCGACGCTATAGAGATAACTCACGCCCGTTCCCAGCGCGATCAGCGTGAACATGTTGAGCTGCCAGGTGACCACGGATGCCCAGCCACGCTCAAAGAACGGCCAGCCTCCCCACAGAACGACCGGGGTCGCCAGGGCAGCCTGCAGCCAAAGCAGGTTTGCGCCGCCATGAGGAAACAACATCATGCCCAGTAATGGCGCCGTCAATGCAACGCATACCCACAAGCGGCGGGACATGCTGACCATTTCCGGGTTGACCTCTTCTTCCGCGGTTACTTGCGACGGCTCCAACGCCATGCCGCATTTCGGACAGCTTCCAGGGCCGATCTGGCGGACTTCCGGGTGCATGGGACACGTGTATTCGACGCCGCCGGCGACAGTTGGGCTGACCGCGGACGGTGAGAGGGAGACCAGTGAAATAGGCGCCTCATGGACCGGCGTGGCCGCTTCCTTGGGCAACAAGAACTGCTGTGGATTTTCTTTGAACCGCGCCAGGCATTTGAGACCACAAAAATAGTAAGTCTGTCCCTTGTGGGCGTAGTTTCCGGCCGCTTTCTCCGGCAGGATCTTCATGCCGCAGACGGGGTCAATCACCTTTTCCGCCGCTGCT
>DATHIZ010000416.1:0-9217 GCA_035316385.1 Bryobacteraceae bacterium | reverse complement strand
GGGAGCGAAAAAATCGCTCCCCGAGGCACCAACGAAGCTGCACAAGAGGCGTTTTCGAGGCATCATCGCCGTGAAACGCCACAGCATGAGCCGCATTGCTTCGTCATTGCAAAATCAGAAACCTGCGCAGAGGTTCCCTAGAGCCGCGATGGGTGAGGCATCACGGCGAGGGCTTTATGTCCATCGCAGATTGGTGAAGTGAGAGAGGAGCCACATGCCTAAAGTGGACAACATAATTCCTATGCCGTGGGAGACCTTCGCATGTCCAGATGGCAGGATTGGAGCGAAAATCGCCCACCCCAGAAGAACTGGAATAATGGGAGCTAGAGGGGCTTTGATGAGGCGGCCATTTCCAGCCACCAGATGACATTGTAGAAGAGCTTTGCAAGGAAGGCTATTTCCCGCCACGGACTGAAGAGGATTAGACCATTTGCGGCAGATACGTAGAACGCTCTGACAAGCAGAAGATCGCTGAGCTCTTCGCGATCCACCGTCCAGTCATTCCCGGCTTCGGTCCTTCGTGGAACGTTGCGCCGCAAACGTTCCAACCGGTCATCCGATTGAATCGAGACACAGGCGAACGCGAGATCGTCCTGATGCGGTGGGGTCTGATTCCCTTCTCCTTCTGGGCCAAAGACCCGAGCATCGGACTCCGCACGATCAACGCCAAGGCAGAGACGATCGCGACTGCACCTACATTTTCAACTCGCAATGCAGCAGCATTCGTTGCCGTTCGCGACGTTGCACCTTCCGCGGTCACGGGCATGCGCTAGCAATGCCAGAGTGTGATCCACAGACACATTGTGGATATAGATCAGCAGCTCCGACCTCGCCAAATCCAATGTTTCTTTCAGCAACTGAAACTGCAATCTGGTGAAATGGCGGCGCGAACGTTGTGTTCGCCCGGAAATGCTGTGTACGTCAGCTTGGGTTTCAAGTCAAGATCAATCCCGAATGCAATTGCATCGGTTGGCGTTCCAAGTTCGAGCATAGGAGCCTCCTTTCACTCGGTCATCACTTCAGTTCGGAGGCGAACGGCAGGGTCGCCAATCACTATGTAGTTCCGTGCGTCATTCCGGGCGACATAGCGGTTGGCCAAAACATCATTCTTGACCACCTCTGTCGCAAATGCCGTGTGCAAGTCTTGGGATTCCTGAAGTTCCGCCGCTAGCACCGCCCACCGCATATTGAAACTATCGATGGCTTGTCCCAGCCGCTGTCCCTGAAGAATACGGACCATTACGTCACGCATTTCCTGAACTTGCGGTCGGCTCCTGCTGTTTTGGAACGAGTAGGCCCACGCGCGATCCACGTGTGCGAATGAAGCGAGGGCACCGGCATTGAGCAGGCGTTGCGGCAGGCGGGCGAGGATCGGCTCCGGCACCAGTTGTTTCGGAGGTTGTCCACTGCCCAGGCCGAAGTTGTCTTCCTTCGGGCAGCCGCCGCCATAACAGGCGAAGAAGAAGTGGATGAGACCGTGGATGGGGGCGTCTTTCGGAATGTCTGCAGCGGTGAACAGGTGCTCGGGCATGGTGGCTCCGAATCCGGGCCAATCCTGACAAAGAATGGCACCCTGCTTGTCGAGTTGCGCAGGATCCTCCATTTTGAATTTGACGCCGTGAGAACCGGTAAATAGAAAAGCCGGTACGCCGCCCGGCTCCTTGCCCGACAGCAAACTGACCAAGCGTTCTTTCGTCGCATTCTCGGCCAGGAGCGCGTCAAATTGAAAGCCTTTGAATCCGGCAAGAGTCCGGACGCCGTCCGCGCCTGTCATGAGTGGGCTTGCGACCTGATCGTGAAGCAAGCCGGTTGCGCGGTCTCCATCGTTTTTCACCGCAAATATCGCCGCGCGTTTCTGATGCGGCACGGTAACCGCGGTCTCATAATCGACTACACTTTCCGCGTACCGCCGGTATTCGTCCACTGTGTCGAAGTGCAGGCGGCCGACGTTCCAGTAGAGATCCAGAAGGTATTGAAACTCGAAACTAATCTCGTGGGGCGATCCCACGATGAGGATATAAAGAGGCACACCGTTCTCAGGATCCACATTAGCGAAAGACGCGCCCTGGCGCTCAATCCACTTGCGAGCATCGTCGCCCGGCAACACGCCTGCGATACCCTCGAAGACTTTGAACAGGCGCGTGGCCTCTTCCTCGCGACGTTTGAGTAAAGGTTTGAGGGCCTCCTTGATTGCCGGGTCGGCATCCTTTGTAAACAGAACGCACCAGCCGGATTCATCGAGCTTGTTGGGGTCGATGTCAGAGATGGCAAGATGATCCGCCGCTCCCCGGCTGCCCCGTTGCTTCACTTCCGAACGGTCAGGACTGATCCGTTCCAGATCCGCTTCCGTCAAACCGGGAAGCAGATTGCCTGTTTCGGCCTCGATGCCAAACGGAATCGGCAACTCACCAGGTTGCAGACTCCAATCGCCGGGCATTAGGCCGCACCTCCCGTGTTCGTGGCGGTGCCGGTTTTGCTGCTCGCGGCCGCCGCTTGCCAGAGAGCGTGGGCCACTTGCGGACCATCGATATCTGAGTGTGCCCCCGAGACTCCGCCACCTTTGGCAATGAACTTGGAACTTTCCAGGTTGTGAATATTGCCGGCTTGAAAATGGTAAGGTTCCGTTTCCATCAGCATGGGCTGCTTTACAACCTTGCCGAACCCGCAAACTCCAAACGTGCCGATGCCCCCGTACTTGGGCAGATCCGAATCGCCGAATGAGGGTTCGGCGAACGCAGCGGCACAAGCCAATGGATATAGGATTCCGACGGCGCGGTCATGAATGGAGTGGGTCACCAGGAAAGGGCCGCGCACCGCACCGTGATGAAATAAAGGATTGAAGTATCCTGTGCCGTGTGCCATCGGTATGGTGTCGGCAAAGGCCCATAAAGAGACCGCGCCTTGCACGAGAGCGACGGAATCCACCGGCCGCGGCAAAGGTTCTTTTGCCCCGGGGCCGCCCAGAATCGAGGCGATCACAATGCACCCAAAGCTGTGGCCCATCAGGTGAATCTTGGCAACGGGTGCGGCATTCATCAGTTGGGCGATGAACAAGTGCATGCCGGATTCGCCAATCGAACGAGCTCGCTTCTTCATCGTCCAGTAGGAGAGTTGCCGGAGGGGACCTAAGATACCGCCCAGAAATCCGCCCGCACCGCCAAAATCTGTGCCGATGGAAGCGGCGTTTCCGGCATCAAACGCCTTGTCAGGATCGAACGGTGCACCATCTTCGTCAGGCGGACTAAATGGCCCTCCGGCTTTGCGCCCGGCCAGCACGGCAAGTTCCTGGTAAGCGGTGGCCGCCTCAGGGGGCAGACTCAGCGCTGCCGCATTGCGCCGGTTTGCTTCAACGATTGTCTCTAACAAGGGCCGGGCTTCTTCGCCCAACCCCAGCCGCTCCAGATAAGTCTCGACTACTGCCGTCGGAGAGAGACCCCCTCCTGTTGCATCGAACGAGTCCGCAGCTAGTTCCTCGTCACCAAAGGGAAGGCTCGGCCAATGAAGGCCAATCCAGAGCGGCTTGAATTTCTCGCCCATAGCTGCCCGGTCCACCGGCAGGTCGAGCATGGCTTTGATCCATCGGTTGTACTGGTCTTCGGCCGCTGTAATGTCACCTTTCCAGCCATGGCTGAAGACGAATATGTCAGACGGAAGGTGTTGTTTTGTTTCGTTCAGCAGCCTGGCGGAAAACAATCCAGCTTGCCCATCGGGGTCGTTATCCCGTTCTTTTCCGTCCTTGTCGAAGCTAAGAAGGGCGTATTGCTCGCCGGTCTCCGAAATCGTCCTGAATGGCATCGTTGCGAGCTCCTGAATGAGTCTTGGCGGCGTGGCCCAGCATCCTTAGAAATCGCCCTCTAATCCACCGGAAATACGCCAGAAAATATCCTCGCTTATCTCGTAGCTGAGCTGGTTCAAATCCGCGGCGCACTCCTCCGCGCCCGGGGCAACACTGACGATGCGGGCCTCACGCAATCGATCCAGCGACGCTTGGGTACCAATGAATCGAAGCCCTTGTAGGGCGAAGAAGGAGAGCGTTATTTTATCGTTCGCCGCCTTTGGTATGCGAAAAGCCCTGTCCCTCTCCAGTTGTTCCCACTGGCCACACGCAATTGTTTCGCAGAGTTCGCGGTGCGAATCACTCCCGAGTTGAGCCAGGGCCCGGAGCGCCATTCCCTGTGTATTCGCGCTCGGAGAATTCAAACATTCTTTGAGGAAGGTAAATTCCGAGTCCCCAGCAACCGCGATCCGAAGTTTGCCAACCAGGTAGGCGGCTTGCGGTTGCAAGCCGGGGTTAGCGCACATTGCTTTCACCGCAAGTTCCGTCACCTCAAGAGGGCTAAACGTAAGCAATGCATCCGCGATGGCCCAAACGGTGTCGTCGGTCGCTTCCGAATGCAGAATTTGCCCGGCAAGAAACTCCAGATTGTCTCTCCCACCCAGCGTTGCGAGAATGAACGATATCACCGCCGGTATTCCCGATTCATTCTTCAGGAATCTCGTCCGCAGAACGTCTGTATCCGCAGTCATCCACGCCTGAATCAAAGCGGGCAGACACTGCACGTTCGGTTTCGGATTCGGGCCGCTGGCCAGCATTTCAATATGCGCTTCCGCGCCTTCTTTCATGGTCAGCAGAACTTCAAGGGCAGCTCGCCTGAGGCCGGAAAGCTCGAAAGTCAGTGTTCCTGAGTTAGTCATCCGGACCTGTTCCATCAGGAGAGAAACTAGATGGGGAATGCTGTTCGGATCGCGGAGAAGACCCAGGCTTTCCGTGGCGCGGATGCGAACGGAAGAATTCCTTTCTTTCATCGAAGTCGATCGCCACACCAAGGTGTCCAGAAGCTGCGCCGAAACGGTTGGTACGATCTCCTTTGCGTTCAGACGCGCTTCGTGAATGCAGGTAGCGGCCAGGAATGTCTGTTCACCGCTGCTTAGGCTGCTACTGGATAGGATTCTCCGGACCAACGTATTTGGATCGCTCATCAGCCCCGAAAGAAGAACTAGGGTGTCCTCCCACAGGCGCACACGGCTGCGGCGGCCCAACGTAGCCGTAATATCGTCCAAGTGCCCCTTGAGAGTTGCTCCGGTGGCCAGCAAATACTTCGCGCACCAGAACGATTGAAATCCCGGATAGGTGAATCGTACGCCGTCGTGCTGGCTGGGGCACAGCACATTGGCTTCCATCGCGGCCGATCGCAGTTGCTCCAGTGGAATCTCCCGCTTTCCGCGTACATGGCTCAGCAATTCGTAAAGCTCATTGCTGTCCAACCGGGTGTCTTTCTGAAGTTGAAGAGTCCAGGCAACCTGGCCGAAAACTTCCTGGATCATGGCGCGCAGCCCAGCGTTCCAGTTTGTGCTGGCAAGATTGCTATTGACTGCCCGTTCAATAACCCCGGACCGCGACAAGACGGGCCGGTTCGGTTGGCGAAGAAGGCTGCCTAAAAGCCAAGGAACACTGGCGAAGTCGAACAGGTTTGATTGCTGAATGGCTTTTAGAAGTGTGACTCCCCTGCCATCGGGCAACCCGTTAAGATGCTGGGCCACGGTAGCAGACGTGAGTAACTGCACCAGAAGGATTGCAACCGGGCACTCCGCATCTCTGAGCAAAGACGACTGTGCGACAAATGTCTCATCGAGAGCCAAGATGAAGCGTGCGTTCTTTCGCTCCTGCGTAATTTGGCAGATGCAATTGATCGCGACGCCGGCCTGGCGGTTATCCATATCCTGATCGCCATCGAGAAACGCGATAAACGGTTGCGAGAGTCGCCGCTCCAGAGCTTTGGCATCGATATTGAATCCCGCATTCTTATAGGTCCGCGCTGCAGCGCGCGCAAAGGCCTGCTCTCCCGCGTCGTCATCCATCCCAAAGTCTTTGATCCGCAAAAGGAGGGGCAGCGGACGGCCGTTCGGGACTTGCGATGCGTAATGGCAATACAATCGGTACAACTGCGAGGTCTTCGCGCGTCCGAAATTGCCTGAAACGATTGCGACCGGGAAACCATCGCCGTCAGCCGGGAAGAGGGTATTATCGACCGCTTCCAGCAGACGGACTCTGGGCCCGGGCGGGCTTGTTTCCAACTTCGGCGACACCCCCGCCACCTGCCGGACAACCTCGATTGGAAACGGGAACTGGATGTCAGGTTGGCGGCGCAGCACCTCCGCAAGATCCTGCACCGCCGCCAGGATGGAATCCGGCTGCCATACCGGCGCTGAGTTTGGAGCAAGATAGACTGCAGGAATAGCCCAATTATTGCTACCGCGCTTATACAGAACGAGCCTTCCGGCATTCACCGCAACATCGGCACTCCCAGTGACCAGTAGCTTTTCGTAAAACTCCTGCGCGAAACGCCGTGCGTCTTTCATTTCCACAAAATCCTGCATCGCTACTACAGCGGCGGCTCGAAGAGCGACTTTTGGAGCCAGGCCACTGAGGACATTTGGAACTCCGGCCTGCCGTTTCGCGCTGTTGCACGCATGCAGAAATACCAGTCGTAAGCGACGATCTCCTAATCTGGGAAGAAAGTCGTCTTCCGGCACGGCATTCGAGGTGCCCTCCTCGTTTTCAAGCAGTAAGTACGCGGTAGCTTTTTTGAAAGAGCCGTGGCAGATGATGTGAAGACTGTCGCATCCGGATAATTCGTCTGAGATGGAATCCAACGTACAGGGAGTTTGTCCCACTTTGTAACCGGCGGCCAACAAGGTTTTCCGCTCTTCGTCCGTGACACGGGCGAGAACTTTGACAGCAAGCAAGCCCCGCTGCACCTGTGAATCCCAGGCAATACGCAATGATGCAATCTCCGCTGGAATGTCCACGGGTGTCATTGTGGACGACTCGCTATTCGACAGGTCGGAAGGTGAGGAAATGACCAGAAGCAGGCGAAATGGCCCATCGGCCGGGGGAGTGGCCGCGGGAACCCCCGAAGGAATGATGCGGGAAAAAGCAAAGCCTTCTGACACGGCGAAAACTATCTCCTGTTCCCCGTTGCCGATCGTCATCCGCTCCCAGATCAGGTCATGTAATTTGGCCGCATCCGGGTCGATACGCAAAGAGACCGAAACACGGTCTCCGGTTCCCGCTGTGCCGCGTGCGTAGGCGAGGATCCGCCTGAGAGCCTCCCCGCGAAAGAGAGAATCGCCTAAGCGGCGGCCATACTCCCACGGGTTTCCCTCAAGCGCTTGAAAGTCGGCCACATCAAGCGAGACTGAGTCTTGCACTGAACTAACCTCGTCGATGGTCGCCTCAACGGGAAAGACACCGTTGGTATTGGCGTCTGGGGCGCGAAGGTGCAGAACCAGACTCGTCGGTCTCGCGAAGCCGGGCATTTACGCTTCCTGACTAAAGGTTCACCATTCCCGTTGTAGTGAAGAGAACTCCGCCAGTGAGTTCCTGATCATCCTCATCGAACCCAAATGCCATATCCTGGGACGACTTGGAACCTTTCAAAGTCCACTTCCCGTGATCGAAGGCAATCGCGAAAGCTTTAAATCCGAACGTGATTGCTTTCTCGCCCTTGAAAGAGATTTTAGAATTGCTGGCGTTACTCGATTTCACTCCGATTTTGGCGCCGACTGCTCCTTGCATGGCGGGAATATCGAGAGCGACGTCCACACCGTGTTCATCGCTTGCCTCAACGATCACAGTATCGGATTTCAGCACGTCAATGGTAAGAAACGCATGGCCGTCCTCACCGAGAAAGTACGGCGCGACCAATGGGTTTGGCAGTAGATCACCGCTCGCAAGATAGCTTCCAGCCTCAAGCGGCGCAATGGAGGTCGAGCTTACCTTAGAGTAGGTGAACTGCACCTTGCGGGCTCGCGTGAAACCGAACTCGAGACTTGGTACAGCGGCACCCAGCCCCTGCAGGGCATTTGCCAGAATTTTCAACCCGATTGACAGTTCCAACTTGTCCGATTGGCTGCCTTCCAGATCCGCAACCGTTGCGGGAGGTCCCGGTATCGGTTCCGGGACGGTGGTCTTCCAGACGGTTGAAAGTTTTCCGAGCAATTCCAATGACTGGCGCTTTCCCAACACCATCATTGGCTCAATGCCGGTTCGTGGCAGGCGGACGACGTTATACCCGAATTTGTTTAGAGACGTCAGGCTCGGATCCTTACAGAATCCCATGTTGGTACTCTCCTCGGCCTCTTGGATCAGATTTACAAACCGAAAAGCATGCCACTGTTCCGAAACGCATAAGATTTTAGTGCAATTTTCCATTCGAAACAAGCGCCTTTTGAAGAACATTGTGTTGAAATGGTTTCCTTCCAGAGACACTAATTAGGACTCAATGCCTGACCGCGAAGATTTTCTTTGGTTCAAAACTACGTTTGGTGCTGAAGTTGATGAGGCAGTCCGGGGAACCCCGTTCAGCCTTGACTTTCTGGCGGCCATAGCCGCACAGGAGACTGGACACATCTGGTCATCTGCGCGAAAGACACTGAACCGGGACGAGATCCTCGAGATCTGTGTTGGCGACACGCTGGATGAGGATCGTGGGAGAAGAGCATTCCCGCGATCAAAGGCGCAGTTAATTGCCGCCCCGCAGGGACAGGCCATGTTCGACATCGCTCATCAGGCTCTCGTGGCTGTGGCTAAGCAAGACGCCTCATTCCGCGCCGTGGCAAAGCGGCCTGAAAAGTTTTGCCACGGGTTTGGTATCTTTCAGGTTGACTTGCAGTTCTTCAAGACGGACCCGGATTATTTCCTGGAAAAACAATGGGTGGATTTCGGAGTTTGCCTGAAACGATGCTTGGAAGAGTTACAGGCCGCAACCAGGCGGGCGGGTTTGGAGCACCAGGAAAACCTTACGGACCTGGAAAAGGTTCATGTTGCCATTGCTTATAATGCCGGAAGCTTCAAACCTGCGAAAGGTTTGAAACAGGGTTTCTTCAACGGGACGCAATTTTACGGCGAACTGATTTTCGATTTTCTCCGGCTTTCGCAGACGGTGGGAACTCCATCCGCTCCTGCCGTGATTCCGCTCCCGGCACCAGGTACAGCGGCGGTCCCTCCACCTACACCGGTCACAGCACCTGGCAAGACCTTCCGGGTGAACGTGAATGATTCGCCTTTACGGCTGCGCAGTGAGCCGCGAATCGACAAGACAGACGCGAATGCCAATGTAATCGCACGGCTCCCGGATGGCCATCTGGTGAGATTGGTAAGCGGTACAGACACCGGCAAGTTTTTAGAAGTGGAAACAAGTCTGAACGGAGCGCA
>DATHIZ010000415.1:0-9300 GCA_035316385.1 Bryobacteraceae bacterium | reverse complement strand
TTGACTGGCTCGAATTTCTCGTCCGGGGTGATGCCGCCGCCGCCGTAGACCGTGCGGCCCAGGTCGGTCTGCTTAATATCGGTGGGATCTTTTGCCTCGGCACGCTTGCCGTAGTAGTAATCCAGGAACGAAATATTGGAGTAGTTCCGCTGAATCAGGCGGCCGCTCGGCGTGTAATAGTGCTGCGTGGTCAGGGCCAAGCCGGTGCTGTCGCTCAACGGATAGACCGTCTGCACCAACCCTTTGCCGAATGTGGTGTCGCCCAGAATCCAGGCGCGGTCATGATCCTGCAGCGCGCCCGCCACAATCTCCGCCGCAGAAGCGGAATAACGGTTCACCAAGACGACCATCGGGTAGTTCTCGCCGTATTGGCTGCCGCGCGCGACATAAGGCTTGTCGGAGTAAGCGCGGCCGCGATGCGAAACCACTACCTGCCCGCGATCCAACCAGTGTCCGGCCGTAGCGACGCCTTCCTGCAACAGGCCGCCCGGATTTTCACGCAAATCTAAAATCAAGCCCTGGACGTTCTGCTCGCCGAGCGCTTTCAGGTTGTCTTCTACTTCCTTGCTGGTGGTTTCGGTAAAAGACTGAATGCGCATATACGCGACGCCCGGCTTCACCCAGAAGGCGGTGTCCACGCTGTTGCGTGGAATTTCATCGCGAACCAGGTTAAACGTAATCGGCTTCGTCGAGCCTTCACGGTTGACAATCACCTGGACCTTGGTGTTCCGGGGACCCTTCAGCATCTCCGCCACTTCGGTGGTCGTGAGCGTGTCGACGCGTTTATCGTTGACCTCCAGCAGCATGTCGCCCGGGCGTATGCCGGCCTTGTACGCGGGGGTCCCGCCAAACGGATGGATCACCATCGGTTTGCCGGTGCGCGGCTGTGCGCCAATCAGCATGCCGATGCCGTAATACATGCCGTGCTGCTCCTCGCGCAAGCCCGCGAATTCCTTTGGATCGAAGAAGTTCGAATGCGGATCGAGCGTCCGCAGCATGCCCGGAATGGCGCCTTTGTAGATCGCTTTGTCCGCGGAAAGCTTATCCGAATAATTCTGGTCGACGATATCGTAAACCTTCGTAAAGGATTCGATACTGGCCTTCATATCCTCGTCGGATGTGCCGCTGGCATTGCGCTGGGAAGCCTGGGATGCCGCCGAGAGCGTTCCCGCGCCGGGGCCGAACAGGCCGCCAATCAAAGCGCTGGCCGCCAAAAAGAGAGGGACGAATAAAAGATAGCGCCGCTGGGATGACAAATTCAACCTCCGGGGTCTTGTTTCAGTATAAACGCATATAAGGAAGGCCGGAGGACTAGCGCGCGAGTTCCGGTGAAATTAACCCGGCAGTTTGTTACCCGGCGGCCCGGATGCGCCGCGTCAGAGCCGGTTCGCTGCGCGGCCCTTTGCGGGGAACCTCTTCCAGGCGTTTGACTTGATCGCTCACGCAAACCAGAAACATCGGCTGGCGCGCGTTCTTCAAAAGATCGATAATCCGGTCCTGCTGATCTTCCAGGAAAATGGACTTGCCATCCGTCAGCAGGTGTAGCCGGGACTCGGAGGAAAGAACCTCCACCAGGCGGCGGCCCATCTCGCGCTGCAGAAATCGCAGCACTCTGCGGATCTTCTGCAGCGAAAACCCCTTACGGCGGAGTTCGGCTATGACGGTGATTTCCACTACCTCTTCCGGCAGATAGATCCGTTTGTGGCCTTCATGCCGGGGCGAGACCACTTTGCGCTCATCCCACCACTGCAACTGGCGCAGGCTCACCTGAGCAATCTTTGCCACGTCCGTGCTGGTGAACGTTCGGAGCGCCCCGGTCTTCTCGCCGCGGGCCGGTCCTACCTCATGGGCTAAATCAGGACGGACTTTCCGTGTTTTGAACATGACCCTGCGCTTCTGTTTTTTGGGATTACTACGCTTGCCAAAATTGTACTAGACCTCGAACGAGAGTCAAGCCCATTCCGCGGCCCCAGCCCGTTCAGCCGCCGCCCACAAACTCCACAATCTCCAGTTGCGAGCCATTGAGAACAATCGTGTTTTCCCAGTCGCGCTTACGCACAATCGTCTTGTTTAACTCAACTGCAACGCGTTCGGACGCCACTTCCAACCATGCCAGCAAAGCCGCCACCGAGCGATCCGAAGGCGCCTCTTTTTCTTCGCCGTTAACGTGAATCCGAATAGTTCCCGCCATGCTTTCCACTTTGTGCACCTGACTAAATTATATGAAGGTCTTGGTTGCTACTCTGGTAGTTAACCTAAACATGCCTGGCAGCTATCCCGAGACTTGGTTCCCGGTACTCATTCAAATCCTGATTGCTTTGGCCGTTGCAGGCGCCATGATCGGCCTGTCCGCCCTGCTGGGGCGGCGTGTCAAAGATGCAGTCAAATCATCCCCCTATGAATCCGGCATGCAGCCGGTGGGCAACGCGCGCGGGCGTTTTTCCGTAAAATTTTACTTAGTGGCCATGGTCTTCATCCTGTTCGATATTGAAGCCATTTTTCTTTATCCGTGGGCCGTGGTGTTCCGGCGTCTTAAGCTGTTTGCCTTTTCTGAGATGGTGTTGTTCATTGCATTAGTTCTGTGCGGTTTTTACTACATCTGGAAGAAGGGTGTTTTGGACTGGTCGGCGGAAGACCGGACCAAATTCTCCAGTGAGGCGAACCGTGCTGCCTGAACTTGTTGCTGAAAATCCTCTGGCGTTAGCTATCAGCACCCGCCTGCCGGAAGCTATCACCGCCGCCAGTATCACGGTGGATGGCCTGGTGCTGTCCATTGCTCCGGCTTTTCTTTCGCCCGTCTGCCGTTATTTGCGGGAGACGGCTGGATTCGAACGCTTGAGCGCGGTGACGGCCGTCGATTGGTGGCCGCGCGATCCGCGTTTCGAAGTTGTGTATTTCCTCCATTCACTGAAACAGAACACCCGTTTGCGGCTGACCGTGCGGCTCGGGGAGCAGGAGCCTGTGGATTCTGTTTCCGAGATTTGGCGGGCGGCAAATTGGTATGAGCGCGAGGTATTCGACCTGTTCGGAATTCAATTCCGGAATCATCCGAATCTGGAACGGATCATGATGCCGGCCGACTGGGAAGGGCATCCTCTGCGCAAGGATTATCCGATCCATGGACACAAGTACTCGTATCAGGACGAATAACCGCGAATGATCGAAGAACAAGCACACGTAGCATCACTCGATGCTCAAAAAGAACTGCGGAAGGCCGAATCATCCGGCGCGCCTGCCTCCGCGCCTGGGGGCAGTAGCCGGGCGCGAACCATGACTCTCAACATGGGGCCTCAGCATCCGTCCACGCACGGCGTGCTGCGGGTAGTTCTGGAACTGGATGGCGAGACCATTCTCAGCGCCCGGCCCGAGATTGGGTATTTACATACCGGCATCGAGAAACAGTTTGAAGTTAAGAAATACGCGCAGGGCACTCCGCTAACCGATCGCGTCGATTACCTGGCGAATTTGAGTAACAATCTTGCCTACGCGTTGGCGGTCGAGCGGCTTCTGCAGTTAGAGATCCCTCCATTCGCGCAGTGGATGCGGGTGATGCTGTGCGAGCTGATGCGCGTCTCCAGCCACTTGATCTGGCTGGGCACGCACGCGCTGGATATAGGCGCGATGTCGGTGTATTTCTACTGTTTCCGCGAACGCGAAGAGATAGCCAAGATCTTGGAGATGTTCTCCGGCCAGCGCATGATGACGAGCTACATCCGTATTGGCGGCCTGGCGCTGGAGCCTCCGCGCGGTTGGCACAACGTGGTGACGAAGGCCGTCGAGCGGCTGGCCAAGGGCATTGACGAATATCAGAGCCTGCTCGCGAGCAAC
This sequence comes from Bryobacteraceae bacterium, assembly GCA_035316385.1. Lineage (GTDB taxonomy): Bacteria > Acidobacteriota > Terriglobia > Bryobacterales > Bryobacteraceae > Bog-105. The sequence goes on along the minus strand of DATHIZ010000415.1, from coordinate 5,472 downwards.
CCCATTTGGGTGAATAGGACCAAAGGCATTGGTGGTCTTCCCGTGGAGCTGATGCTCGATCTCGGCGTGACCGGACCTATGATCCGCGCTGCCGGCGTGAAGATGGACGCGCGCAAAGATTGTCCGTACAGCAGCTACGAAAAGTTCGAGTTCAACGTTCCCACCAGCACCGCAAACGACGTCTATGCGCGTTTCGAAATTCGCATGGAAGAAATGCGTCAGAGTGTGCGAATCGTCCGCCAGGCGTTGCAGGGCATGCCTAGCGGTCCGTGGCAGGCGGATGCGCCACACGTATTGCTGCCCGACCGCGAAAAAATGAAGACGCAGATGGAATCGCTCATCTACCACTTCAAAATCGTTACCGAAGGATTTAAAGTGCCGGCCGGATCGGTCTATCAGGTGGTCGAATCGCCGCGCGGCGAGCTGGCGTATTACGTGGTCAGCGACGGCACCGCCAATCCGCATCGCGTGTTTATGCGGACGCCCAGTTTTGGCAATTTACAGTCGTTAGGCGCGCTGCTGGAAGGCCTGCCGATTTCCGATTCGATTGCGGTCATGGGCAGCATGGACTTTGTGCTGGGGGACGTCGATCGCTAAAGGCTATGACTTTTTCACCGGCGCTCGAAGCGCGCTTCGAAAAATTGTTGAACAGTTACCCGCCTGGACGGCAGCGCTCGGCAGTCATTCCCATGCTGATGTATGCGCAGGATGAAGTCGGCTCCGTCACGCAGGAATTGATTGAAGAGGTAGCGCGGCGCTGCGGAGTTACTCCGCTGCAGGTAGACGAAGTGGTGGGCTATTACTCTATGCTTCACCGCAAGCCGCTGGGTAAGTTCCACGTCCAGGTGTGCACCAATATTGCTTGCCAGGCTGTCGGCGGCGAAGAGTTGTACACGCATGCCTGCGAGACCTTGCGGTTGGGCAACAAGCAAGTCGCGCCCGATGGCATCATCTCGCTCGAAGAAGTGGAATGCATGGGCGCATGCTCATGGGCTCCCGCCATCCAGATTAACTACGATTTCCACCATTTCGTGACGCCCGAGAAATTCGACGGCCTCATGACGGAGTTACGCGACGGCAGCTACGGAAAAAAGAAAGCTTCTTAAGCGATGGAATACAACGAACCTAGTCCATTAGAAACAAAGGTGGTCTCCTTCCGGTTCGGTTTGCCGAACTCGGCTTCAATCGATACCTATCTTGCCAACGAGGGTTATGAGGCGCTGAAGAAAGCGCTGGGCATGACGGCGGAGGTCATCATCGATCTCCTGAAGGCATCCTCGCTCAGAGGCCGCGGCGGCGCCGGATTTCCCACCGGCATGAAATGGAGCTTTGTTCCCCGCACCACCGGCAAGCCGACCTACGTGATCTGTAACTCCGACGAGAGCGAGCCGGGCACCTGCAAAGACCGGCTGCTGATGGAGAAAGATCCTCATCAATTGATCGAGGGCATGGTGATTGCCGGCTGGACGATCAAGTCGAACAAGGGATACATCTACATCCGCGGCGAGTATCGCTATCTGATCGAGATTGTCGATCGCGCCATTGCCGAAGCGTATGAAAAAGGTTATCTCGGCAAAAACATTCTGGGCTCCGGCTGGGACTTCGATTTGTATACGCATAGCGGCGCGGGCGCTTACGAATGCGGTGAGGAATCGGCGCTGCTCGAATCGCTCGAAGGCAAGCGCGGCATTCCCCGCCTGAAGCCGCCGTTTCCGGCGGTCGTCGGCGCGTTTCAATCTCCCACGATTTTGAACAATACCGAGACGTTTTCGCATGTGCCGGCTATTTTGCGCAAGGGTCCGGAGTGGTACGCCGCGCTAGGCACTCCAAGAAATGGCGGGACCCGCTTGATGTGCGTCTCGGGACACGTGAACCGCCCCGGCGTGTATGAAATGCCCATGGGCTTTCCCATGATGCGCCTGATCAACGAGGTGTGCGGCGGCATTCGCAACGGCAAGAAATTGAAGGCGGTAATTCCCGGTGGTTCGTCTTCGCCGGTTTTGAAAGCAGATGAGTGCGCCGACATTTTGCTCGATTTCGATTCGCTGGCAAAAGCCAAAACGATGGCCGGTTCGGGCGGCTTGGTGGTGCTCGACGAAGACACCGACATCGTGGCTGTCGCTCTGCGAACCATTAAGTTCTACGCGCACGAAAGCTGCGGATGGTGCATCCCCTGCCGGGAAGGCACAACCTGGTTGAAAAAGATCTTGACCCGCTTTCATGAAGGCGGCGGCGTGGCGGCCGACATCGACCTGATTGGTGAGCTTGCCGCCAATATGCTGGGACGCACCTTCTGTCCGCTGGGCGATGCAGCCGCGATGCCGATCGGCGGATTCGTGGCGAAGTTCCGCGACGAGTTCGAAGCTCGCCTGAAGCTGACGCGAGCCGGCAAGAAGACGCCAGAGTTTGCGATTGTTTAGTTTCTGACTGGAAATTATGGCTGACCTTATTAACTTCACCATAGACGGCCAGGCCCTGCGGACGGCTCCCGGAACTTTGCTCATTAACGCGGCAAAGCAATCGGGTATTGCGATTCCGGCCTTCTGCTACTACGACGACTTGTCTCTGCAAGCCGCCTGCCGCATGTGCTTGGTGGAAGTGGAAAAGACCCCTAAACTGCAAGTGGCGTGCACGCTGCCAGTGGCTGAGGGAATGGTGGTGCGCACCGATTCGGAAATCGTAAGAAAGGCTCGAAAAGGAACGCTTGAGTTCCTGTTAACCAACCATCCGCTGGATTGTCCGGTTTGCGACAAGGGCGGCGAGTGCGAGTTACAGGACATGGTCTTCCGTTACGGCGCTGGAGAGAGCCGTTTCCGCGAAACCAAAGTACACGTGGATGAGAAGCAGTGGTCGCCTGTCGTTTTCTATGACGCGCCGCGCTGTATTCTCTGTTACCGCTGCGTGCGAGTCTGCGGCGAAGGCTTGGGTGTAAACGCCCTGGGTATCGGAAACCGCGGGGCCGCCGCGGAGATCATCCCGAATAAGGGCGATCATCTGGAATGCGATGAATGCGGCGCTTGCATCGACATTTGTCCCGTGGGAGCGCTCACCTCGGGTACCTACCGCTACAAAACGCGGCCCTGGGAAATGGAGCACGTCGCCACCGTTTGCACGCATTGTTCCAACGGCTGCAAGACCACGCTCGGCGTCCGCAATGGCGAAATTACACGCGCGAACAACCGGGACCGTTCCGGGCTGAACGGCGAGTTCCTGTGCGTGAAAGGCCGCTACGCTTTCGATTTCAATACTCATCCGGAGCGCCTGACTTCTCCGCTGCTGCGCGGGAGTAACGGCGAATTGCGTCCCGTATCATGGGCGGTTGCCTTGGCTACCGTGGCCAAGAAATTAAATGAGGTGGTGGCAAAGCGCGGCAACATCGGCGTGATCGGCTCCAACCACACCACCAACGAAGAAAATTATCTGCTGCAGAAATTTGCCCGGCAGGTTTTGAAGACTTCTAACATCGACCACCATCGCACCGGCGATGTCGCAACGCTGCTCGAAGCGCTGCAAGGGCGGACCAACGCTTTCGCGTCGACAACTGACCTTCTCACGACCAAAGCCGCGCTGGTGATTGGCAGCGATCTTGCCCAGGAACATCCTTTCCTGGCGTATCAACTGCGCTCCAACTGGCGGCTCCACAAGGGGCACGTGTACGCCGTGACGCCGGGCCCGGTGCGCGAAGACAGTTATGCCGTCACCAGGCGCGCAAAGCCGGGAACGGAGTTTGACGGACTCGATGCTTTGCGTGAAAAGCTGGCGTCCGAACCGGAACTGGTCATTTTGTTCGGCGCCGCCATCACGGGGCCGGACGTTCGCAGGCTTGTGGCGTTCGGCGATTCGCTCGGCATCCCGGTCAAATATGTCTGCCTGCTGGATTACTCCAACTCTCGTGGAGCGGCGGACATGGGCTTGTTGCCGGATCTGCTTCCTGGCTACCAAAACGTGGCCGACGGCGGCTTGGAGCCTGGGCTCAATTATGACGAGATGCTGGCTGCTCCCGACTTGGATGTTCTTTGGGTGATGGGCGCAAATCCACTGTCCCGGAACAAACTGGTTTCGGAGAAAGCCTTCGTGGTGGTGCAGGACTTATTCCTGACCGAGACCGCCAAATACGCCACGGTGGTGCTGCCGGCGGCATCCGCTTACGAAAAGGACGGCACCGTGACCAATGTTTGCGGCGACGTGCAGAGGCTGAACCGCGGAGCCAAGACGATGGGCGCCAAGCCAGATCTCGAGATCATCGGTTTGCTGGCGAAGGAAATGCGCGCCGATTGGACCGTGCAGAAGCCGGAGCAGGTGTTTCAGGAGATTCAGCGGTGGGTGCGCGGTTACAGTCTTCCGCTGGCTGTGCTTGAAACCGGCGGCGCCGCCTCCACCACGCCTCCCAACGGCAGCATCAGCTTTACGCAGCAGCCGGAACTGATCCGCCCGGCGCGGAACACGCTGTTCACGTCCGGAACGATGAGCCGCTTCTCGAATATGTTGAATGCCGTGATGGAATCGCCCGGCGAACTCTACCATGATCCGAGCAATCAGTCGGTGGAATCGTTGAGATGAATTTCTACCTCGTTAGCCTGATCAAAATCGCAGTCGTCTTTGGCATTTTCATGACGACGCTCGCCTACTTGCAGTGGGTGGAGCGCAAAGTGCTCGCGCATATCCAATCGCGCACCGGCCCATTGCGCGTCGGCCCGCATGGTTTGCTGCAGCCTATGGCCGACGTGCTGAAACTCCTCACCAAAGAGGATCTGCTTCCGCCCTACGCCAATAAGGTGTTCTTCCTGCTGGCTCCGTTTATTGCGGTTAGTTTGGCCCTGGTTTCGATATCGGTCATTCCATTCGGTCCGGAGATCAACCTTTTCGGCACGCGCACGTACATGCAGATCAGCGACCTGGATGTCGGTATTCTGTTTATCCTCGCCATTAGCGCCGTGAGCGTTTACGGCGTGGCTCTGGCGGGGTGGTCCTCGAACAACAAGTATTCGCTCATCGGCGGTTTGCGCAGCAGCGCTCAGATGATCAGTTACGAACTGCCTCTGACGCTGGTCATCGTGTCGCCGCTATTACTCGCGAACACGCTGAGTTTTCGCGGCATCACGGACGCCCAGGCCGGCTTTTATCTAGGCTTCATTCCGCGCTGGAGCATTTTCCAGATGCCGTTTCCGCAGATCTTCGGCTTTATCGTCTTCATGATCGCCGGCTTTGCCGAGACAAACCGTATCCCTTTCGATTTGCCCGAAGCCGAAAACGAACTGGTGGCCGGCTTCCATACCGAATACAGCAGCATGAAATTCGCCTGCTTCTTCATGTCGGAATACGCCAACATGGTGACCATCACCTGCGTGGCGACGCTGCTGTTTCTAGGCGGCTGGCATCCGTTGTTTCCGGCGCCTTATTCAAACTGGGTTCCCTCGCTGGTGTTCTTGTTCTTCGCCGGAGTATTCCTCTTTCAACTCATGCGCCCGTCAC
>DATHIZ010000414.1:0-8308 GCA_035316385.1 Bryobacteraceae bacterium | reverse complement strand
CTGCAGCGTTACGGCGGGCTGGGTCAGGTAGAGGTTTTCGGTGGCAACCCGAAAGCTGAGAGATTCCGCCACGGCGCGAAAGACACGCAGGCGAAAATTCTCCAGAGCTCGCTTATGTTCCATCCCAATTTTTTGCGCCTTCGCGCAGGTGTCTATTTGATCCCCTCCCCGGCCACCGCCGCCATTCCCGCAGCAGCCGGAGCAATCGATTTGGTGCGCCTAGGTAAAAGAGCGATCGATAACGCGCCGGCCATGGCTATGCCGAAGACCACCGTCATCGGCACATGGTAATTTCCAAAATATTCGCGCAGCCAGGAGACCAGATAAGGGAACCACGTCTGCCCAATCGTATTCACCGGAAGAATGATAGCCATGGCTCGTGCCAGCGTATTCACGCCAAACTGTTCAGCGGCCATAAGTGGGATCAGCATATAATCGGCGCCCATTGAAAAGCCGAAAACAATCGCAAACACATAGAGCGAACTAGGCCGGTCCGGCGTAACGGAGAGCATAAGCAAAATAGTGGCGGCCACAATGAAGTACGTTGCCGTCATGACGCGCTTCTTTGAAAAAATATCGGCAAAATAGCCGATGCTCAAGCGCCCGGCGATGCTCGACCACAAAATCAGCACGGATGCGTTCGTCCAGGCCGTGTTGAGAGCTTTCTGGTCGACGAAACCGGCATCGCGGAAGACAAACTTCATGTGAAAGTTGATAGATCCGATGGACCCGATGGAACACGCGCTGCCGATCAGCAACAGCCAGAAAGGAACGCTGCGCAGTAGATGGCCATAGCTGTGCGGCAACTGTTTGGCGTCTGAGGCCGGGAACGCCGCGCCATCCGGAAACTGCCCTAATTCTTCGGGCTTATCCTTCAGAACAAACAGGGCGAGCGGCCAGACCAGGAACAGAAGGAAACCAACCGTAATAAGAGCGGTTTGGAAACCGTAGCGATCAGTCAATCCGCGTACGAGGAACGAACCCAGGCCGCCGAACAGCCCGACTCCAACGTAAACAATGCCCATCGCGCGGCCGCGCTTTTTCTGGTACCAGTGGGATACGAGGATCTGGTGGGGAATAGGCCCCGAAAAAATATAGCCTACTGTATAGATAAAATAGAGCAGGAAATACATGGCCAGCGCTCCATGCATGCTCCCCAATCCAAAAAATGCCAGGGCGGTAAGCCCGGTTCCCGCGACAATCAGTTTGCGCGGACTGAAACGCGGAACTAGCAGCGGTCCGACCCACACTGTCAAAAGGGCCGCCAGCGGAAAGCCCAAGGTTATTTGGCGCAGGTCCCAGTGATACGTTTTCTGAAAATAGTCGTAAAAAAAAGGAAGATTGTAATAGGGAATTCCGACGGCGATGCCGAGGGTGACAAAGGTTGTCGCTATTATTCGCCAACCATAGAATTTCCGCGCGAGTTCGGCCCCGCGGCCCATCATACTGTCTGGTGTGTTCATTGCACGTTCGTACCGCCCCGTTTATCTTCTCAAAAGCCCAAAAAGGAAAATCCGCAGTACAGCCGTGACAGCCGTAAGTCCGGTTACCCGCCAATTGCAAGACACAAGATTGCGCGTAAAAATTCCCAAACGGAGGAATATTCCGTTACATTTCTTCACGGGAACGCATCTATCCACAAAGAGTTGCGAGGTTCGCTTATTCGGCCTTTTCCCGCACTTTTAAGCCAAAGGAGATGTTTTTGTGTTACAGATCAAACAGTTACAGATCAGGCAGAATTTCAAATTCAAAATCGGCGTCGCGATCGCCGCGCAGGCACTGTTAACTGCTACATTCGCGCTAGGAGTCACACCGAACAACCGCACCTTCACTGCGGGCGAGAAATCGAAAGTCCAAGGAGTAATCCTTTCGCGGGAAGGCAACGTCCTCAAGGTACGCATCGACGATGATTCTATCGGAACAATCGCCCTGACCGACGTTACGAAGATTCAGCTGAAAAAGGGCGTCATCTTCCGTCGTCACGACAAGATGGATGCAGCTTCTCTTGTTCCCGGTCTCCACGTGGAAGCACAGGGCAAAGGGAACGAACGCGGCGAAATGGCTGCCGAGCGCGTCACTTTCGATCCCACGTCCATGCGGACCTCGAGGCAAGTGGATAGCCGCGTTTCACCGGTAGAGTCACGCACCGGTACCTTGGAAGGCCGCGCTACCGGACTGGAAGGCCGCTCCACCACGCTTGAAAGCCGTGCGGGCCAAATGGAAACACGCGCGGGACAATTAGAAGATCAGGAGAAACAAACCCAGGGACAGGTAACCCAAGTAAAGACTAGCGCCGACCACGCAAATCAGGGCGTGACCGACGTCAACGGCCGGGTTACTGACCTCGACAACTATCAAGTCAAGGAATCCGCGACGGTTTACTTCAAGCTAAACAGCTCGCAACTCACCCCCGAGGCTAAGAAGGATCTGGCCGACTTGGCTCAAAAGGCGCTACAGGAAAAGGGCTATCTGATTGAGATAGCGGGATACGCCGATAGCACCGGCAATCTCAATCGCAATCAACACCTCAGTGACGATCGCGCCAACGCGGTCATCCGCTACCTGGAGCAGGACGGCAATATCCCAGTCCATCGGATTCTGAGCGCGGCGGCCATGGGAATCAGCCACGAAGCCGCGGACAACAAGACTGCAGCCGGGCGCAAGCTGAACCGCCGAGTGGAAGCAAAGATCCTGGTCAACCAGGGCCTAGTTGGCAGCTCGGGTGCCACCAGCAGTGCTACGGCAAGACCATAAGCTGGTTTGAAATAGTCTAATGTTACGTACGCGGCCGGACGAAGTAAAATTCGTTCGGCCGCGTGTTTTTACTTGTCACTCGTGTTTGCGGCTGGGGCGTTCTGGAATAGCAGCGGCGCAAACGCGATCAGGTTTCGTCTCCACACCATCCAGGTGTGCATGCCAGGAGTTTCGATCGGCGTCAATGCGATCTCCTTGCTCTTCAACCAGGCAATTGCTTTACGATTGGGCTCGATCAAACGATCTTCCGTCCCGCATGCAATCCAAAGTAAGTGCAACTGCTGGTTGCTCTGTGGGCCGATTTGCGGGAACGCGGCGGCAAGATCGTCACCTAGGCCGCCAGCGCTAAACGCGCCCACCCAGGAAAACTTGTCCAGCCGGTTCAAGCCCGTAAGCAGCGACTCGGCTCCTCCCATGGACAACCCGGCAATGGCGCGAGAGTTGCGGTTCGTATCCACCTTGTAGCCGCGCTCGACGGCCGGAATGACTTCGTCGATCAAGGCGGTACGAAAGCGGCTCATGTTCTTTTCCCGCAGACTCGGGTTGCTGCCCTGCCGCACGATCTCTGGCGCGCCATAACCCAGGGGCATAACTACAATCATGGGCTTTGCCTTGTTTTCGGCAATGAGGCGGTCCAGAATCAGGTTGGCCTTTCCTATAGCGGTCCAACCACTGGCATCATCGCTGAAACCGTGCAGCAGGTAGAGAACCGGATAGAGCGTCGACGCGGACACGTCATAGCCGGGCGGAGTGTAAACGTAAAAGTCGCGGTTATCGCCGACCGTATTCGACTTGTAGAAATGATGATGCACTTCGCCGTGCGGAATGCCGGTAGGTTCCCAGGGAAGCGGACTTTCGCCCACTACGTGCACGACATTGCTCAGATTCAACAGGTTTGGCTTGATCTCCGTATTGGCCGGATCAAGCAGATGGACGCCATCAACTTGGAAGGAATAGCCATAGATATCCGGCTGCAGAGCATCGGTGCTGACGCTCCAGATGCCCTGCGCGTCCTTTTGCAGGAGAAGCGGTTCTTTCGCGCCCTCCACGCTAACGGAAACTTTACGTGCGTCGGGAGCGAGTATGCGAAAGGTGACCCGGCCCTCACTGTGGACTTCGGGTGATGTAACAGAGGGCTTTTGCTGCGCGAAGCCCATGACGACGGAGATGGACAAAAGTAAGAGTTTCTTCACAAACGACCTCAATACAACCTAGCAGGAACAAACTACTTCCACTGTGCTTCCAGCGCATCAAACCGGAGTCTCAGCTCGGATAATTCGGCGCGAAGCTGCTGCATTTCCAGCTCGAGCTGCGCGACTTTGCCCGTAGGCGCATGCGCCGCTACCGTTTCCGTCACTGCTTCAAACTCGGGTTCGCCGCACAACAACTGGGCGTAGCGCGCCTCTTTCTGGCCGGGCTGGCGTGGCAGTTTTTTCATCAGCGCGCCGCCAGTCCAGTCCGCTAGTTTGTCCAAGACCATTTCCGTCTCGGCCAGGTCGGCAAAACTATACATCCGTTCGCTGCGATCCTTGATCTCACCTAGCGTTTGCGGCCCGCGTAGCAGCAGAGAACACAGCACAGCGGATTCGCGCCGGCCCAAATTCAACGTTTCGGAAAGACGCTGCCGGTACTTATTCACGCGCCCGTTGCCTGTAACCAAGAATGAGAACTGCTTCTGGCGCAACCGGTGCACGGCATCCTCCACCGTATCCTCGTCGTAGTCGACCACCGGATCACGGTTGGATTTCTGATTACAGGCATTCACCAGCGCGTTCAACGACAGCGGATAGTATTCGGGAGTGGTTACCTCTTTTTCCATCAGCGCGCCCAATACACGCGCCTCCACAGGGTCAAGCAGTTCCATAAGCTCTAGTGTGCGCTACCCTCCGGCCTTCAGGGCAACAGCCCAGTCTTGCTCTGCCAGTGGCGAAGAAAAGCTTCCGCCTGGCCATAGCCGCTCTCCCGGCCTCGCAAGCGAGTTAGTTCGGCCTGACCCGGATACCACTTGTCCGGGTTCTGCGAAACGTGCGCATAACAGGCGGCGCGCCGGCGATCTTCGACTGCCGAAATATCCACATATTCCGACGGAGAGAACATCATCGTGTCATCCGTCACTTCGTAGTAATAAAGGGCATACTTCTTGCCCGCTGCCAGCCATGCGTCCAACACTAACGTCGAGAGCGCGCGGTGGTCGCGATGGGAGTCGATCGGCCATTGAGCGAAAACGATATCTGGATTTTCCGAATCAAGCAACCGCCGGAGTTCCTCATAGTGTGTGGCATCCACAACTGCATGGCCATCCAATTGGCCTAGAAACGCCGGACGAGCCTTGAGGATCTGACACGCCTTACGCGCTTCCGCCGTGCGAACCGGGCCACACGGGTGGGAGTCACCGCCCTGACAATAGCCTTCACCGCGATTCAGGTACAACAGAACAACCTCGTGTCCAACGTCGGCATAACGGGCGACCGTGCCCGCACATCCGCATTCGGGATCCCCCGGATGCCCGCCGGTGACGATAATCTTGAGCCGCCGCGCCGGCAGTCCGCTCACCTTTGACTGGGCAAGCGCTCCGGCAATCGGAGCGGTCCAAGCGGAGAGCATGCTGCGGCGGGAAATCAGCGCGGAGCGATTCACAAGCATTGCGTTACTGTCCGAAAGTCATTCTGGGCAGGCCTAGCGGGCACGACCGTTCAGGATAACAGCATATAAGAGGCTCCTCAGTGAGGTGCAGCCAAGCCGAGGTCTATAAAATCGATCGCCCAAGTCGATTGCCGCAAATCAAGCCGCGCGACAGTCGCCGGGAGCTTGAACCGCCTCGGGCCGGCGCTGCCCGGGTTCAAATAGAGGATGCCGGAACGCTGTGTGCGTGCCGGCCGGTGCGAGTGGCCGCTGATTACAATCTGAAATCCGGCGGCAACGGGGTCGACGTCAAGTTGTTGAATGTCATGGATGACATAGATAGCTGTCGCGCCCGCTTTCGCCACCGCGCTGATTGGCAGCGCGAGCGCCCAGGCTCCCTTGTCGATGTTTCCTCTCACGGCAACAACCGGAGCAAGAGTCTTCAGAGCCTCAATGATCTCGGGCTTGCCCACATCACCGGCATGGATGATCAAGTCTGACCTCTCGAGGGCGCGCAGCGCTTCCGGCCGCAGCAGACCGTGAGTATCCGAAATTACTCCGACAACACCGGCGCCAGACAGCATCAGCTTGATCTTAGTCGAAGACGCAAATGCGCACGGCCGCCGATGAGTCCTTTTCCTTACCTCTACATCGAATTAAGGAAATTGAAAGCCAAAAGTAACTAGATGCCAAATAAATCCGAATCCACTGTAACGCCAGCCCTCGCAAAAATTGTTCGCTTCCACCAGGCCGGTGGCCCCGAAGTGCTCCAACTGGAGGAGCTCCCCCTCCCCGAGCCTGCCGCCGGCGAGGTTCGTCTTCGCGTCAAAGCCATTGGCCTGAACCGCGCCGAAGTCATGTTCCGCACGGACCAATATCTTGTCCATCCCAATTTCCCCTCAAAGCTCGGCTATGAAGCCTCGGGTATTGTGGAAGCTGTCGGAGCTGACGTCGACCAGAGCTGGATCGGTAAGACTGTCAGCACCGTACCCGCGTTCTTAATAAGTCTGTACGGCGTTTATGGCGAGGTAGCGATCGTTCCTGTTCGCGCCATCGCGGCCTACCCGGACAGGCTCTCCTATGAGGAAGGAACCAGCATCTGGATGCAGTACATCACCGCTTACGGTGCGCTCATCCACCAAGGCCACCTGGCAAAGGGAGACTTCGTTCTGATCACCGCCGCCAGCAGCAGCGTAGGCATCGCCGCCATAGAGGTCGCCAAGGCAGAAGGCGCTATCAGCATCGCGACCACCCGTACATCGAAAAAGAAAGCCGAACTTTTGGCTGTTGGCGCCGATCACGTCATTGCCACGGAAGAGGAAGACCTCGTAGCCCGTGTCAACAAGATCACGTCCGGCAAAGGCGCGCGCATCGTTTTCGACCCAATTGCCGGCAAGGGTCTCGAAGCTCTCGCAGCAGCCACTGCCGATAACGGCATCATCTTCGAGTATGGAGCGCTCGCCGCCGACCCCACGCCGTTCCCGCTATTCGCAGCTCTCGTCAAACACCTCACCTTTAAGGGATATACGCTCTTCGAAATAACGCTCGATCCAGCCGTTCTGCCGAAGGCCAAGCAGTACATCTTTGATCACCTAGCCGCCGGCAGCTTTAAACCCCGCATCGACAAGACGTTCCCACTCAGCAAAATCGTCGAGGCGCACCGCTACATGGAGTCCAACGCGCAGATCGGAAAAATCGTAGTCACGGTCTAGGCACAATGGCAACCGGAGCGCGCCAGAACGCAGCCTTCTGCTTGGCGGAGTCCAGCACGGTTACCTGGCAGTCGTACTTTCCTGGCGGAAGCGTGTCGAGGGCGATGCGAAATTGGATCGGCATCGTCCTCAAGCGATTGTTCCAGCCATCCGTTATCTGCATGGCCGGCGTTTCGAGCGCTTTTGTGCCCGCACGATAAAAGCTCACATAGGCAATTAGCGGCCAGGTGGTTTCCCCTCCTGGTTCGTAGGCCTGCAGGTAAACATGCATCTCCTGGCCCTGAGTGAAAACGCCCGTCACGCTCGGAATCAACTTCCGCCCATCCTGCACCAGCGGGTTGCCGGCTTCTTCTTTCCCGTCCTTATTCTTCGCGGCATTGTAGAGCGCGTCCTTAAGATCCACTTGCTGGCTGCTTAACACGACCGAACTAATCGGTATCCGTTTCTCCTCCCTGTTTAAGTTGGGGATGACAAACGTTGTCTGATACGTTCCGATTCTGCCCGTTTCGTCGTCCCTCGCAAGGAACTTGATCGTGTACTTGCCCGGCAGAAGAGTGAATCCGGTATCGTATTCGATCGGCCGCTTGGCTAATTCGCTCGCGGTGGCGCCACTTAATTTGATGTTCACTTTGTCGCGCACATTCGCGATTGTGGCGCCGTAGTCATCCTTCACCTCTCCGATGAAATCGATAAGCGTGCGTTCGCCGCCGCGCCGCTTCACCAGCGCCAGTTCCCTTCCCGGGATCTTCACCACCACCGGCACGAAATATTCAGCCTGGTTTAACTGGAAGTAATCCACCTCCATAGCGATGGTGAGTTCCGTGACAGGGTCGCCCAGCATCAGCGCATCCTCAAGCTGCCTCTCTTTGTCAACCGCCGTGAACTTACTAAACTGTTTGGCGGCATAGTAACCCTGACGATACTCCAGCTTGGCGGTAGCGGTATTCAGCGAGATCTTCACGCGCCGGAACTTCCCATCCAAAGCCGTATTGCTGGTGTAGTACCCGATGACATAGTAGCTGGAAATGGCTCGCTGCGCCTCCACGATTCCCTTCGCCAGATCGTTGTAATCAAGCAGCGCCTTCCCGCCAGTGTCGCTGGCAAGCGCGTACAACGAGTCCTGCGATTGTTGAAAGTTCGTCGTTACCGCAAGCGCAGAGTTGCCCGTGTACATGTCGATTCCGCCAGGCGACCCCTTGGTAGCGTCCCCAAGCGGAGCC
>DATHIZ010000413.1:0-14845 GCA_035316385.1 Bryobacteraceae bacterium | reverse complement strand
CATCGAATCCAGGCTCGATATTAAGGAGGTGCAGGCGAACGCCCGCTCGGCCATTCAAGCGCTCCCCGCGCGTTTTCATTCGCTTGAGCCCGCGGCTCCCTATCCCGTGGAAATCAGCCCGCGTTTGCTTGCCATGGCTGAGGACCTCAGGCAGGAGCTTCAAATAGAACGCTCGCTTGGCTAACCGCCATGAAGACTATCTTCTTTGACGTAGACACCCAGCTGGATTTTCTCTATCCCGCCGGGGCGTTGGCTGTTCCGGGTGCCGAGCACATCGTCGGATCTCTCAACCAGCTCACCAGCTTCGCGGCGCAACACGAAATCCAAATCATCTCCACTGCTGACGCGCATTCGGAAGACGACCCGGAGTTCCAAACCTGGAAACCGCATTGCGTGGCCGGCACAAACGGTCAACAAAAAACTGCCGGTACGTTGCTCAGTCGGCCGTTCATCTTGACCAGCACTCCAGCGCGTATGGAATTTACCTTCAATCAGGCGAAGCAAATCATTATCGAGAAACAGATGCTTGATTGCTTCACCAACCCGAACTTGCGCCCTTTGCTTTATCATCTGGCCGCGGATCGCTACGTAGTCTACGGCGTGGTTTCCGAACTCTGCGTTCGTAGCGCCGCCTTCGGCTTACTGGAAACAGGTGCGCGCGTGGAGCTAGTCGCCGATGCAATCAAGAGCCTGGATGCCGCCCGCGAACGCGAGCTGCTGCAACAGTTTCGATCGCAGTGTGGCCATCTTACTACCGTTTCCGCTGTCACTGCCTAACGATAGAACGTCACCAGGTGTTGGCCCGCCGGAAGCACGAAAGAACTGGTGCTCTCTCCCGCCTTGCCCTTCCAGAAGGGAGTACCGTCCACCTCAATCGAAGAAACCGCCGACCCAAGCACCGCCACCGCGCGGCCTCGGCTGGTGTATGACAAGTCCGAGCGGTCTGCCTCCGCGACGGCGGAGTGAACGTCCCCATTGAAATCGGCAATCGCAACGGCCGGCTGTTCCGCGCTTGCTTCGAACCTATGCTCACCGGCTGGCGCTAAAAGATCTTTCCCACTCGTTACCGGCCACAACTTACCGTCCATCCGTGCTGCCCCCTGCCATTTCACGCGCGTCGGCTCCTGGGCGTTCACTAGGAATGCTCCCGCGTGAATCTCCTGAACCGTTGCCGCCGCTGCGGCAGCCGGCAGCAAAGCCAAGTCCTGTTTTTCCAGAGAATTTTCAAAGTATAAAGCCACTCGCGCAAACGATACCGCGGCCTCATGCACTAATTCCAACAACTCCACGCCGGTCTGCTTCTTCGTCGGATAGACATCCTGATACCGCTCCACTACGTTGATATCCACCGCAATCTGCTTGCGGTCCGGCGTCAGCTCACGATATTTTTCGGCCAGCTTCGAATACCGTTCCGGCCCCAGATGCCAGAGCGTCGCCGGATCTTCCACCAGCAGCATGCTCTTCCGCGCCTGAATCATCGGCAAACTCCGCGCCACGTCCGCCCCCAGCGCATCCCGTATCCCCGGCTCAAAGCGGTCATCGATATGTGTCAGCACAATGTCCAGATATGGTTTTTCCGTGCGCGTCTTATCTATGACTTCCAACCACTCCTTCTGCATCCGCGAATCCAGCTCAGCGCGGTAGTCCAGGAATTTCCGCAGGCCCTCCGGACGCTTCGCCAGCGCATACTCCGACCCCGCCTCAAACAGCAGCTTCGGATCGAATCCTCCCACGCGCTTGAAATCCTGCCTGACGTCATCATTCATCGGTGTAAAGCGCGCCGGATTGCTTGCGCCTTCCAGCGACTCAAAATACAGTTCCGCCAGGTTTACGCCGTCCCAATCGAAGCGCCTTAACAGCCCGCCGATCTCCTTTTGCACTGCGGCGCGGCACTCCCCATTCTGCAGATTCATCAACTTCCGCCAGTCCAGTTGCGCATCTTGCCCAATGGCCGTTTTCTCGCGCCAAGCCGGATGATCCGCCCAGAATTTTTCGCTCACATGCGGCAATTCGAGCCACGCATAGACCAGAATCGCGTTGCGATGGCAAGCCTCAATCAATTTCTTTAGATACTCGTCCTGCACCTGGTCTGGCTCCATGTTGTGCCACGCCGCGACATGCAGCTCACCGATCCCGGCCTGCCGCCAGCGCTTAGCCAGGTACTCGCTATCGGCGCGAATACGGTAGGAAGAATCGAAAAACGCCCACAGATTCATGGTCTTCGCCGGCAAGTCCAGCCCCAGGTCCACCAGCGCATGCAGCAGGTAGGGGTAGCGCTCAATCCCGCTCACTCCCGGTGCGGTTGCCATCCAAAGCACGCCGCCACGCGGTCCCATGCGCTTACCCGCTAATACCGGCGCGCCCTTCCAGCGCTCCCTTGCAAACACTTGAAAGCCGGCCGGCATCTCCACGGCCTTCACGTTGGCCGCTTGCTCCCAGATAATCTGCATCTTGGGCGCATGCGTGTCACAGATCTGCCGCACCGCTACCGTCTCCGTCTTCTCGACGATTCCGAGGCTTTGCGCCGCGGGACTGAACCCTTCCAGAATCACCAGATGCTTCTCGGACAGTGCCTTACTATCCGCCTGCTCCCCCGGGCCGGCGACGACAATATCTCCCTCGGTCCCGCTCGCCGCCAAGCGAATCCCAACCGAGCCTAGAATCTTGCCCCACGCTTTTTCATCCGCGTTCTTTACTTGGAATGTGGTCGCGCACAGCGGTAAGGCCGCCAGCGCGCTCGCCAGAACCACTCGAATAAGTCGTCTCATTGTTTTGTCGCCGCATACCAGAAACTCACCCGGATGTCGTTATAGTTCGGCCCCCGTGGATTGTACAAGTTGTTCAAATAAACTCCCCGCATGAAATCCGTAGCGAAGTAAAGCCCGCGTGGCATCCAGCTCATATGCAGCTTCACGCCCGGCCCGAACTCCACGGTGTTGGCCCAATACTGGTTCTTCAAGTCGCGCACAACGTTTCCGTTCCACAGCATCTGGAACGAGTTACCTTCGCCCAGGCGAAACGTCCGGCCCGCCCGGTGCTGCGAATAAATCAGCCAGTCCTTATCGAAACGGCTCACGTAAATGGCATCGGCCGTCGTCTCATAAAAAAAACCCGGCTTCGGACTGCCCAGCAGCGATCCGAACCCCTTCGCAAAGTTCAAACCACCGCGATAGTCCGGAGTCGCCAGGGCAATATCTTTCCGGCCCGGCAGGTAGTTCACCGCTTCCCCGGCCTCTACCCAACCCGTGATGCGATGCCACGCTCTGGTCGAAATTCCAGCGCCAAAGATGAACGAACTCTCCGACAGATACTGCGGATTGATCGCATTCATCTGTTGACCGCTCTTTATATCACCTAAAAAACGTGTCGAAAGATAGAACGAGAACAGCCGGTTCGCGCTTCCCATCCACGGCAGCGGAATCGATCGCTTCACCTGCGAATAACTGAACAGATCGTGCCATCGTGACGAATACATCGGCAGCGCCCACACCGTGGTTTGTGCCACCGGATCTCCATTTAATGCGTGGTAGGCCTTTGTCGCCTGCGCTCGAATCCCCTCTTCATTCGCGCGCCGCGCGAAACCGAACCAGGCAATCGCCTCTTCGTCGTCTTTGGCCAGGTTATACGCCCAACCGAGCTTCAACATCACTTCCGCATCTTCCGGATCTTGCTTATGCGCTTGCAGTAAATACTGGATCGCGTCCCTCGAATACCCCAGGGCCAGGCTCTTCTCCCCCATGCTCTTGGCGTCCATGGCCGGAGCCGGAGCCGCCCCACTCGCCGCGACTCCCGGAGCCTCCGTCGCGCGTGCTTTCAATCTGTGCAGCGCATCTAACTGCTCACGAGCCGCAGTGTCCTTCGGATTCACTTCCAAAACCCGCTCGAACTGCTCAATCGCCAACGGTTCTTGATGCATCGCCAGGTACAAATACCCCAACTCTTTTAGCAGCGCCGTATTGCGTGGGTCCAGCTTCAACGCATTGACAAATTCGTACGGATAGGGATACCGCTGTCCCAGCTTCTCCAGCGCCAACTCCGCCGTGCGTGACTCGCTCGAACGCGACGCCGCCAGCCATGCCGCCTTCGCTTCATCTACCCGGTTCAATTGCTGCCAAACCCGCGCCAGGATCAACAGCAATTCGCCCATTGCGGGCTTCAAACTCCGGCAAATCTCAAACTGTTCGGCCGCCAGCGGCAATTCATCGCGCAACTCCGCCAGTTGCGCCAGTTCCCAATGCGCGCTGAACATACTTAGGTCATTCGGTTTCTCACTGCGCGCCAATGCCTGCTGCCAGCGCGCGATTCCATCTCTCAGCGGCCGGTCGATATTCTGAAACGCCTGTTCTGCCGTCGCCCGCGTGGCCGTGCTGCCTGTCTTCCGCAACTGGTCGAACGTTCGCCGTGCTTCAATCGGTTTCTGCGTCTCAAACGCCAAAAAAGCAAACTCCAGGGCTGCGGTCTCATCCCGCTGGCTGCCCTCCTTCTGGCTCAGCTGCAGCGCGATCTCGAATTCGTCGCGGGCTTCCACGTTCTCCCCCGTCTTGAGTAGCGCATAGGCTAAATCCTTATGCACATGTGCGTTGCCCGGCTCTTTCACCAGGCCCGCACGGAAGAGCGTAATGGCCGGATCGTAGTCTTGCTTGCCCAACGCGGCGTAGGCGCGGTTCCACTCGGCTTGCCCGGAGGCAGCGCCGCTCGGAGCCTGCGCGCTGGCCAGGCAAGCTAAGCCTATGAGCATGCTGGCCAAGGAACAAAACCGTCTGCTATTCCCTCTCATCTCTGGAAATAAGTTGCCCGCCGCCGGGAAACTTCTCTCCGCGCTTGAGCGCCGCAATTGCACGCTAGATTGGAGAGAGCCCATGTCACGCTTCCCCGGTGTTGATTACCTGATGTTCGATTCGCTTCTCTCGGAAGAAGCGTTGCTGATCCGCCAGACCGCCCGCCAGTTTGTCGACGATCGCGTGCTCCCTGTCATTCGCGATGCCTATAACAACGCGGTCTTCCCCAAGCACCTCATTGCCGAAATGGCCGCTCTCGGATTCTTCGGAGCCAACCTTGAAGGCTACGGCTGCGCCGGCCTGAACAACATCGAGTACGGGCTGATTATGCAGGAATTGGAGCGTGGCGATTCCGGCCTCCGCAGCTTCGTCAGCGTGCAGGGCGCGCTTGTCATGTACCCGCTCCACGCCTACGGCTCCGAAGAGCAGAAACGGCATTGGCTGCCAAAATTGCAATCCGGCGCCGCAATCGGCTGCTTTGGCTTAACCGAACCCGATTTCGGCTCGAATCCTTCCGCCATGCGCGCCACCGCCGTTAAGAGCGGGGGCAACTGGATTCTGAACGGTGAGAAAACCTGGATCACCAACGGCTCCGTGGCCGATCTCGCCATCGTCTGGGCCCGCACGTCCGAAGGTATCCGCGGCTTCCTGGTAGAGAAGGGAACACCCGGCTATCTCACCAGCGACATCCACGGCAAGCTCTCCATGCGCGCATCCGTGACCTCAAGCCTGCACTTTGCCGATTGCGCCATTCCTGACGAAAACCAATTGCGCGGAGCCAAAGGTTTAAAGTCCGCGTTAAATTGCCTCACGCAAGCACGGTTTGGCATTGGATGGGGCGTGCTGGGCGCCGCCATGGACTGCTATGAGACCGCCCGTGCCTACACGCTTGCGCGCAAGCAGTTCGACGATAAACCGCTCGCCGGCCATCAACTCGTGCAGGAAAAGTTGGCCTGGATGATCACCGAGATTACCAAAGGCCAGTTGCTGGCCATGCACGTGGCCAAGCTAAAAGACGCCGGCAAAGTCGAAGCCGCCCACATCTCCATGCTGAAACGCAACAATGTCGCCATCGCCCTGGAATGCGCCCGCCTCAGCCGCGACCTGCTCGGGGCCAACGGCATCATGGACGAATACCCGCTCATGCGTCACATGTGCAATCTGGAGACCGTGAAGACCTACGAAGGAACTGATCACATCCACACCCTCGTCATCGGCGAAAGAGTGACTGGTGTCCCCGCCTATCGTTAGGGCCAATATACTTGGTCTTGGGTAGTTTGAGAAAATAGTTAGATCTGCAAATGTTCAACTGGTGGCGCAAAGTAACGGAACCCGAAACGCAGATTCCGAACATCATCGACCTGGAAGTTCCTTTGCGCATGGAACTCGCTATCCTGTTCAAGCACAGTCCCAAATGCCCGGTTAGCCTGGTTGCTTACCGGGAGGTGGTGCACTTCCGAAAGCAGTTCCCGGCCATTCCCGTCTTCCTGATTTCCGTCCGGGAGGAGCGGGCGCTGGCCGTCGCAATCTCTGAACGAACCGGGATTGCACACGCCTCACCGCAGATACTTGTGCTGCAAAAGGGCTTCGTCCAGTCCGTTCTTTCGCACGACCAAATCACCGCGGATGACATAGGCGACGTGGTTGCATCTCAGCCGCAAACGGAAGCGAATGCTTAAAACTGATTCTGTCTACAGTCTCGCAACAACCTCATCGCGCGTTCTCCAAGCCCTCTCCGGAACTGATGGGTTGCAAAAACGCCTGCATCTGCACATCCAGGACCGCTACGGCCGGATCGCGCGCCACTACCGCCGAATAGCGCTTCCAGAACACGTCCTCGTCCCGTGAAGCCGACAGCAGCGCCCGCGTATCCACAATCAACCGGTCGAAATCACGTGCCGTCGCCGGGGGCTTCTTAGCCGCGAGGCTCTCGTCAATCTGCACCAGCAGCGTCGTAATCGGCCGCAGCCACGCGAACCAGTTATCGTTAATCAACAACTGCAAAAACGAACCCGCCGAAGGAATCGTCCCATGCACCAGTTCATACGAAGTTCGTTCGGAATCGAGCAGTGCTTTATGCAATGTCAGGAGCAGTTGCCGGACCTCCGTCAGTCTCTGCCGCGCCTGTTCCAGATCAGCGTCCGGTGTCTCCATTAATTTCCAGGTTACCGCGCCGCCGCCATCTTCGCCCGCAGCCGCTTCTCCGCCTCAACTCCCCAATACGCGCAGTCCAGTTGCAGAAAGACCGACGTATACGGCAGCGTCATATTGGTTTTGATAATCAGCACGCGAAACGTCTGGCTCACTTGATCCAGCTTGCCGATAATCTGCAAATGCGGCAGCACATTTACCTTCTGGCTGCCCAAAATTTGCCCCAGTTCTTTGCGGTAAGCGCCAATGCCGGGCGCGTCCTTTTCCTCTAAATAATTCAGCTCTTTGTCCGTGTAGAGGATCGGCGTCACGTGCTTCGATGCTCTTAAAGCGTCCAGCACGCCCCGCAGAACGTCTGCCTGCCCGGCGTTTGAAACCACAGTCTCAATTCCACCGCGCGACTGCGCCGGATAGGCCGAATCCGCGATGACCACCCAATTCCGGTGACCATATTGCGGAATCCGCTCTTGAAGGAGAGGCAGCCAGTTCACGTCCGCCCCGGAACACGCCAAACAGCCGGCAAGCAAGGCAAGCAAGGCAAGCAATGTTTTCATCGCTTCCTATTAGACAACTTTTCCGCTGCCCGCCCGCCAGTGCCCCGCGTGCTATTTCTTTGTCGCCGCGCTTGCTTCGTCTATCTGCGACAACTGCCGTTTCAACGCCTCCGCGTTCTTGGCATTCGGCGCTAGCGCAAGATAAGCCCGCAAATGAGTCGCGGCCTCGGTGTAATCTCGCGAGTCCATTGCGAGTTGCGCCAGTAAGCTCTCCGCTTCCGGAATTCTGTGCTGTGCATCCATCTTGACCAGCGTTTGGGCGCTCTTCACTGCCTCCGCCGGTTTCTTCAAGTTGTAATTCGCAATTGCGTTGTACCAGAAGGCCGTTGGAAACTCTACCGGATTTAAATCGATCGCCTGCTTGCTGTACGCAGCGGCGTCTTCCCACTTGCCTTCCTGCGCCGCCAGTAGCGCCAGTTGATTATATGGGCTCACGTACTTGGCATCCGCCTGAATCGCCGCTAGGTAATCCTTGCGCGCATCGTCCGGCTTATTTTGCCGCTGCTGCACTTGCCCCAGCAGAAACCAGGCGGAAGCAAATTTGGGATAAAGGTCGGTGGCTTGCAGCAGATGCTTCTCCGAATCCTCCAACTTGCCCTTCGCCGCTAACTGCTCGCCCTTCTCAAAATGCTTCACAGCCGCTTTTGGCGCCAGCGCGGTGGTCAAACTAATCGTCGAGCCTTTGACATTAGCCAGTCTGTGCAGAATGATGATCCCCACATCGGGATTATCTAGAGAGCGCCGCCCGCCCAGTTGCACCACGTCGGACCGGTATCCCGGATAAGACGCCCGGAGTTCACAATTCCACAGCGCGCTCGCGGAAATGGAGGAGTTACCGTTCATTCGTCCATTGGAAAATCCGCCATTCGATGGACCGAATCCCCCCGAGGAATTCATATCGCTCGCATCCATATTAAGGTTTGAGCCTTGACCCAACTGGAAAGAAAATCTCCCCTTGGAGTCGGTGTGCGCCTCAAGCCGCGGGCTGCCGCCGCAGACTCGTTCGATCCTCACATCTATGCTTGGCGGCGCTCCATCTTCGAACATGACTTTACCCGATAGAAAGATGGTCCGGTTCATCTGGGAGTCGTTGGAGGGATAGTTTAATGTGTTTCCGTTCCCAAGATTCGGAGTGTTGTTACCCATCGTGCCGCGGTTTGTGTTGCCGGTGTTCGGCGCTGGCGGCGTTGTCGTTGTAGGCGCTGGCGGCTTCTGCGCCAGCAGAGTTTGACTGCAGGTGCCCAACCCCAGCAAAATCAGCGCTAAGCGGTTGGCCCAAATATGCGTGATCTTCTGCATATAAAACCTCCCCAAGGGTGCTTACCCGAAGTGCTTCGAGTATCCCACATTTTTGAGTAGGCCGGGGCGGTCATGCCGTTCACCGCCGAAACGCCTCAGCGATGGCCGCGGTTCCCGCGTTGCCATCTGCCGCCATGGTGCTGGTAGCCGTTCCCACGGCGGTCCCATCGCGGTGAAACCCAATGATCCCCACGATGCGGAGGCCGTCTCCACTCCCCGCGGCGCCATGCCCAGTTTCCGCCGTCCCAATCGTAAAACCCAGGTGTCCAGATGTAACCGGGACCAGGAGTTACTCCATATGGCCCCTCTATTAAGGGCGCCGGCGGCCCGACCGCTACGCCGGCATAGTAGTGGCCGCCCCCGCAGCCCGCCAACAGCATGAACCCTAGAAAACCCGTTGCCACCCCGACTTTGGCAAATCCATTCACAAAAGTCTCCTGTTTAGTACGACCGGAATTCCGGCACACTGTTACAAACTCCTCGCTCCAGCTAATTATTAAAACTGAAACCGGCTTGAAACGCCCCGCCGATTTAGCCGCATCAAACGAATGAAAGCAACCCGATCAGTTGCCAAATAGGGAACAGCGGTGAAAAGCAAAACGCCGCGTTCGAGGAGAACGTTCGAGGAGACAAAGACATGAAGCGAACAAAATCTTTGAACCTTATCGCCATCGGAACTCTCTTACTCTTTAGCCCCGCATCCACCGCCTTCGGACAGACTCCGGGAAGCGGGGCTCCTGGTCAATCTACACCCCCCACAGTGCCGGGCCAGAGTACGCCCGGGGTGAATCCGCCCAGCGACACCATGCCACCCAAGGTGGACGACAAGGCGTTCCTTAAGGACGCCGCAATGGGCGGAATGACGGAAGTAGAACTCGGAAAGCTGGCATCGCAAAAGGCCTCTCGGGATGACGTGAAGCAGTTTGCACAAAAAATGGTCGACGATCACACCAAGGCGAACGAACAGTTGAAGGAACTCGCCGCCAAGGCTAACGTTAAGATCCCCGATGCGCTCGACTCCAAGCACCAGTCCCGGATCGACAAAATGTCGAAACTCTCTGGTGAAGACTTTGACAAAGCTTACGTGAAGAATCAGTTGAAAGATCACCAATCGCACGTAAAAGACTTTACTGCTGAAGCGCAAAATGGCATGGATCCGGATGTGAAAGCATTCGCCTCAAGCACTCTACCAACGCTCCAGCAACACTTGGAACAGGCGAAAGCTCTAAACAAATCAGGAAAGGAGGCCGCAAAACAAGCACCAAGCGGTAACAGCAACTAACTAAATGGTTGCCTCTGACCGCGAAGTAGAGGCACTGACTAGGTCGATGTGCCGGAGGAAGGTAGCTGTAGTGGGCACTCCTCCTCCGGCACACCTCCGTTTTATCGGACCTTCCGCTTACTCTCGGGCGGCGTCCGTTTCCCGTCACTCCGGGCTAGGGAAGTAATCTGAATCACCTGCATGAGCGAGCGATCGTCGGTAGGCTTACTAGTCGACCTCTGCGAAAGTTCCTGATTGAGCGTATCGATAAACCCCTCCATCTGCTTCTGCATGGCTTCCATCTTTTCGCGCATGTTCAGGATAATCTCGACTCCCGCCAGATTAACGCCCAGTTCGCGCGTAAGCTTCAAAATCACTTCCAGTCGTTCCAAATCCTCGTCTGTGTACAGCCGCGTGTTGCCGTCGCTGCGTGAGGGAGCCAGCAGGCCTTCGCGCTCATACAACCGCAAAGTTTGCGGATGGATGGCATACTGCTCGGCCACCGCCGAAATCATATACGCCGCTTTACTTTTGTTCTTTGTCATCGCGCTTCACCCTGGGGTAAATTACTGATTACGCCGACGACTGATTAAGCAGCCGGCTGGACCTTGCTCCAAATTTCCGCACGCACATCGTCCGTCTGTACTTGCGCCAACTCACGCAACAACTCCCGCGTGCGTTCGTCGCGCACATCCGGAGCCTGCAAAAACACTTCTACGATTTCATCGCCACGCAAATTCTTCTTGCCATTGAAAACACCCTTCTCGCGCAGCCGGAATTTCTGTCCGTTCTGTGTCCCCTGCGGTATTTTCAACAACGCGCGCCCGTCTATGGTTGGCACTTCAATCTTGGCTCCCAAACCGGCCTCGCTCAGCGTGAGCGGAATCTCAATGTTGATGTTATCGCCATCGCGTTTGAAGAACGGATGTTCTTCCACGCGGATGGTGATGTAGAGATCGCCCGCCGGCCCGCCTGCAATTCCCGCGTTTCCCTTACCGGCCACGCGCAGCCGCGAACCGGATGCTACGCCCTGCGGAATCCGGACTTCCACCGAATCCGGCCGGCTCAAACGGCCTTCTCCACGGCAGGTGGGGCAGGCATTTTTCAACCGTCCGCTGCCGCCGCAGCGGTTGCACGTCAGGTTGAATTTCATGGCCCCCGCCATCTGCGTTACTGTTCCGCTGCCATCGCACTCCGGGCACACGGCAATGCCGCTGCCCGCCGAGCCGTTTCCGTGGCATGTATCGCAAAGTTCTTGCCGCGAGATGTTTAGCTTCACCTGCGTTCCGCGGATCGATTGCCAGAAATCGACGTTCAACCCATACTCTAAATCGGCTCCCCGCTCAGGTTGAACGGTCGCGCGGCTTTTGCTGCCGAAAAATTGGCTGAAGATATCTTTGAAAGATCCGCCCGCCCGGTCATCCTCGTATGCCCCCGCCGAGCCGCCCCTGCCCTGTTGCTGCTGGCGCATGTACTCACTGAAATCGAACCCTTCGAAATTCGGGCCGTTAGTGGTTCCGCTGCTCGTCCCAGCCCCTGCCGGAGGGATGTTTTCCGAGTAAAATCCGTACTGGTCGTAGATCTTCTTCTTCGCATCGTCGCTCAGGATGTCGTAGGCTTCCTGAACTTTCTTGAACCGATCTTCGGCGGCTTTGTCCCCTGGATTCAGGTCCGGGTGATACTTGCGCGCTAGCCGCCTGTAGGCTTTGCGTATCTCGTCTGCATCCGCGCTGCGAGGCACGCTTAGAGTTTCGTAATAATCCTTATTGGTTGCGGAAGGCATGGCTGAATCGGCGTTTCACTTACTCGTTCTTGTTTCTTATAAAGGCGCGGCGGCCTTGTCGGCCGCCGCTTACTTACTACAACTAACTTCGGTTCTACTTTACTTACTTCTTGTCTTCCACGTCCACGAACTCCGCGTCTACCACGTTGTCTTTCGGCTTCGCTTCCGACGCTGTATCGCCGTTTGCCGGCCCCGCTCCCGGAGCCGCTCCGTTCTGGCCCGTCGTGCTTTGCGATTTGTACATGGCTTCGGCCAGTTTGTGGCTCGCCGTTGTCAACTTATCTGTCGCCGAGTTGATCTGGTCCAGTCCGCCTTCGCTCATGGCTTTCTTGACGTCTTCCACCGCCGTCTCCACTTGCTTGGCGTCCGTGTCGGAGATCTTTTCGCGATGCTCTTTCAGCATTTTCTCGACGTTGTAGACCATTGCGTCGGCGCGGTTGCGGGCTTCAATCTCATCCCGCTTCTTGCGATCGTCCGCCCCATGCGCTTCCGCATCGCGCGCCATCTTGTCTACTTCTTCCTTGCTCAAGCCTGAAGAAGACGTGATGGTGATCTTCTGTTCGTTGTTGGTCGCGCGGTCCTTCGCGCTCACGTTCAGAATGCCGTTCGCGTCGATATCGAAGGTCACTTCAATCTGCGGAATACCGCGCGGCGCTGACGGGATACCCACCAGCTGGAACACGCCCAGCAGCCGGTTGTCCCGGGCCATCGAGCGCTCACCTTGATAGGTTTTGATTTCGACCGATGTCTGGCTATCCGCCGCGGTTGAAAATACTTCGCTCTTGCGCGTCGGTATCGTTGTATTGCGCTCGATCAGCTTGGTGAACACGCCGCCCAGCGTTTCAATACCCAGCGATAGAGGCGTAACGTCCAGCAGCAGCACGTCCTTCACTTCGCCGCCCAGCACGCCGCCCTGCACCGCGGCGCCGATCGCCACCACTTCGTCCGGATTCACGCTCTTGTTGGGCTCTTTGCCGAACAGTTCGCGCACAATCTGCTGCACCTTCGGAATACGCGTCGATCCGCCCACCAACACCACTTCATCGATGTCTTTCGGCGTCAAGCCCGCGTCCTGCAAAGCCTGTTTACAAGGTCCTACCGACCGCTGCAGAATGTCGTCCACCATCTGCTCGAAGCGCGCTCGCGTCAACTTAATCGTTAAGTGCTTCGGTCCGCTCGCGTCCGCCGTCAGGAACGGCAGGTTTACTTCCGTCTCCAGCAGCGTGGAAAGCTCGATCTTGGCCTTTTCGGCCGCTTCCTTCAAGCGCTGTAGCGCCATCTGGTCTTTGGAGACGTCGACGCCCTGCTCTTTCTTGAACTCTTGAATCAGCCAGTCGATAATCCGCTGGTCGATATTGTCGCCGCCCAGGTGCGTGTCGCCGTTGGTCGACTTCACTTCCACCACGCCGTCGCCCACTTCCAGAATCGAAATGTCGAACGTGCCGCCGCCGAAGTCGTAGACCACAATGGTCTCGTCCTTCTTCTTATCCAAGCCGTACGCCAGCGCCGCCGCGGTCGGCTCGTTGATAATGCGCATCACTTCCAGGCCCGCAATCTGGCCGGCATCCTTGGTTGCCTGCCGTTGCGCGTCGTTGAAATAGGCCGGAACGGTAATAACAGCCTTGCTGACCTTCTCGCCCAGGTAAGCCTCGGCCGCTTCCTTCAGCTTCGACAGAATCATCGCCGAAATCTCAGGCGGTGAATACTTCTTACCTTGGATCTCTACCCGCGCGTCTCCGTTTTCCCCGCTCACTGTCTTATAGGGAACCAGCTTCATCTCTTCGCTCACTTCGTTGAAGCGGCGTCCCATGAAGCGCTTAATCGAATAGATGGTGTTTTCCGGGTTCGTCACGGATTGGCGCTTCGCTACTTGACCGGCCAGCCGTTCTCCATTCTTGGTGAACCCGACCACTGACGGAGTCGTCCGTCCGCCTTCCTGGTTCGGGATAACGGCGGGCTGCCCACCCTCCATTACGGCAACCACTGAGTTTGTGGTTCCTAAATCAATTCCGATAATCTTACTCATGTAGGTGTTTTTCCTTTGCCAACCCGCCGTCGGATGGGGATGGCGTCCTTAGTACGCCTTCAGTATCGAATATGAGTGTGAGATTGTCAAGTTCCCTCGCTGTTTTTCTGCTGTGCCTCGCGCCTGCCGTGAGTGTTGCTCAGGTAACTCTAACGGTAGCTGCCGCTTCCGACCTTACCAACCTTCAGCCCGCCCTCACTGCTGGCTTTCGAAAATACGAACCCAAAATCGAAGTTCGTTCGGTAATAGCAGCTAGCGCCATGCTCAAGGAGCAAATCGCCAGCGGAGCCCCGTACGACGTCTTTCTTTCCGCCAACGCCGAGTTCGTTGACCAATTGGCTTCCTCTGGTAAATTGGTGCCTGAATCCGTAAAGGCCTACGCTGCCGGTCGCGTCGGAATGCTCTGGAGCGATAAGAAACACCATAGTCTGAATGATTTAGCGCAGTCTTGGGTTCGTTTTGTAGCGCTGCCCAATCCGAAGCTGGCTCCTTATGGGGTGGCCGCGCAACAAGCGCTGGAACATGCCGGCATCTGGAAACAGGTCCAGCCAAAAGTGGTCTATGGGGAAAACGTCAGGCAAACGCTACAGTTGTTTGAGAGCGGCAACGCGGACGTGGTGCTCACCTCCGACTCGCTGCTCCAAGGAAAAGACCCCGATCTGATACCTGCGGACTGGCACCGGCCCATCATCCAAAAGGGCGGAATCGTGGCGGCCAGCTCCAATCAGCAGGCGGCTCGCAAGTTCCTGGATTTTGTCCTGAGCCCCGCCGGACAGGCCATCTTCGCCCAATTCGGCTTCGGGACACCTTAAGCCTTTGGATGGGCGCGGTCGTACACGGACTGAAGATCCTTGAGCGAGACTTGCGTATACTTCTGCGTGGTGGAGAGCCGCGCGTGGCCCAGCAGTTCCTGAATGGCCCGCAAGTCCGCTCCATCGCTGAGCAGATGCGTGGCGTACGCATGCCGGAAACTGTGCGGGTGAACGCTGGAAT
>DATHIZ010000412.1:0-6571 GCA_035316385.1 Bryobacteraceae bacterium | reverse complement strand
GAAGATGTTCCGACCGCCGCCATCGCTGAAGAAGGTGTTCGCGATCACGTGAACGTTCTTGACGATTTCGAGATTCGCGTTGACTTCGCCGCCGAAGCCTAGTGTCGAGTGTGAACCTGAGACGCCGGCGACCGTACCGGGAAGGATATAGTTCTTGAAGCCGCTCACCAAGCCGGCGACTTCCACGTGCATCAGCTTGTCGCCAGCGTGCCCATCAAAGGCAGCCTTCGCAATGATGTCCGGGAACCAGTTGGCGACACCCGTGATGGTGCCGCCCGGCTGGAACTCGGTACCGAGCACCGAGCTCAGGCCCGCCGGCAGCACTGCCGGCGTGGCACCGGAGCCGCCGCCCAGATACTGCTGAGGATTTTCAAGAGCAACACCGAAAGCGACGTTTTCGTTGGGGTGCGCGATAAAGCGTACCTGCGGCGCCCGTGTCCAGACCAAGCCGGCCTGGTAATTCGTGTCCATGTTCTGGGTATAGAAGATATCGCTGGGGACAGGCGAGAGGCCCACGCGGTTTGGCGTCAGGAGACTCCAGTCCTGACCGCCCAGGACCTCGAATCCATCTTTCTGCACGTCAACAAAATAGTTGCGCAACCGTAAACCGGCCGAGTTGCTGGTGATCTGGAAACTGGTTGCGTCGTTGTTGAACAAAAAGTCAGCCTCGAGGTAGCCGAGGACCTTCGCGCCCATGAAGTTCGAATCTACACGGAAACCAACGCGTGAGTTCTGAGCCGAGAAGTTCGATTCCGAAAGGTGGCCCGCCGCCGCGGTGTTGAAAGGGATACCGCCAAAGTTCGTACCGATGCCGCTGCCCACGTTGGTAGAACGCGAGAAGAACGTGAGATCCATAAATCCAAGAGGTGTCAGGGTCGAATTGCCGAGCCGGATAGAAAGCGGCGAAGGCCTGGTCTCGTCCTGCTGCATGCGGCGGGGCATGCTGGCAACGTCGGGACGCACGGCGTTGGTATTCATTGCGGGCACAAGCGCGACTGGTGCATTTGCCGCAGTGGCGGGAGCCGCATTCGTGGTAGCCGCGCCAGTCGAACTTGGAGTGGCGCGCGACGTGTTCAACATGCGGCCAATCATCTGCTGCTGCTCTTCCATGGCTTGCTGCAGTTTCTTAATCTGCTCTTGCTGCGCGGCTATCCGTGCACGTAATTCCTCAAGGCCTTCCGGGGTCGCCGGTGCTGCCGTTCCGACCGTGCCGGTTGGCGCTGCCGTAGCTGAATTTGGGTTGGCGGCTGCCGCCTGCGCCCAGAGATGCACGCTCAAAGTGGACATGCAAAGCGCGCTCATCAGTAGTTTTCTCTTCATAGTTTCCCTGCAAACTTCCTTACGTTACCGAAGGACTATTACAGAGCGATTACGATTGTGTGACTTGTAGAAAACCGGAGGACAGAAGCTTTAGCAAGGGACTTGGCCGTCTCCCGCTAAACTAGGAGAACACACGCATGTCCGAACGCCCGTTCGTTCACCTCCATTGCCATACCGATTATTCCCTGCTTGACGGAGCCTGCGACATCAAGAAGTTGATGGCGCACGTCAAGCGGCAAGAAATGCCGGCGGTGGCCCTGACCGACCACGGAAACCTCTTTGGGGCGGTCGAATTCTACAATGAAGCCAATAGTCAAGGCGTTCATCCGGTTATCGGTTGCGAAGTCTACGTCTCGCAGCAGGGTCACAAAAGCCGGTCTGACACAGACCGCTACAACCACCTGGTGCTCCTGTGTGAAACCCAGGAGGGCTATAAGAACCTGATCAACCTGGTTTCGACCGGCTATCTAGATGGTTTTTACTACAAACCGCGCATCGACAAAGATTTGCTGGCGCGGCATTCCAAGGGACTGATCGGCCTCTCCGCCTGTCTGCGCGGCGACGTGAATGAGGCGCTGCTGGTCGATAAGTATGAAGAAGCACGGCGGCTCACCAACGAATACACCGACCTGTTCGGCCGGAACAATTATTTCCTGGAATTGCAGGACCATGGACTCGATCAGGATAAAATCCTGCTGCCGCAAGTCCATCGCCTGGCATCCGATACCGGCATTCCGCTGGTGGCCACAAACGATTCGCATTACCTGACCCACGACGACGTGCGCGCCCACGAGATTCTGCTGTGCATCCAGACCGGCAAGACCATGTCCGATCCAAATCGGATGCGCTTCAGCACGCCGGACTTCTACGTTAAGACGCGGGCGGAGATGATGAAGCTGTTCGGTGAGGTGGAACACGCACTTGACCGGACTTGGGATATCGCGCAGCGCTGCCACGTCAAGCTCGAAAAGGTCAAGGATCCGTTTCCACGTTTTGATGTCCCGCAAAACCATACCGCGGATAGCTTTTTCGCTTACGTGGCGCGGGAGGGTTTCGAAAAGCGCCGCCCGCGCCTCGAAGCGTTGCGTCAGCAAGGAAAGCTGAAACACGATATTCCGGAATATGTCGAGCGGCTGGAGCTGGAAATTCGCATGATCCAGCAGATGAAGTTTTCCGGCTACTTCCTGATTGTCTGGGATTTCATCCGCTTCTCCAAACAGCGAAAAATCCCCGTTGGTCCGGGCCGCGGCTCGGCAGCAGGCAGCTTGGTCGGCTATGCCATGGAGATCGTCGATATCGATCCGCTCGAATATGGACTGCTCTTTGAGCGCTTTCTGAATCCCGAGCGCATCAGCATGCCTGACATCGACATTGATTTCTGCACCAACCGGCGCGGCGAAGTAATTCAATACGTTACGGAAAAGTATGGCCGCGAGCAAGTGGCGCAGATCATCACCTTCGGCACGCTGGCGGCGAAAGCGGCGATCAAGGACGTTGGCCGCGTGCTCGACATGAGCTACGCCGATGTGGACCGCATCTCAAAGCTGGTTCCCAAGCAACTGAACATCAAGCTCGAAAAGGCCGTTGAAGATCACGAGTTGAAAGAGCTTTCGGCCCGCGAGCCGCGCGTGAAAGAAGTTTTGGACATCAGCATGCGCCTGGAGGGCGTGTGCCGCAATGCCGGCATGCACGCGGCGGGCGTGGTCATTTCCTCGGTCCCGCTCAGAGAACTGGTGCCACTCTGCGTCACGAACAAAACCGAAATTGTGACGCAGTACGACATGCTCGGGCTCGAAAAGCTCGGGCTGTTGAAGATGGACTTCCTGGGCCTGACGACGCTGACCATCATCGACCGGGCGATGAAGCTGATTGAAAAGTACCGGGGCGAAACCATCGTCATAGAAGACCTGCCGCTGGACGACGCACACACTTACCAGAAGATTTTTTCAAACGGCTTCACGAGCGGAGTGTTCCAGTTCGAATCTTCGGGCATGCAGGATATCCTGCGGCGCTATCAACCGAACCGCATTGAGGATCTGTGCGCCCTGAATGCGCTCTACCGCCCAGGACCCATTCAGGGCGGCATGATCCCCGACTTCATCGACCGCAAGCATGGCCGCAAGCCCATCGTTTACGACTTGCCCGAGCTGGAAGAGCTTCTATCCGAAACCTATGGCGTGATCCTTTATCAGGAGCAGGTCATGCAGATTTCGAACCGGCTGGCAGGCTACTCCCTGGGCGATGCCGATATTCTGCGGCGCGCCATGGGTAAGAAAAGCGCCGACGAGATGGCCAAGCAGCGGGAGCGCTTCATCACCGGCGCGGCGGCGCGCGGCCTGCCCGCCAAGAAGATCGCCAAAATTTTTGACCTGATGGAGCAGTTTGCCGGATATGGCTTTAATAAGTCGCACTCGGCAGCTTATGCCTATCTGGCCTATGTCACCGCTTATCTCAAAGCTCACTATGCGGTGGAATTCATGTCGGCCCTGCTCACCTCCGAATCGGGCAACACGGATAAGGTCGTTAAATACATCAATGAGTGCCGCGAGATGGGCATCAAGGTGCTGCCGCCGGATGTGAACCAGAGCGATTTGAACTTTACTCCCGCTGGCGATGCGATCCGCTTTGGCTTGGGCGGCGTGAAAAATGTGGGCCAGGGCGCCGTGGAGGCCATTGTGGCGGCACGCGCGGAAGGCGGTGTCTTCAGTTCCGTCTATAACTTCTGCGACCGCATCAACCTGGGCAGCGTGAACCGGCGCGTGATTGAAAGCCTGGTAAAAGCGGGCGCGCTCGATTCCACCGGGGCCAACCGCGCGCAGTTGTCGGAGGCGCTCGACCGTGCCATCGATTCCGGCATGCGTGCCTCGCGCGACCGCGCCATGGGCCAGCACGGCCTCTTCGGGATGGTGGAAGAAGAGATGAAGAGCGAGTACCCGCTGGCGAAGCTCCCCGACTGGACCATGGAGCAGAAACTGGGGGGCGAAAAAGAATTATTAGGCATCTACGTCTCCGGTCATCCGCTCGACCGCTTTAAAGAGAAAATTGCGGACCTGGCCACGCACTTCACCGACAAGCTGGAGGGATTGGAGAAAGGCGTCTCGGTGGTGATGTGCGGCATACTCACGAGTATTGTCCGGAAAACCAATCGCGAGGGAAAGTATTGGGCCGCTCTCAAGCTGGATGACGGTCGCGGAACCGCCGACGCAATGATCTTCGCCAACCGCTATGAAGAGCTGTTGGGCTCCTTGAGTGATGATGCCGCCGTCTTCATTCGAGCCTCAATCCTGCCCGAAGAAGGGGCACAGCCAAAACTCTCCATTCAGGAGATGATTAAGCTGGAAGATGCGCGCGTGGATTTGCCCTCCGTGATTTCCATCCGCATATGGCTGAAAGATGAAACCTCTATTGAAAAGGCAGATGCCTTGAGCGAACTGTTCACGCGCAAGCGCGGCTCCACCGAAGTGCGCTTGCGCCTTGAAAAAGCGCGCGACTTCCAAGTTGTCATGGATGTAGCCAACAAAGTACGGCCCGACCGGGAGTTTCGGGCCGAACTCGAGAAGATCTGTGGTCCGGAATCCATGGAGATTCTGGCAAGCTGATATGGCTGACGATCAAATCGACGAACCTTCACCCGCGCCAGTTACCAATCCCAGATGGCAACGTGTGCAGTTGGCCCGGCACCCCAAACGCCCGCATGCCCGCGATTACATTCAAGGTCTTATCACCGGCTTTGAAGAATTGCATGGCGACCGTTTCTTCGGCGACGATAAATCGATCATGGCCGGCATGGGGTTCTTCGAAGGCCAGCCCGTCATGCTGGTTGCCCAGGAAAAAGGCCGCGACACCAAAGAGAAGCTGCTGCGTAATTTCGGCATGCCCAAGCCGGAGGGCTACCGGAAAGCAATTCGCGTCATGCAACTGGCGGCTAAATACGGACGCTCCATCATTACTTTGATCGACACGCCCGGCGCCTACCCCGGCATTGATGCGGAAGAACGCGGCCAGGCCGAAGCGATCGCCTACAATCTGCGCGAAATGTCGCGGCTGAGCTGCCCGGTGGTGAGCGTTGTCATAGGCGAGGGCGGCAGCGGCGGAGCGCTGGGTATCGGCGTCGCCAACCGCGTTTACATGCTGGAGAACGCATATTACAGCGTTATCACACCTGAAAGCTGCGCCGCCATCATCTACCGTGACGCGGGCAAGGCACCGGAAGCAGCGGCCGCGCTGCGCATCACTGCCGATGACCTCTTGGAGATGAAGCTTATCGATGGTATCGTGCCGGAGCCTGCCGGCGGCGCACATCTGGACGTGGAATTGGCGATTGCCGCGCTACGGAATACACTGAAAGAAGCTTTGCAAGAGCTATCCGTCTTCACGCCTGAGCAGCTCATTCGTGAGCGCGTGATGAAGTTCCGCCAGATGGGCAATTTTTTTAGCGAGGCGCGGATTGAATAAAATCGGTTTTCTGATTGCTGCCTTCGTAGCCGTCTTCCTGGGGCTGGTGGCTTTCTCGACTCTGCATGGGCCGCGCTACCGCGTGGAAGTCTGCATGGCCTACCAGGGCCGTACAAATTGCCGGACGGTAAGCGCGAAGAGTGAAGCGGCAGCGTTGCGCTCCGGCGCTGAGAATGCGTG
Source organism: Bryobacteraceae bacterium (assembly GCA_035316385.1). GTDB lineage: Bacteria > Acidobacteriota > Terriglobia > Bryobacterales > Bryobacteraceae > Bog-105. Next base: position 616 of record DATHIZ010000412.1, on the reverse strand, counting down.
TGCCGATATCGCTTCGGGCGTAACCGACACCATGCGCTGCGATGGCTCCGAGCCGCAAAGCGTTCGCTGGCTCAGCCGGCCCGGAAAATAATCCGCGCAGGCGGGCTAGACAAAGGGTTCGTCAGCCGAAGGGCCGTAAAAGCCGGGACCGGGACATTTAGCAGGCGAAGATCGACTCCGAGTTGGGCGCGGTGCTGGACGAGATGGTTGAAAAACAGGGTGCGTTAAGCAGCCACACGAGGCGCGTCGACATAGACGCGCCTCGTGAACGAAAGTTTCCAGTCTCCATGGTGAGTTCCGGCGTCGTAAGGATGCGAGTGCAGAATTCCGGAAGCCGCTCGGTATGAAGCGCCAGGCGGCCGATAGCCATGGACTTTTCGTGCGGCTTCCACTGAGGGTCGTTCTCAGGAATACGCTCAAGCGTGCGGCGCGCTCCGGTGATCTCGCTGTCGAAGTCAACCTGGAATGCCAACGCTGCTAAGGGCGCAACACGGGCAACTTGCATTGGGGCGATGCGGATGGAAAGACGCTGTACATTATGGCCAGCAACAATCTGTATCGCATTAAGTTGAAGATACCCGGGTTGCGCCCTTAGCAGCGTTGGCATTCCAGGTTG
>DATHIZ010000411.1:0-16029 GCA_035316385.1 Bryobacteraceae bacterium | reverse complement strand
ATTGATGCGGTGACCATTGACTTGCCTATCGAACAGCGTCCCCTTATCGGCGGCGATAGGCGTTGCCGTGCGATTGCGGCTGCGTCGATTGTGGCGAAGGTTCATCGCGATGCGTGTCTGGCCCAATGGCACGAAGTCTTCCCGCAATACAACTTAGCCTCGAACAAAGGCTATTCCACTCCCGATCACCGGCGCGCGCTGCGCAAGCACGGACCGACATTGCTGCACCGGTTCAGCTTTGAGCCGGTCCGGCTTGCTACGTCGACGGTGTATTGGAGCGGCTATCAGACAGAGGACATGATAAGGAGCGTGTTGAGTTGAGTGCTCCGGCTCCCGCGCCAGTTCGACCTACCCGTTTTGTTCGCTGGCATCGCCGCGTGTTGGGCATCTGCCTCTCGATTTTCGCGTTCGAATTGGGCCTGTTTCTGTTGATCTTTCCCTGGCTGAGTAACTGGGATTTGAGTTGGGTGCCGCTGCATTCGGCGCGCTTCGCCGCAGTCTGGATGAGCCCGTATTTCCGGGGAGCGCTGGGCGGTTTAGGGCTGCTGAACCTGTATGTAGCGATTTCGGAAGCAGTACGGCAAGTAAGATCGCTGTTCAGATCTAAATCGTAAGCGGGCCAGCTCAAGTATGGTGCGCGAGAACGCAAAGCCGTTCGGCGGCCGGGGCCGGAAACCCAATCCGGCGCTTGGATTCCGTCCCGCCCGGCGATTCGATGAGGTGCTGGATGGTTTCGAATACTTGATGAATGTCCGCCGCTTGCTCGTCCTGCCGCCATTCGAGCGGTGGGGATCCGCCCAGGCTCCGGAGGGAAGATATCACATTCTGTGATACCAGGAGGTGAATTTCCTCTTCGTTGATTTCAAAGAGGAAATCGGGCGGAAACCGCTTGGGTAGTTCGATAAAGATCTCGGGTGCCTGGTTGGCCAGATCCACGCTCGGCAAGTTACGTCAATTCTCCAGTGATGCCGGTCACGGCGCGCAGGTAGTCTTCGGGCCTGAGCAGGATTTGCAGTCCACGCATTCCCGCCGAGACAGAAACCACGTCGAACAAGATCATCGTTTCGTCCACGTAGACCGGATAATCCTTCTTGCAAGCGAGGGCGGTGACGCCGCCCCGAATGTAGCCGGTGAGCGGCTGCACTTCTTTGAGGGGAGCCATTTCCATTTTGCGGTCGCCGGAAAGCTTGGCGAGTGCCTTCAGGTTTAACTCGGCGTCGCCGGGAACCACGGCCAGGCAGACGCCATTGCGATCGCCTTTTACTACCAGAGTCTTGAAGACCTGCTCGAGCGGGAGGCCAATTTTGCGCGCGACCGTTCCGGCGGTCAAATCTTCGGGATCTACGTCATACTCGCGCAGTTCATGCGGAATGTTTAACCGCTCGAGCGCCCGAACGGCATTGGTTTTCACGTCCGAATTACTCCCGTGAAAGAGCCCAGGCGAAGAGAACGCCTTCGCCAATTTCGTGCTCCCAACGGGATTCGCATTGATATCGCCGGGTGTCCGGAGTACTGCACATAAGTTATTCCGTTGCCACGATTGTACTGAAACGCCTTTGCTTTGCGTGTTATCCTTTTGAAGAACTCGCGCAAAAGGAGCACGCTTGTGTCCTTTGCGGCATCTGCCACGAAGGGCCGAACCGGCTTCTTATCCCTCATACACCGGCAAAAGTGACTTTAAAATCCATTGCTTCGCTGATTGATCAAACCCTACTCAAACCGGACGCAACCGCAGCCGATATCGCCCGGCTTTGCGGAGAGGCGCGGGGGCATCAATTTGCCTCGGTATGCATCAATCCGGACTGGGTCCGGCTGGCCAGGCAGCACCTTGCGGATTCGCCCGTTCGGGTTTGTACTGTAATCGGTTTTCCGCTGGGCGCCAACCATACCGCGACGAAAGTGGCTGAAGCGAAACTGGCTCTCTTACAGGGCGCCACGGAACTGGATATGGTTCAGAACATCGGCGCGCTGCGTTCCGGGGAGCTTTCGCTGGTCCAGGAAGAGATACGCGCATTGGCCAGCTTAGCCCACGCGGAGGGAGCGATTCTGAAAGTGATTCTGGAAACCTGCCTGCTTACGGACGAACAGAAGACCACGGCGTGCCTGCTGGCGGTGGAAGCCAACGCGGATTTCGTGAAAACTTCCACCGGGTTCTCTACAAGCGGAGCCACCGAAGATGACGTCCGCTTGATGCGAGCCGCGGTCGGCCCATCCACCGGAGTAAAAGCTTCGGGCGGCATCCGCTCGCTTGAAGCCGTACGCCGCATGGTTCTGGCCGGGGCTACGCGTATCGGCACCAGTTCGGGCCCGCAAATTTTGCGCGAATTCGCGGAAGGTGTAGACTCGAATTCGGCCAAGCTTCCGGACGCTTACTGATGGCCTCCAATCAAAAGACTCAGGCTCGTTTTGGCGAACGCGCGGAGCTGCTGGACTTCCTACTTGAAGTCAGCAGCGTCACCGCGGAAACGCTAGATCTGGACCGCTTGCTCGCCAATGTGGCGGACATCGTCAAGGATGTCATCCCATACGATCTTTTCGCGATTCTGCTGTATAACGAACGCAGCCGGACGTTGCGGATGCGGTATGCGATCGGCCATCGCGATGAAGTGGTGAAGAGCATGTCCATCGGGCTGGGCGAAGGGCTGACGGGCGCGGCCGCCGGGACACGCAAACCTATTCTGGTTCGTGACGTCCGCTCGGAGCCACGCTACCTGAACGCCCTGGATGCGGTGCGCGCCGAGCTTGCGGTGCCGATGTCGATCCGCGGCAAACTGGTGGGGGTGATCGACTTGCAATCGACCCGCGTCGGCGCATTTTCCGAGGAAGACCTATCGCTGCTGGTGCTCATTGCGAGCCGTGTAGGCGTGGCTATCGACAATGCGCGTTTGTACCGCCGCGTGGAACGGCAGAACCGTACCTTGCGCGTGCTGGCCCACCTATCGCAGGAGTTTAGCTCGATTCTCGAAATTGACGAGCTGTTGACGAAGATTGCGGTCACTATTCGAGCGCTGATCAATTTCGACGCGTTCAGCATCTTCCTGGTGAACGAAGAGCACAGGCTGCTGAGCTGCCGTTTCAGCCAGCGATACGACGAGAAGGCGACGATTGACAATATCGAATTCAGCCAGGGACTGACCGGAGCGGCCGTTACTTCAAAGCAAGTGGTGCGGGTGGGGGATGTTACCCAGGATCCACGGTATATTGAATCGCATTCCGATATTCGCTCCGAAGTAGCCGTTCCGCTGATTCTGCGCGACCGCGTGATCGGGGTGATGGATCTGGAGAGCGCGCGCATTTCGTTCTTCACGGACGAGCATCTCCGGGCGCTGACGCTGCTTGCCCCGCAAATCGCCACTTCGGTGGAAAATGCCCGGCTCTATGAAGAACTCGCCAAGCGCGAAAACGCCATGGATCAAGATTTGCAGGCCGCCTACAAGCTGCAGTCTGTCTTGATCCCGAGAACCGTGTCGGACATTATCGGCATCGAAGCGGGAATCAAGAGCCGGCCGGCCCGCCAGATCAGCGGCGATCTCTACGATTTCTTCGAGCACAGCGACGAATACACGTTGATTGCGTTTGGCGATGTGAGCGGCAAAGGCGCCGCTGCCGCCCTCTATGGCGCATTGATCAGCGGCCTGCTGCGCATTTTAGCGCCGCGCCGCCGCCGCCCGTCGGAGCTGATGAAAGCCCTGAATGAAGCGCTGCTGGAACGCAAGGTGGACGCGCAGTATGCCACGCTTTCGCTGATATCGTGGGCAGCGCGCACGCGCACTTTCTCGGTTGTGAGCGCAGGGACCCTGCCGCCCATGCTGTGCCGCAAAGGCAAGATCATCGACACGCGCGTGGAAGGCGTGCCGATCGGTTTGCTGGAGGGGCAGGAATATGAGGAAGTGACGATCGCGGCGGAGCCGAACGATTTGTTCCTGCTCTACTCCGATGGCGTGGAAGATCAATTGGGTCCGGACGCGGCTTCGCTGGACGAAGCCAGCGCAGTCTCAAAAGACTTAGAAACCTACGGTCATACGCGGCTCGAAAAGCTGGTGCGAAGCAATTGCCGCATCTCCCCGCAGCGTCTTACGGAAAAGATATTCGAGGATATCGACAAATTTCGCGTGACGACTCCGTTGACGGACGACCAGACGGTTATCGCGCTAAAAGTTCTGTAAGATCCACTCACGGACGATGTTTGACGACGCATTTCATTACAATGGCGGCGCACTCTTTTGCGAAGACGCCGACCTTTCTTCTATCGCAGCCACGCATGGAACGCCGGCTTATGTTTACTCGAAAGAAACGATACTCAACCGCTGGAAGACATACGAAGACGCATTCGCGGGTTTGCCGCATAAGACCTGCTTTGCGGTAAAGGCGAATTCAAATCTGGCCGTACTGGCGACTTTGGCAAAAGCGGGTGCGGGTTTCGACATTGTTTCGGCAGGCGAATTGTATCGTGTACTGGCCGCGGGCGGGAATGCCGCGTCAGTGGTTTTTTCAGGCGTCGGCAAAACGGCAGATGAGATTCGCTTTGCGCTCGAGCAGGGCATTCATAGCTTCAATTGCGAATCGGAGGTAGAAATTGAGCTAATTTCGCAGATTGCCGTTGCGCTGAAGCGGAAGGCTTCTATTGCCATTCGCGTAAACCCCGACGTAGACGCCGTTACGCACCCGTACATCTCCACAGGGTTGCGCGAACACAAGTTTGGCGTGGATATTGCAGCCGCTGAAGCTATCTACCAGCGCGCCGCGAAGCTACCTGGAATTGTGCCCGAGGGGGTAAGTTGTCATATCGGGTCACAACTGTTGGATATTTTCCCGCTGCTCGAAGCCGCTGGAAAAGCCATCGAACTGGCGCAGCGGTTGCGTGCCCTGGGACTTCCGATCCGGTTTCTGGATATGGGCGGCGGATTGGGGGTGCCTTACCGGCGCGGCGAACGCGCGGCCAGCGTGGAATTGTTCGCAGAAAAGCTTCGAACCAAGCTGGATGGTCTTGGCCTGACGCTTATGCTCGAACCGGGACGCTCGATCGTGGCGGAGGCCGGTATACTGCTGACGCGTGTTTTGCTGGTGAAGCAGAACGGCGAAAAGACTTTCATCATTGTGGACGGCGCGATGAATGACCTGATTCGACCTTCGCTGTACCAGGCGCATCATGAAATCTGGCCGGTGACGCAGGCTGCCGAGGAGACGCCCGGTATTAGCGCGGATGTGGTTGGTCCGGTTTGTGAGACCGGCGACTTTTTCGCGCGCGGCCGCGAACTGCCCGCCGTGAAGTCCGGAGATTTACTGGCTATCCGCACCACGGGAGCATATGGCTTTGTGCTGGCCTCGAACTACAATTCGCGGCCGCGCTGCTGCGAGTTACTTGTTGACGGAAGACGAGTGCACGTTGCGCGCCGCCGTGAAACCTTTGAGGATTTGATTCGCGGCGAACTGATTTCAGCGTAAATCGAACTTTCGCCGCGTCCTTCTCGTCTTCTTTCTGGGAACAGAGAGCAATACTTACACTGGACTAAAAGATGACAATGGGTGCGCCTATCGAAGTACAGGGTCTTCATAAGTCTTATGGAGATTTTGAAGCGGTGCGCGGTATCGATCTCGAAGTAAAAGCCGGTGAGGTGTATGGTTTGCTCGGTCCGAACGGGGCGGGGAAGACCACTACATTGGAGATTTTGGAAGGTCTCCGTCCGCGCACGAGCGGCCAGGTGTCCGTGCTTGGTTTCGATCCTGCATCGCAGAGCAACGAAATCAAAGATCGCATCGGCGTTTGCCTGCAGGCTACCAATCTGCCGGACAAAATCAAGGTGCATGAAGCGCTTGCGCTCTTTGACGCTTTCTATTCGAGGCACACCGACCAGAACAAGCTGCTCAAACGTCTGCAGCTTTTGGACAAACGAGACGCGTTTTACATGTCACTGTCTGGGGGCCAGAAGCAGCGCGTGGCTCTGGCGCTGGCGCTGGTCAACGATCCGGCGCTTTTGTTTTTGGATGAGCCTACGACGGGTCTCGATCCGCAAGTCCGGCAAGAGATCCATGGTGTGATTCAGGAGCTGAAAGAAGACCGCCGTTCGATCTTGATTACCACTCACTACATTGAAGAGGCGGAGCGTTTATGCGACCGCGTGGCCATCATCGATGCGGGCAAAATCATTGAAATCGGCACGCCGCGTGAGATACAGCAGCGGGTGCTGGGGCATACCGTTGTCGAAGTGACCACCAACGAAGCGATGGCGCTCGACCAATTGCCGGAGGCATTGCGCGGCGAAAAGTATGCTTCGCGAGATGCAGGCTGTACGCTTTCCATGCAAAGTGAGGCGCCGGCGGCCTTGATTGTGGAACTTGTGCGGTGGATTGACGGCAGTGGATTGCGCTTGCTGGATATTCACATGAAACGGCCCACGCTCGAAGACGTGTTTATTGAGCTTACCGGAAGGAAGTTGCGGGAATAAATGAAACCGTATATCGCGCAAATTAGAAGCAGCCTCCGGTTGATGGGCCGCGACCGTTCGGTTCTTTTTTTCAGCTACATGTTTCCGCTGATCTTCTTTTTCGTATTTGCGCAGGCTTTCCACGCTTCGGCGAGCCCGGGAGCCATGTCACAGGTGATCGCCATGGTGCTGATCATCGGCGTGCTGGGAAGCGGCTTTTTCGGCGCCGGGATGCGCACAGTGCAGGATAGGGAAACCAATGTGCTGCGGCGCTTCAAAGTGACGCCCACCAATGCCGCGCCCATCATCGTGGCGTCCATGGTGTCCGGCCTGGTGGCGTACTTGCCCACCGTGTTCCTATTTTTGTTCTTCGGCAAGGTGATCTACCATGCGCCGATTCCCGCGAGCTTATTTTCCCTGGTGATTTTCATTTCAGTGGGGCTGCTGGCGTTCCGTGCCATGGGCATGATTGTAGCCTCCGTGGTGAATTCCGCGCAAGAAGGCCAGCTTCTGATTCAAATGCTGTACCTGCCCATGCTGTTTCTGAGCGGCGCGACGTTTCCCATCAGCATGATGCCGGAATGGGTGCAAAGCGTTGCGCAATTCCTGCCCGCCACCTATCTGTTCCAGGGCATGCAAGCCATCATGATAGGCGGGGAGAACCTGGGAAAAAACATGGTTGCAGTGCTGGCGTTGCTCACTGCCATGCTGGTCTCGCTCTTCGTCGGCGTCAAATTATTTCGCTGGGAAAAAGAAGAGAAGATCGGAAAGGGCGCCAAGCTCTGGATTCTGGCGGTGCTGGCACCGTTCTTTGTCATGGGCCTGTACCAGGCTCGCACCAAGCAGAACATTGAAAAAGCGAAGCTGCTAGCGCACACAGCGAGCCGTAGACGATCGATCCTGCTGCAAAACGTGAAAATTTTCATAGGCAATGGAGCGGTAATCTCGAATGGCGCGGTATTGGTTCAGAACGGTAAGATTCAGCGCGTATTCGAAACCCCTCCGGTTGAGACTGAGTCCTTCCATGCGACGGTAGTGGATGAATCCGGCAAAACTTTGATGCCGGGCCTGATTGATATGCATGTGCACATTGGCGCGCCCGGCGGTGTGTATGCCGACGCAATCAAGTATGCCGATCCGAAGGCCGGCGTACGGCGGCTGGCTGCGTATCTATTTAGCGGGGTGACTGCGGTGAGAAGCACTGGCGACCCGCTGGACGAAGCGCTGAATCTGCGAAAAACGATGAATTCCGGCAAGTACGATGGCGCGGAGTTCTTTTCCTGCGGACCGCTTTTTACAGCCGAGGGCGGGCATCCGGAAGAGCTGCTGGCGAAATGGCCCGAAGGGATGCGTAAGCAGGCACGAGAGCAATTTCTGCGGTTCCCCAAGTCCGAGGCGGATGCCCGCAATCAAGTGGATGCTCTGGCAGCGGCGAAAGTCGATTGCGTGAAAGCCGTATTGGAGGCAGGCAATAAGGAGTGGGGTTTATTTCCAAAACTCAACACCGGAATCTACAGCACAATCATGGCCGAGGCAGCGAAACATCACGTGTCTTCTGCGACCCACACCGGCAATGCCGCCGACGTGAAACTTGCGGCGGATGCGGGCAGCAGTACGATTGAGCATGGCTCGAGGACCGATCTGATTCCGGACGAGACATTTGCCGAGATGAAGAGCAAGGGCATCGCGTATGATCCTACCCTTTCGGTGTACGAGGGGCTTTCAGCAATGCGCGCCGGCAGTACCGAATTGCTTCAGCGGTCCCTGCTGCAACAGGCGGCTCCGGCTGACTTACTCAGCGCCACACGGGATTTGGTGCAAAAACAGAAACCGGCTGGCGATCCCGAAGAATCCAAACTATTGCTGGCACGCGTGAATCAAAATCTCCTTAACGCTCGAAAGGCCGGAGTAATTCTGATCGCCGGCACTGATGCAGGCAACATGCTCGTCATTCACGGGCCGACGGTGCAGCACGAACTGGAGCTGTGGGTGAAAGCAGGTATCCCACCGGCCGAAGCTCTACAGGCGGCGACATACAACGCGGCTAAATTGTTGCGAGTGGAGAACCGGATCGGTTCCATCCGGCCCGGACTTGAAGCGACATTCCTCATACTGGATGGAGATCCCTTGCAGGATATTACGAATACCGAGCACATCAACGCGGTGTACTTACAGGGGAATCATCTGGAACGCTCCGAATTGCTTGAGCAGTTTAAACCTTGAAGCAAGACCGCACATTGAAGACGCTGGACCGGATGATTTCAAAAGCCGGGCTAGGTTCGCGTACCGAGGCGAGAAGTTGGATCGGCGCCGGACGCGTGAAAGTCAATGGCAAAGTGATTCAGACGCCTGACCACTGGGTGGATTTGGCGCGCGACAAGGTCACGCTCGACGGCCAACCGCTCACCAAGCCGGAGCGCCGCTACATTCTTCTCTACAAGCCGAAGGGCTACATCACCACGTATCGCGATCCCGAAGGACGGCCGACGGTCTACGATTTGATACCGGAGCTAGGACAATTTGTGGGCACCGTTGGCCGGCTCGACCTGGATACATCGGGCTTGTTGCTGTTGACCAACGACAACGCGCTGGCGGAGGCGATGACGAATCCAGCCTACAAGCTGCCCAAGGCGTACCTGGTGAAGGCATCCACACTTCTGACGGACGAACAGCTTGAGCGGCTGGCCAAAGGTGTGGAACTGAGTGACGGCTTGACCCTTCCGGCCGCTGTGCAGCGTGTGCGCGATTCGGCCAAGTACACTTTCCTGGAACTGGTGATTACGGAAGGGCGCAACCGCCAAGTCCGGCGGATGCTGGAGGCCCTGGATGCAAAAGTGCTGAAGCTGGTGCGCGTGCGGCTGGGACCGCTCACGCTCGAAGGGTTGGGCATGGGCGAGTGGCGCGACCTCACCGCGGCGGAAGTCGCGCAATTGCGCCGGCTGACAAAAGTTAAAGAAAAGTCTTGAACTCCATCACGTCGCCGTCTTGCACCACGTAGTCTTTGCCTTCGGTGCGCAACTTTGCGGTCTCGCGCGCACGGGCAAAGGAACCCGCTGCTATTAGATCGGTGTACGAGACACATTCGGCAGAGATGAAGCTCTTTTCGAAGTCGGAGTGAATGACGCCGGCTGCCTGCGGGCATTTATCGCCTGCATGAATAGTCCAGGCGCGCGTTTCTTTCTCGCCGGTCGTCAGGTAGGTCCGCAGCCCCAGCAGATGGTATGCCTCGCGGATGAGCGTGCTGGTGCCGGTGTCGGGCACGCCCAAACCGTCCAAGTATTCGCGCCGCTCTTCTTCGGATAGCGTCACCAGCTCCGATTCAATTTCGGCTGAAACCACGACCGCGCTGGTGTCATGGTGTTCCTTTGCGTAAGCTCGGACCTGCTGGACGAATTTGTTCGTGTCGGCCGTGGCCAAGTCGCCTTCCGCCACATTACAGGCGAACAACGTGGGCTTGTTGGTGAGCAGAAAGAAGCCCTTCGCCAAGGCTTTCTCTTCGGGCGACAGATCAAGCATCACGGCCGTCTTGCCGGTGTTCAGGTGGGCCTCCAACTTTTCACAGAGTTCCACTTCGGCCAGTGCCTTCTTGTCGCCGCTGCGGGCCGCTTTTTGCTGCTTGGACTTGCGTTTCTCAACTGCCTCCAGGTCCGCCAGCACCAGTTCCGTGTTGATGACGTCAATATCCCGTATGGGATCCACGGTATCCATCACGTGTTCAATATTGGTGTCTTCGAAGCAGCGCACGACTTGTATCAAGGCGTCTACTTCGCGAATATGGCCCAGAAACTGATTGCCTAATCCTTCGCCTTTGCTGGCGCCCTTCACCAGGCCGGCGATGTCGACGAATTCAAAGACCGCCGGAATAAGTTTCTGCGATCCACTCAGTTTCGAAAGCGCTTCCAGGCGCTCGTCAGGGACGGTTACTACGCCGGTATTGGGCTCGATCGTACAAAATCTATAGTTGGCGGCCATCGCTTTTCGTGTTTGCGTGACCGCGTTAAACAGGGTGCTTTTGCCAACGTTCGGCAGCCCTACAATTCCAGCTCTTAACATTCCTACCCATTTTCGCGTATGCGTGCATCACCGCTTTTGTACGGGCGGGCCGGGCAATGCAATCATAAAATGTGGAGTTTGCCGAAGAACTGGCGCGGGTGCTGCCCCCAGACGTTCCTCATCGCGACCGCCTGATTGAAAAGGCGGCAGAGCACTTGCACTTGATTGTCACGGCCAACGAGTACATGAACCTGACTCGCATTACCGATCCGCGCGAGGCAGCTATTAAACACATTTTTGACTGCGTGGCGCCATGGCGTTATTTCCTGGGCGCGACGAGCATTCTGGATGCGGGCACGGGCGCCGGTTTCCCCGGTATTCCGCTTGCCATCGTAATGCCCGAGGTGCGCTTTACACTGGCGGAATCCACGCAGAAAAAGGCGCGCTTTGTGGAATCCGTGGTGGAGGCTCTGGAGTTGGACAATGTGGAAGTGAAGGGTGAACGGGCTGAGCAAATAGCGGAAACGCAACGTCCAGGCATTGTGACCGCGCGGGCGGTTGCTCCGTTTCACAAGATTGTGGATCTGTTTGCCAAGACAGTCAACCGGGGCACCAAATTGATTCTCTACAAAGGGCCGGAGGTGGATGCCGAACTGGCGGAGGCCACCAGATTTCGCGTTCGAGCTCAGGCGTTATGGCGCTACGAGCTGCCGGATGAAATGGGAACACGCACGCTGATCGGTGTCCGGTCTTGAGTTTCAGACAAGCCTGGTTATGGCCGACCGTCACTTTCCTGTTCGTCCCCGTCTCGATCAGATCGAACATCAAGCCGTAGCACTGCTCGGCGCGATCCAACAAGGCGATCCGGCCGCGGCCGCCGAGTTTCTAAAGCATTACCCGGAAGGACTCGGAGGAGGCCGTGCCGAACTCGCCGATGCGCAACTTGTGCTCGCCAAAAGCTATGGGCTGCCAAACTGGGCACGGCTTGTAACGGCATGCCGAATGACCGATGCCATCTGGCGCGGCGATGCCGATGCCGTCCGTGAGTTGGTATTGCAAAATCCCGCACTGCTGCGGGAAGATGCGCGTGGGGTGGACGGTAACTGGGGACCCCCGATGTCGTATGCCGCGAATCTGGGGCAGAACCGGATCGTCGAGATGTTGCGCGATCTGGGTGCGGCGGACGTGCAGCATGCGTTCGAACGGGCATGCCTTCAGGGCAGGCTGGATACGGCCCGGAAGCTATATTCGATGGGCGCGCGCCCGGTGGCCGGATCGGTGATGGGTCCGTGTGAAACGCAGAGCGGCTCCGGCCTGGCGCTGCTGCTCGAACTCGGCGCCGTATTCAGCGATGAAAAGGGCGACCGGCTCGCACCGGTAGCGCTGATTCTTGAGACGTATTGCCGCAACCCCGAAGGTAAGCATCTTTGTCTCGAACTTGCGGCTCAGCAACGCATAGAGTTGCCGGACACGCCGCCGATGGCGCTACACAGGGGCCGGATCGATCTGCTCGAGGAACATCTTCATCGAGATCCTGCTTTGCTGACCAGGACTTTCACGCATAACGAGATTTATCCACGCGCCGTTGGGTGTCATGAAGATGAATCGCTGGCGCTGCACGGTACACCGCTGGCAGGCGGGACGCTGTTGCACCTGTGCATCGACTATGACGAGACGGAGATCGCGCGCTGGCTGATCCAGCGCGGCATGGATGTAGACATGCAAGCCGCGGTCGATGCGGACGGCTTCGGCGGGCACACGCCGTTGTTCAGTTGCGTGGTTTCTCAGCCCTGCAGCGTGGGCTTGCGAAAGGATGACGCGTTCGCCCGTCTGCTGCTGGACCACGGGGCCGACCCAAACGCGCGTGCATCCCTGCGGAAGCGGCAGCGGTTTGTGGCGGATGAGTCGATGCACACATACCGCGACGTGACTCCGCTGGCGTGGGGAGAGCGCTTCCAGAATCAGGCATGGGTGAGCAAAACGGTAATGGAGTTGATAGTCCAGCGCGGCGGGCACACCTAAAATACCCGCGTTCTTTTCCGCCAAAAATCTAACCGCGCTGCGTCCGCAGGGCTTCGTAGGCCAGGACCAACCAGCCGGCGATAAACGCAATCCCGCCGAACGGAGTGACCGCTCCCCACATCCGTACGCCGGTTAAAGCCAGCGTATATAGGCTGCCGGAAAAAATTATGATCCCGGCCATGAGAAGCCAGGCCGCTCGGGTCTGACCGGCCATTCCGATGGCTCCGGTGCGAGCCAGCAAGGCGACCAGCAGTATTCCGATGGCGTGCAGAAAGTGGTAGAACACGGCCTTTTCATATACTCCGAGTGAGTATGGATCGAGGCGATCTTTCAAGGCGTGCGCGCCGAAGGCTCCCATCATAACGGCCAAACTCATCAATGCTGCTCCGACGGCTGTCCAGTTCATCACATTCCCTTTGTAGCAGTTCCTTGCATATTTCCCGCGTTTACGGCAGAAACGGACTTGATGACAGCCTGGGGATTTCCCCTATTTTTCTAGTACGCTTTTGCGCCTATATTTAATAAGGCGCATTGTCGGTGGAAATGCGGCGTGAGATTCAATGATTCGACAAGTCGGATCGGTGGCGGATGACCTTTTCCGCAGTTGGATCAATGCCAGGGAGTTGCGGCTCGCCCAGCATGACAATGCTGAAATTTGCGCTTTTGATTGGGGCGCTGAAGCGCTAGAGTCCGTCTCTGGATTCGAGTCATTACCCGGTTTGCCGGAACTAGATGTTTTCCGTGAAGCGAATCAGCGATGGTTGCGGGACAGCGCTGGATTCTTCGCCTATCAGACGCCGAGTGAATTTCAACTCAGCGGTGCTCAACTGCGTTTCGCGTCGGCAGTGAAGAGTTTGTATAGCGAAAACGACACGGTTTTCGCCGACTATTTTCAATGCAGGCAAGCGCGCGGGCGCGCAGTATTGGTGCTGCCGCACTGGAATGCGGCGCTAGGTTCCTACACGGGCTTCTGCCGCTTTCTGAACTGGCTTGGTTTGTCCGCGCTACTCATCACGCTGCCCTATCATGGGAATCGCAGGCCGCGCCAGTGTGTAGGCGCGGAATACTCCATATCGCCCAATATAGGACGGACAATCGCTTGTGCTCGCCAAGGGGTTATCGACACATTGTGTTGCTTGGACTGGCTGGAGCAACAGGGCTATGAGCAGTTTGGCATCGTGGGAACCAGCCTGGGATTCGGCCACGCATTCGTGGCCAGCGCACTTGACCAACGCCTTACAGCAAATGTATTCAATCACTGCTGCTCGACTGTATCGGATGCGCTTTGGGCCGGCATGCCACAGTACCGGGCGGCTCTGCAGTTGCATATCTCACAACGAGAGTTACGCGAGTGTTGGAGTGTGATCAACCCTATCTCTTATTTCGATCAATTCGCGCGTCTCCCGAAGCATTCCCTGCTAATCCTGGCCCGTTATGACACGACATTCACCCGCGATTTCGTGGAAGAGGCGATCCGCCCGTTTCGTGCAATGGCACTCGATCATCAGATGGTGGAGTTGCCCTGCGGGCACCGAACGATCGGCGATGCTCCTTACGCGCTTTTGAGCGCTTACTACATTGGTGCGTTTCTGAAAAAACATCTGCGTTGAGTGTGCCCTCTGACTTGGGCAGTGATACTATCGGCGCTGCAGGACAATGTCACTCTTTAAGCCGACAGCAGGCGAGCGCGATACGCTGAAAGAAGCTGTCGCAAAATTCTCGCATGAACCTTCGAAATCGCAACTCCTCTCCCGTCTTGACTTAGCCGAGGCGGAGTACAGTCACGGAAGTGAAGAATTTAATAAGCTGAAGGTCTATATGGAGCAGTACTGCGTGCACGCGCAAACGGAAGTGCGCAGGAATCCGAACAAGAAAGCGGCAAAACTCCTGCTAGTCAAGGCGGACGGCCTGGCGAGAAAGTTCCATCCTAACTTTTCCTAGAGATCACGATGAACGAGCCCGAGTTCGACACTCCCGAAGAAAAGCAAGAAGAGGAGGATCGCCTGAACGAGGAGGACGACGAAGACGAAAGGCTCGATAGGGACCAGGGCGACGAGGAAGACGAAAATCTTTATAGCGACGATATGTAAAGGCTTTGATCCGAACACCGCTGATGGCCTAACGGTAAGTTAGAAGTAGGTGTCCACTTCAACAAACATAAGCGGCGCTCCCACAGTGGCTCCGGCCGGCTCGCGGGAGAAGACGCTTTTCACGATTCTGGCGGCAATTAGTTTCTGCCATTTATTGAACGATATGGTGCAATCACTGATTCCAGCGATCTACCCCATTCTCAAGAGCTCCTTCCATCTCGATTTCGGCCAAATCGGCCTGATCACACTGACATACCAGCTCACTGCATCGCTTTTGCAGCCGCTGGTGGGCCTGTATACCGATCGCCGGCCTTACCCGTATTCCTTGCCAATCGGCATGGCGTTTTCCCTCGCGGGGTTGCTGCTGCTTTCCATTGCCCCTAACTTTGCTATGCTGCTGCTTGCGGCGGCAATGGTGGGGATGGGATCGTCGGTTTTCCATCCGGAATCTTCGCGCGTGGCCCGAATGGCGTCGGGGGGCCAGCACGGACTGGCACAATCGCTGTTTCAAGTGGGGGGAAATGCGGGCAGTTCATTGGGCCCGCTGGCTGCGGCCTTCATCGTGCTTCCCAGAGGGCAGGGAAGCATTGCCTGGTTTTCTTTAGCAACCTTGCTGGGGATTTTCGTGCTGACAAACGTGGGCTCCTGGTACAAGCAGCAGACCGCCCGGCGCACGACGGCCAAGGCCTCGCCATCCGACTCTACTCTCAGCCGTAAGAAAGTCATTTTGGCGCTACTGGTGTTGATTGCGCTGATTTTCTCGAAATATTTCTACATGGCAAGTCTTTCGAGCTACTACACGTTTTACCTTATTAGCAAATTCGGTCTCTCCGTGCGAAGCGCGCAGATGCACCTCTTTCTGTTTCTGGCGGCAGTGGCGGCGGGGACGATCATTGGCGGTCCGGTGGGCGACCGCCTGGGCCGGCGGCTAGTGATTTGGTGCTCGATTTTGGGTATTCTGCCGTTTACACTGCTGCTGCCGTTCGCCAATCTTTTCTGGACCGAGGTTTTGAGTGTGGTCATCGGAGTCGTTCTGGCCTCCGCCTTCTCGGCGATTCTGGTTTATGCACAGGAGCTGGTTCCCGGCAGGGTGGGGATGATTTCGGGCATCTTCTTTGGATTCGCGTTCGGCCTGGGAGGCATCGGCGCGGCGGTGCTTGGCGAGATTGCCGATGCGACCAGCATCGAATTCGTCTACCGCGTATGTTCGTTCCTCCCGCTCATCGGCTTGCTGACTGCGTTCCTGCCGGAACCGAGGAAGCGGGAGATGGTTCTGCCGGCATAGCCTCAATGCCGCCTATGCGCCTTAGGGGGCGTTCGTGAGTAATGGAATATCGTGGTCGCTCACGCTTCCGGCTTTCCATGAGAAGGCCTCCCTCTGTCAACGAAAATCTTTGCGCGTCTCTTTGGGGGATCGCGCAAGGGGGCTTGCCCTCTTGCGGGGGGAGCCGCCGTTTTTGCGGCGTGGGGGGAACCCGTGGCCTGCGGTGGAAAAATGA
>DATHIZ010000410.1:0-2113 GCA_035316385.1 Bryobacteraceae bacterium | reverse complement strand
GCTCTCGCATTGAGGCTCTAGAAACTTAGTCTCGCGTTCAACTGAATGACTCTTGCTCCCAGGGTGCTCGTCGCTCTGCCGAACGTGCCTGAGGTGACAGTAGTCGTAATTCCCGAAAGATTCGTGTGGTTGAAAGAGTTGAACATGTCCGCCCGGAACTGCAAACGAATCTTCTCGTTCAGCGAGAAATTCTTCCCCAGCGAGAAGTTCAGATCCCAGCGTCCGGGCCCGCGCACCGCTCCGTTGCCGACGTTACCCGGCCGGATCGTTGCTCCGGAGGCGGCTACGATGGGCACGCGCGTGAAAGCCGCGGGGTTCAGGTACTGCAAGGTTTCACGGTAATTGTCAAGGATCGGTTCTCCGCTGGTGTAGTCCGGCCGGCGTGAGAGAGTGTGGAGGGCTGGTTCAGCACCAAGGGCTCTCCCGTAGTTGCCGTCAGCACTCCTGACACCTGCCAGGCTCCGAGGATGTGCCGGGCCACGGGCGCGGCATTCTGGAAGGCCGGCAGTTCGTAGATACAGTCGGCGATGAAGCGATGAGTCACATCTCCAGCCGAAGGTCCCTTATTCGACCGCACGTCGAAGAAATCCTGGACGTTGATGGTCGTGTCCCCGCTAAAATTCGCGCCAGTGTCTCCGCCCGTGTACGCCAGTGCTTTGCCCCACGTGTAATGGACCGCGCCGGTCAGGCCGCGGGAGTAGCGTTTGCGCAGCGAGGTCTGCCACGAAGCGTAGACAGTGTTCTGCGAACTGTCGAAGTACCGCCCCGCGCCGATCGTGGGATTGCGCCGGACGCCAGTGAGGCGATCGACCTCATTATATTGCCGTAGCAGCCGGAACTTGAGTCCACGATTGCCGACAAACGCGGTTTCCAGCATGAGACTCGCCGTCAGAGCCCGTTGAACGCCCAGGTAGACGTTTGTGCTGTACGGGTTCTGGATATGCGGGTCGAAGATGCTACCGACCTGGGTCTGAGGAGACCGCTCGACGATGGATAGAGCACCATCGTTGAAATAAGGGAAGCGGATGTTGTTCGCGGCGGATTCCGCCTTACTGTAGATCACGATGACCGGAACCTTGGTCGAGCGGCCGACCGCGCTGTTGTAGTCGTCGCGCGGTTGCGGCCCGAACATGACGCTGACGCCGCCCCGCACACTCGTGTTTCCCTTTCCGTCAGCATTGTAGCTGAACCCCACGCGCGGACCGATATTGGCCCATTTGTCGCTCTCCCCCGGGTTGAGAGGATCGCGGAACGGGCCGAAGCGGAACTGGTCATCCAACAGACCGTCCAGGTTAAAGAACCCAGCCGGCTGGTCCGGATTAACGGGCTTGGCGACGAAATGCGAGAAGTAGTCGTAGCGAGCGCCAAGGTTGATCACGAGCTTCGACGTAATCCGCCAGTCGTCCTGCGCGAAGAATCCGGCATCGAAGCTGTGCGAGTTGTACCGATTGTTCCCAAACATGAATTGAGTGCTGCTGGGGATGTTCGCCAGGAAGTCGGCACGGTTATCGTAAAGGAACCGGGGATTTTCGGAATTGACCCGGCCTGCGCCACGGCTGGTGTAGATACCGCCGAATTTGAACGAGTGCTGCCCTCGGTGGCGCGTATACTTCTGCTCGACGCTCCACACCGGACCAAAATACTCCACGAACTCTGCGCCGCCGCCGTTTTCGAATCCAGGAACGGTAATCGAGGGCAACCGGCGGGCGCCGAGGAAGCTTTCTTCTGCCGAGGTATCGAGGCTGACGTTCCACAGGTTGTCGATTCGCGCGACAGAGTTGTAGTTGTAGCCGAACCGCGTTTCAGCGCTCCAGGCAGCACCGAACATCGTGTAACTGGCGGCTCCACGCTCCTGCATCCCGTTCCATTCGCGGTGATTCACTTCGGAGGCCCGGGGAGTCAAGCGAAAGGGCCGGCCGCGCGTATAGGTCAGCCCGAGGGTGCTGCCGGAGTTGATCTGAATGTCGCCTTTCACCACCGCGTGGTTATCGTGCGCCTCGATGCGCCCAACGCCGGAATACCGCCCGGCATCGGCGGTAGGGGATACCGGCTGGTACGGCAGGGGCAGCGTATCGAGGATTGTTTTATACGCCGGCACGGCTCGAATCGCGTC
>DATHIZ010000409.1:0-3722 GCA_035316385.1 Bryobacteraceae bacterium | reverse complement strand
GTAGTTTGCATCGACGAGCACTGGCGTCTCCGTCGCATCCCAATCGTGTAGGTCGTGGGGCGTGAACTGGTAATGCCATTTGCGCCGGCCTGTTTTCGGATCAAGCGCAATCACCGAGTCGGTATACAAGTTGTCGCCTTTGCGTTCATCACCGTTGAAGTCCGGGCACGGATTACCCACCGGCCAGAACAACGTGCCGGTTTCGACATCGTAGGTGCCGGTGAACCATGCCGCGCCGCAGCCGTGTTCCAGCGCGCGCCCCTGCCAGGTGCTGGCCTCCGGTTCGCCCGCAGCCGGAATCGTCCAGAACTGCCAGACTCGCTCCCCGGTTGATGCCCGGTAGGCGGAGAGGAAGCCGCGTATCCCCTCGTCGCCGCCCGAAACGCCGGAGATGACGAGATCGCCTATTACGAGGGGTGCCGAGGTGGCGCCGTAGTGCTGACGCGAATCGGCCATGCGGGTATCCCACAAGAGGCCGCCGGTGACGGCATGCAGCGCCAGCAGATGAGCGTTATCCGTCACTACGAACACCCGGCTGCCCAAGACCGCCACACCTCGATTGATTCCGCCCGCCGCGTCGCCCACGAGCCCATTGCTGCGCGGCCGCGTGTATTCCCAGATCTTTCTCCCGCTCCGCGCGTCGAGCGCATACACGGCGTTGACACTCGTCACGTACATAACGCCATCCACCACGATGGGAGTCGCTTCCAGCGCCCGCCTACCTTCGACAGGAAAAATCCATTTTGGAGCCAACCGGCCCACGTTGGCCGGGGTGATTTGTGATAACGCGCTATCACGGTTTCCGTCGAGCCGTCCGTTGTAAGTCGGCCAACTTCCCGGCTTGGGATTTTGTAGTTCGTGCCACGGCGCCGCATTCGGCATCTCGGAAACGCGGGCCAAGTTACGATTCGGCTTCCACTCTGCTGCACCGCCAAGAAAGGCGAGCAGATCGCGCTGCTGACCTTCAGATCCGGCGAAGGCAGGCATAAGTGAATCCTTCTCACGGATTATGCCGGTAATGTCATCGCTACTTAGTAAGTAGAGCTGCTGATCCAAGCCTTGCAGTTGCAGATCAAATCCACTCTCGTTGCGGACAAACCCGCGCACCTTCTGGCCAGAGCGAAGTTGCACGGTAGCGACTTCGTAGCCGGGCACGCGCCGCCGATGCGGATGGCGTAGCGAGGTTTCCGCCTCCGCGAGCGTCAACCGGTCTCCCGCTTCCGTCAGATCCGGCCCGTTCAGGCCGCCATAGCCCTTCACCGCATGGCACTCCGCGCAGCGGGCCTGTCCGAAAAACAATGCCTCGCCCGATCTTGGGTCGCCATTGATGCCCACGTCCTTGAGTGGTTTCACGCGTGACCGGACAAACGCGACAAGCTGATCGAGTTCCGCGTCCGGAACGGTAAATCCCGGCATACCTAAATCAGGCAGCCCTTGAACGATCACGCCGCGCACCGAGTCATTCGACTGCAACCGGCCGCGCTCCCGCTGTCCAATGGCCGCCGCGCGTTCGCCGCCAAGCCCGTCAGCGCCATGGCAGCCCGCGCAACGCACGTTAAAGTGTAGCCGTCCTGTTTCGATGGACTGCGCTCGGCCCTCCACAGCAAAGTGAAGGGAAAGCAAGAGCAGAACCGAAATCCGACAGCGCCGGATGGTAGGACAGAACATAGCTGATGTTAGGCCCGATCCTAACACGTGCCGGCGCCGGTTGTTCCCGATCCACATCGCTAGCCTGGGCTTAGTACAGGGCTGCGCCAGCCTCGGCATCGAGGCTGCTCAAAAGGGCCTGCAGAAATGCAATGCGCGGTTGAGCCAGGGTGCGTGCCGAAGAGAGATGGAGCCGCTGAGGCAGATTGTCGAGTGCTTTTCGAAGAGATGCTGCAGCCGATGTGAAATCCGGGAAGCGGGTATCACGGCCGATTTTGCAGAATGTCCGAACCGCGCCGATGGCGCCTAGTTGCTCGAGAATGTCGGCATCGCGCAGGATTTCACCTTCAATCGTTCTGGGGATTCCCGCCGGCTGGTGCGTGCGAATGGCTTCCACAACGGCGGGACACTTTGCAGCAGGGAAATCTAAGTTGCTCAAAATCCCGGGCGCTTTGGCCATCGCATAGGCAGTGTTGTCCCAGTTGGCAAGTGCCAGCGGCTCCTCTGGGCGATGGCCTGTGAACACCCCGAGGTCGTGCAGCCAAGCCGCGGCAAATACGACGTCATCGTCGTAAGTTTGGCCCTCTCCTATTTGGAGTGTCAGAGCATAGAGGCGCGGTTGATGACCGAACTTCTCAGTGGGACGAGCCTGCTCCCGGATATAGTTCTGTATTCGGTCGCGAAATTCACCCATGTCTTTCAGGTTAGTAGACACCGGGCATCACGCCAAACTGCAACGCCGCAACCGGCACTTTGCAGGCTGGATGCTTCTTCGGATAACATAGTTCGCATGCATCGAATCCTCCTTGCCTTGATGGTTGGCAGCCTTCTGTTTGCGCGGGAACAATCCAAGAAGCCGCAAACCTTAAAGGAGATTCTTTTAGAGCAGCTGCATACGACCCATGATCAGAAGGACTGGTTTGTGCCCATTGCTGTGGCGGTAGAAGGTCTCACGCCAGAGCAGGCAAAATGGACAGACGGTCACGGCAATCATTCCATTGGGCAGCTGGTTAATCATCTTGCTTTCTGGAATGGCCGGGCACTCGAGCAGTTTAAAGGTGAGAAATCCAAAGCCTATAACGGCAACAATGATGAGACCTTTAACAGCTTCGATAGTAAGACATGGACAGCCACAGTAAATGGACTTGACGGCATTATGAAGACTTGGGAAAGAGCCGTCGAAGAGGCTGATGACTCCAAGTTGAAGGCGTCGGCTTCAGAGATTGCTCACATTGGGGCGCACAATGCCTATCACCTGGGTCAGATTATCTACATTCGCAGGCTGCAGGGTTCGTGGAATCCCGATAAAGGTGTGAAGTAAGAGATTCGGGATTCTTGAATGATGGGAGATGACTGTTACTCGCACTCTGTTCAGCCCCAAAGGTCAGAGCTATGACGCTTAATCATCAGAGCGGCACATTGTTGAACGATCAGAATTTTCGACCGCGCTGCGTGAGAGTAGATTCGCGCGATAATGTCGCCATCATCGTAAATGAGGGCGGCTTGCCTGAGGGTAGCTGCTTCGAGTGCGGTCTGGTTCTCTTAGAAGCCGTGCCGGAGGCCCATAAGGTGTCGCTGCTGGACATACCGCGGGGTGCGCCCGTTATCCGGTATGGCGTCGTGATCGGACATGCGGTCACATACATTCGTGCGGGTAGCTGGGTTCATGAAGATCTCGTCTCACTGCCTGACCCTCCTACGCTCGACCATCTTCCTATCGCCACCGCACATCGTGAGCCCCTAGCGCCGCTCGATGGCTTCACCTTCGAGGGCTTCCTTAATGCAGACGGCTCTGTCGGAACGAAGAACATCCTTGGCATCACTACGACTGTCCAGTGTGTCTCGGCGACGGTCGACTTTGCCGTCAAGCGCATCAAGGCGGAGCTGCTGCCCAGGTATTCCAACGTCGACGACGCGATCGCCATTACCCATGCATATGGTTGTGGTGTTGCCATCCATGCTCCGGGCGCCGAGATTCCCATTCGTACGCTGCGCAACCTGAGCCTGAATCCGAATCTCGGGGGCGCCCCTATGTTGGTGAGTCTCGGCTGCGAGAAACTACAGCCCGCGCAGCT
>DATHIZ010000408.1:0-9718 GCA_035316385.1 Bryobacteraceae bacterium | reverse complement strand
AAAGATGTCGCCGCCAAAATCAAATCGAAGCTCGACGAATTCAACGTGCGCGGCTCGGTGGTCCAAATCAATCCCGGCCCGGTCGTCACCACCTTTGAATTCAAGCCGGAAGCCGGCGTGAAATACAGCCGCATCACCACGCTGAGCGAGGATTTATGCCTTGGCCTGCAGGCCGAATCGGTGCTCATCGAACGCATACCTGGTAAATCCACCGTCGGCATCGAAGTGCCCAACTCGCGGCGTGAAGTCATCAGTCTGCGCGGCATTCTCGAATCCTCTGAATTCGATGGCGCGGCCTCCAAGCTCACCATCGCGCTAGGCAAAGACATCAACGGCCGCATCAAGGTCGCTCCGCTCGAAACCATGCCGCATCTTTTGATCGCCGGCTCCACCGGTTCGGGCAAGAGCGTCATGTTAAACGCCATGATCATGTCATTCCTCTTCAAAGCGACGCCCGAGGAAGTGCGCATGATCATGATTGATCCCAAACGCGTGGAAATGGGCATCTACGAAGGCATTCCGCATTTGTTGACGCCGGTCATCACTGAGCCCAAGAAAGCCACCTACGCGCTGCGCAACGCCGTACTTGAAATGGAGCGCCGCCTCAAGCTGCTGGCCGCGCAAGGCGTCCGCAATATCGATCAATACAACCGCAAAATGGCGCAGCTGCGTCAGTCGCCGCGCGGTTTGTTCGACGAAGTCGAAGAAGAAGAGAAAGAAGAGCTCAAAGCGCTGCCGTTCGTGCTGATTATCATCGACGAGTTGGCCGACCTGATGATGCTCGAACGCGCCAACGTGGAAGAATGCATCACGCGTCTGGCGCAAATGGCGCGCGCCGTCGGCATGCACCTGGTGCTGGCCACGCAGCGGCCCAGCGTGGATGTCATCACCGGACTGATCAAGGCAAACTTCCCGTCGCGCATCAGTTTCCGCGTAGCCACCCGCGTCGATTCCCGCACCGTGCTCGACAGCATGGGCGCGGAACATCTATTGGGCAAAGGCGACATGTTGTTCCTGCCGCCCGGCTCTTCGCGGCTCACCCGCGTCCACGGCGCGTTCGTCAGTGAATCCGAGACCAATCAAGTGGTCGAATTCTGGAAGAACCAAGCCAAACCCGAGTACGACGAAAGCTTCCTCAAAGCCCCGCCAACGGAAGACGACGAAGATGCCGGAGAGAGCGAAGATGTTCTGGATGGCGAGCAGGACCCGATGTACGAAGACGCCGTGCGCGTGGTGCTCGAGATGGGCAAAGCGTCCACTTCCACGCTGCAGCGGCGTTTACGCCTGGGCTACGGCCGCGCTGCCCGCATACTCGATGTCATGCAGCGCGACGGCATCATCGGTCCGCCCGATGGCAGCAAGCCGCGTGAAGTGCTGAAACGTCCCGACTGGCTCAACGAAATAGAAAACCAGCTGCGCTAGCTAGTTCTCTCAATATTCATTGTGAGATCTTCCGTTTTACTTAAGAATGAAACTGATAGTCGGCGTCACTCTTCCAACAGTCCAAACTGTTGACTCCGAGCCGGAAGCGTCAGCGCCCACGATGCTCGGTCACGCCCGAATTTCCCTGAGTAAACGGCATCGGGCGTAAGCCTGAC
Source organism: Bryobacteraceae bacterium (assembly GCA_035316385.1). Lineage (GTDB taxonomy): Bacteria > Acidobacteriota > Terriglobia > Bryobacterales > Bryobacteraceae > Bog-105. The sequence goes on along the minus strand of DATHIZ010000408.1, from coordinate 8,120 downwards.
ATGAAAAACGGCAGGAGATTTGGCGACAGCAGATGATCAATTCGTGCTTATAGCAAGGTAAAAATGAGTCGCCGAAACACCTGGATCTGCTCGCTCGAACCGGCTCTCTCCGGCCTCGCTGACAAGATGCACGAGTCGCCGAGAGACAGATTGCACAGGAAGACATCTCGAAAGGATCTCAAGCACAATCCCACAAATTCCCTGACTAAATGTGGCATTTTTTAATGTTGTCCGCCGATGCCGGGTATAGGGGCATTGGATCACAGCTTGTCGATGATGGGTTCGTCTCGCCTATATTTGATCTCGAGGGCTTTGTCCAGCCAGAAAACGGAAAATATGGCCGGTGCAATCGGGAGACTAACGACGGGATGCCACGCGGCTAGTCGCGAAGCCGGTTTACATAGCTCACGCCGTCGGTAATATCATCGCGATAGGCCCACATGCCCGCAAAGCCCAACTCGCGAATCGACCGGGGCTTGGTCTTCGCTTCTTGGGGCACCTGGATCTCGACAACGGTGCCTTCTTTAATCTTCACGTTCTCAAGAGGCCTGAAGACGCCATTCTCGAACTTCGCGGCGATAGTCATGAGCTGGATCTGATCGTAACAGAGCCTAAACTATGCAGTCGAGGTGACCGTTGCCTTGCGCTCGAGCTTTCCCCAGCCCACCAACCGGCCCCGCAGGGCATACAGAAAGCTCTTGCCGAGCACGTACAGCATGAGCTGCCGGTAATAGATCGTCTGAAAGAAAAGCAGCGAAAGATCCCAAGCGGGAATTCCCTCGAGAGCGTACGCCAGGAACCCGGTAAGCAGTTCCAGAACAAAGAAAGCGCCGTAGTACAGGAGAACGATTTTCCAATCGCCCGCAATCAGCGAAAAGATCATAGCGACTTCTGCAAAAGGCGCGAGTGCCGACAACAGCACCTGGAAAATCCAGATGCTGGGCAATGCGATAAAGCCAAGCGTGCCATACTTCGCGACGAATAACGCGTCACGATGCTTCCAGGCAGCCTGCAAGGTTCCGAATACCCAGCGAAAGCGCTGTTTCAACAGGCTGCGTGTATCCTCGGGCGCTTCGGTATACGCGACTGCGTCCTCTTCGTAGCGGATGACGTAGCCGAGGCGCCGGATGGCCAACGTCAGGTCGGTATCTTCGGCCAGCGTATCGTGCAGAAAGCCGCCGCAATCCAGTACCAGTTGCTTGCGCCACGCTCCCACTGCTCCGGGAACGACCGTGATGGCATTCAGGTAATCCAGCGCACGGCGGTCTAAGTTGAAGCCGTAGACATACTCAATCGACTGAAAACGGGAAAGCCAGTTCCGGCGATTCCCCACGCGAGCGTTCCCGCTGACCGCGCCGATTCTTGGGTCTGCGAAGTGGCGCGCCAGCCGTTCGATGGTCCCCGGGCGGAACAGAGTGTCGGCGTCAACCGCGATCAGCACCTCGAAACTCGCACGCCGGATGCCGTTGTTCAACGCCGCGGACTTTCCCGCGTTCGGCTGCGTAAGGATGGAAACTTTCGGATTGGCGCCAAAGCGCTTACGCAACACAGCGAGAGTCTGATCTTTCGAACCGTCGTCGACAACGATGATTTCCATGTTGGCGTAGCCATTCTGGAGAATGGAATCGACGGTGCGCTCGATCACTTTCTCTTCGTTGTACGCAGCGATGATCACGGAAACCGGAGGAGAATACGCAGGATCGAAGCGTGCACGTTTCGCTGCCCGCTTCTGCAAGATCGCCAGTACGCCGTAGAGGAGAGAACGCGCCAGTGTCGCAAAGATGGCGCTCAGAAAGAGAATGCCCAAGATCTGCCGGAAGCGGCTCTTGGCATCCAACCCCCCGCCTTCAATACGAGCCATACGCAGTTCTTCTGCATCAGGCGTAGGCATCACCTGGCTGCGATCTTTTCCAATGAGATCTCCGACGAGCCCGAAGCGGTAACCTTTGCTTCGGTAGGAATCGATGATCTGTGGCAGAGCAGCGACCGTGGCCTGGCGATTTCCTCCGGCATCATGCAGGAGAATGATGTGAGTGCCGGCCTCGTCGTTTTCCTTGATAGAGGTTTCGATCTCATTTTGTATTTCGTCAAGAATGGCTTTGGCCGTGATTCCAGGATCCCAATCGCGTGGGTCTATCGTTTCCGAGATAGTGGCGTATCCATACTCCTGCGCCCGCCGGATGGGTTCGATTTCCTGCGGAGTGGTGGGCTGGCTGTCCGCGTTATAAGGCGGCCGGAAAAAGGTTGTAGAGACGCCTAGCAGATTTTCAAGGATTCGCTGTGTGGTGCTGAGCTCCAGCTCGGTGCGAAGCGGCGACGTAGCCGCAATGTTCGGGTGAGTGTAAGTGTGGTTGCCAATCTGGTGCCCTTCCGCGTACTCGCGCTTGATCAGGTCCCGGAACTCCTCCGCATTCACTCCAATGACGAAAAAGGTCGCGGGCGCTTGGCGCTCTTTGAGGATATCCAGAATCTCGGGCGTATAGCGTTTATCCGGACCGTCATCGAAAGTAAGGCACAGAAGCTTCTCACTCACCGCGCCGTTGTGTTCAATCACATAGGGAGTGGAAGGGACCTGGTACCGTTCGACGAAGTAATCCTGGTCGGTGGGCGGCGGGCTGACAACGCGCTTGCCCGCTCGCGGTGTTTCCGCAACATGCAGGATTTCGCCTCTGCCGTAATGCCGGGGCGCACCTTGGTCGGCCGCCAACACCGTCAACGCCCCGGTGTTAAAACGATCGGGCGGCCATGCGCCGCTTTTGAGAACATGCCAAAGCCCCGGGTCTTCCGCGCCGAGCCGCCAAAGGCCCAATCCGCGAAAGTTTGCATCATGCACGGCCACAATCTGATTCAGCGCGGTAACGGCATCCAGAAACCAGATTTCGTGTTGTTGGCCGTTGGCTGAATACCGCAGCACTGGATTGTTCGACTGCGAATCCCATTGAATCGCCTTCTTGCTTTCGGTGGCAGCGGCCATCACGTCGCTGAAGGCCACTTCCGTTCCGCCACTTCCTCCCATGATCCAGTCGTAGCCATAGTTGCCAAAGCCCACGATGAGCTTTGCAGGAGGAATTTCCTTCGCCAGCTTGTCTAGCTGAGTTTCAAAGAAGTCTTCAGACGCGACGGGCCCGGGCGGACCGGTTTCGTAATGCTCGTCGTACACCATCGGGACGATGTAGTCGAGAGCCGCGGCCAGGCTCTTCAGGTCATACGCGTCGTCACCTACCGGTACATCCGCGGACACCACGTAGCCCCCTTCGTGCAGCGTCTCGGTAAGTTGGCGCATAAAGCGGACAAACGGCCCCCGATCCCTGGCAGCCAGTTCCTCGAAGTCAATATTGACTCCGGCAAATTTGTGTTCGGCGAGGTTCGAGCGCAAATTTTCAATCAGATCGCGTTGCGCATTAGGATCGTGAAGGATTCTATGTAGATCGCCGGCCTGCCAGTCGCCCCGAAAATTCGTGAGCATGGCGTAAATGGGCAAGTTGGCCTGCTTGGCTATGGCGATTACCGACTCGTCAGTCTGATCATCGATGTCACCCTTTGCGTTCTGCAGTACTAGCCACTCCGGCACCACATGGGTGAGATGGCTTAAGTGAAGGCGCAGCGAAACGATACTTGCGGAGTCCCAGTTCACATAGAAGCCCCAGACCAGAGGCTTGTCTTGGCCGGTGCTGGCAGCATGCTTGGGATGAATGACCGGCGAAAGAGAGTGAACATAACGCACTGGTTGAGCCGGCTTCGGCACACGATACGGAACATTCTTCGGCGCATGTCTACCCGCGCCCGCGCCCGGATTGCCGGCTTCGGACGCAACTACGGAGGCGATCGCAGGCAGACCGAGAACAGGAAGTTGCGGCAGGCTGACACCCACCAGTACGAAAATGACAATCAGCAGAGCTGCGGCCAGACCAGCGGACTGCGCGACGCGCCGGATCCGTACCCAGCGTGTGCCGCTCGGATCATGAAAAACGAACGAACCCCGTTGATCGGTTGCCACGAATCCCCTTTGAATTAAGGTTAACGAGTGCGGCCCCGTTTAGATAGGATTATTCTCCTGCATTTTCACCGCCTCTGTATGCTGACAATGGGTGAATTTCACACAGGAGTTTCAGAATGTTAGATAGACCAGGCATACCGGCGCAGGCGGGTTCGACGATTCCGGCCGACGACCTGCAACGGAATCTCGCCATTGCAAAGCCCGACATCGGGCAGAGCTTACGCCACATCGGTTTGGTTGGAGATACGTATACGATTCTTCTCACCGGGGAAGACACGGCAGACCGCTTCTGTCTGATCGACATGCATATTCCGCCTGGTGGCGGACCGCCTCCTCATCGCCATGATTTCGAAGAGGCGTTCACAGTAGTTGAAGGAGAGATTGAAGCGATCTTTCGCGGCGAAAAAGTGGCGGTGCGCGCCGGGGAAACGATCAACATTCCGGCAAATGCGCCGCATCAATTTCGTAACTCGTCCTCAAAGGCGGCGAGATTGCTGTGCATCTGTTCGCCGGCCGGTCAAGAGAAGTTCTTCCTCGAAGTCGGCGTTCCGGTTGCGACCCGGACAACGCAGGCTCCCAAGCTCGACGAGGCAGCACGAGCGGAATTAAAAGCGAAGGTAGAGGCATTGGCTCCAAAGTATTGGACGGAATTTCTTTAAGCGGCTGGAACATGAACCGGTGATGTCTCGCCTACTCGTGTCGCAATGCTTCCGCGGGATCGACTGTGGCGGCACGGCGGCTTGGCGCCCAACACGCCAGCAAAGCAACTGCGGCAAATAATGCACCCACGCCGGTCAAAGTCGCTGGGTCGGTAGGCTCCACGCGAAACAGAAAGGATCGGAGAACGTGCGCCAGAACAAACGCGGCGGCGACGCCGGAAATGATGCCGCCCGCGATCAGGCGAAAGCCCTCTGCGAACACCAGGTTTCGGATATCCCGGCGCTCGGCCCCCACTGCGGTGCGAATGGCAAGCTCGCGGCGGCGGGAAGCCACCGATAGCGAGAGCACTCCATAAATACCAATCAATGTGAGCACGCTCGCCACCAGCGAAAACCCGGTCAGCAGCTGTGTCGCGAAAGTGCGCGAGGCCAGCGAGTCGCCGCGAATTTCGTCCAGTGTCTTTACGTTCTCGACGGCGACGGTTGGATCAACCATGCGCAACTCCCGCCGGACAGCCGCGGCAAATGCCTGCGGGTCCGCCGCTGTACTTATAACCAGATGCTTGGAAAACGCGGCTGCTTGCCAGAACGAAAGATAGATTTCGGGTTGTGGCTTCTGTGTCAAATCGTCCGTGCGGCCATTGGCTACGATGCCGATGATTTGCGCCGAAGGCCGCTTGCGGCCAAAGAGCCAGAGCTTCTTGCCCGTCGCATTCTGGTGTGGAAAGTATCGGTCTGCGAGAGCCTGATTGACGATCGCCACCGTGGTGTCGTTCCCGGAATCTGTAGAGCGGAAGCCGCGGCCATCTAAAATGGCAACGCCCATCAGCTTGAAATAGTCAGGCGTCACGGACCGCAGCGGCAAGGACAGCCGGTCGCTCTCTTTGCTGACCAGTGGTTGCCCTTCTATCTCGACCGTATCGGGCCAGTTATTGCCGGTGAGTGGCACGCCCCAAGCGAACGCGGCATGCTGCACGCCGGGAAGCGCCGAGACTCGCTCCAAAGCTCGACGGTGGAAGTCATCCCGGTTCCCCTGCACCGCCGTGACGCTCATGGTCAGGATACGTGAGGTGTTATAACCCAGTTCCACCTGAGAGAGGTTGTTCATGGTTTTGACCAGGAGCCCTGCTCCCACCAGCAATGCGAGTGTGAGCGCTGTCTGGGCCATTGCGACTCCCCGCAAGAGCCGGCGCTCTCCCCGTCCCGCGCTGCTTTTCGGACCGGCGCTCTTAAGGACCTCAGCAGGATCAAGCCGGGACGCCCGCAATGCGGGAATCAGCCCGGCTAGGACGGCCGACAGCAGAGCCGTGCCAAGACCACACGCTAAGATCGGCCATCCGGCAGTAACCGCATCCAGGCGCGGGATAGCGTGTCCGCCAATCAACTTGAACAATTTTGTGATCCCGAATGCGAGGCTCACACCTAACGCACCTCCGGCGAGAGCCACGATCAGGTTCTCCGAGGATGCCTGCCAGAAAAGCGCTGCGCGGCGCAATCCCAACGCGCTGCGCACTGCATACTCTTGCTGGCGTTGCAGTCCGCGCACCAGCATCAGCGAAGCAGTATTACCGCACGCGATCAGTAGTACCAAAGCAGCCGCCCCCAGAAGCGGCCACAAAATTCGGTTGCCGTCACGGTTCAACTCGGCGGGAAGAGATTGCACTTGCGGAGTTATGCCTGCAAACTCCCGGTCATTTCGAGCCTCCCCTGCGACCGCCATGGTAAGTTCTGTTTGAGCCTGGTCCAGCGTCGTCCCATTTTTCAGGCGGCCAACTACATTCCACCCCGCTTCTTTCAGCCTTTTAGGATCGGGTGCAGCCGGAATCCAAAAGTCCACCAGCGCATTTGGATTGTAATTCGGCTCCCGCGCAGTCGTCGGTGACGGAAGGAAACGGATGCCTGGGCGGCATCACGCCAATTACTTCCGGAGGCGTGTCCCAGCGGCTGATCCTGATTGTCTTGCCGATGATCGCCGGATCGCCATTGAACTTTTGCCGCCACAGGTTATAGCCAAGAATAATAACCGGCTTTGGTCTGAACGTAGTTTCGGAATCGTTGAACGTACGGCCCAGCAAAGGCTGGAGCCCCACTACACGGAAGTAGTCGCCGCTGACCCACATCCCCTCCAGGGATTCGCTGCCATCGCGAAGCACAAGAAAGTTGAAGGACCAGTTGTACGCGGCGATGCCGTCAAAAGACTTGGAATTCCGTCGCCAGTCCATCCATTGCTCGGCGGCCCAGCCCTGCGTATGGCCCATTTGCTGGCCATCGGCTCGCGCGGCCGAAATGAGCACGAGCTGCTGCGGTTGCCGGTACGGAGGCGGCGTCAGAAGAACGCCCTGAATCAAACTGAAAACTGCGGAAGTGGCGCCAATACCCAACGCCAGTGTCAGCACGGCAATGGAAGTAAATCCGGGTTGCTTCAGCAGGCTTCGAAAGCTATAACGCAGATGCTGGAACACTTGTCTCTCCTCATCCTGTGTCGGTTGAAGTGTATATCAAATATCGGTGCCTGTGCTGAAGGTGATAAAATTCGCGGCAGCCATGTTCGCCCCACCCACCGCGCAATCGAAGACGAAAGCTGTCGCCGGTGCGGCCCATGAATTCGGCCAGAAATCGTCCACGCCCAAGTCCAGTGAAACGCTTAAGTATGGATATGGCGATGGGGGAGATGCGCGGGACGCCCGCGAGACAGCCGGGCAAGTCGAAGACGCGCCGCACCGTCTCACCTGGGATTTCAGCACGATTCCACTTATTGCGCCTCAGGCAAACCTCATGGTCGGATCGGTTAATGATCCGTTGGAACGGGAGGCGGACCGGATAGCGGACCGCGTGGTGCAAATGGAATCGGCGCCCCCAGCGCTCCAAGCGGCTCCGGTCCAGGTGCAGCGCAAATGCGCGGCGTGCGAAAACGAAGAGGAAGAAACTCTGCGCAGGAAATCCGCCGGTGCAGGCGGACACATTTCTGCCGCCGGAGTTGCGCCCCCGTCGGTGGCCGCCGCATTGGCCGGGCCCGGACGGAAAATGGACTCTGCGACGCGCTCTTTTTTCGAGCCGCGATTCGGACGTTCGCTGGGCGATGTTCGGATTCACTCCGATGCTACTGCCGCGCGCTCCGCCGAAGCCGTCTCTGCCCGGGCTTACACGGTAGGCAGAGATATCGTGTTTGCTCCCGGGCAGTATTCCCCGGGTACGCCCCGGGGCCGCTGGCTCCTGGCACACGAGATCGCCCATATCCAGCAGCAGAGTGGAAGCCGCCACGGTTCGGCGCCCGCGTCGCCTGTCGTCCGGAGGCAGGCAGGGGACGGCAAAATGATTCCCAAGGTGGTTCCAACGACTCCTTCTCCGGCGCCCGCAGCTGGAGCCGCCCCGGTGCAGTCGGCCGCGCCCCCAACTGCCCCTGATCTGGGCTCACAGGATCCCTCACACGGCAAGCTGGCGCCGGCCGAACAACCCGCGCAGCG
>DATHIZ010000407.1:0-3222 GCA_035316385.1 Bryobacteraceae bacterium | reverse complement strand
GTGCAGGCGCCGATCCATTCCAGAATGGAGCCGTCGTCGCCCGACACCGGCGCCACGCGGGCCAGCATCCAGCAATACTCGCCGTCGCGCCGTCGCACCCGCTTCTCCACTTCGTACGCAAGTCCGGTTCGCATGGCCTCTGCCCATTTAGCAGCCGCGAGAGCCCGGTCGTCCGGGTGAAGAGCGTCCCATCGCACCTGCGCGCCGGTTTGGCCCGTGAAGGCCTTCCACCCCTCCTCGGCATCCGTCGGCGCCCCGTTCGGACTCATGGTCCAGACAATTTGAGACGTGGCTTTGACCAAGGCATGGTAGCGCGATTTTCCGGCTGAAAGCCCCTTGTTCAGCTCAATAAGAGCCAAGTATCGATTCCGCTCCTGCAGGGCGGATTCCCACGCTTGCTGATGCAGCTTGTCGGCGCTGTGTTTGTGCATCGCCATCTCGATCGACGCCGCGAGAGTCGTGGGATGAACGGGCTTCGTCAGGAAACCCGAAGCTCCCGTCAGCTTGGCCCGGTCGATGGTCTGCTGGTCCGTGTGAGCGGTGAGATAAATGAGCGGAATATCGAAGCGGTCCCGTAACATAGCCGCGGTTTCAATCCCGTCCATTTCGCCCTTGATGCGAATGTCCATAAGAATCAATCCCGGGTTCAATTCCGCGGCCTTCGCGAGCGCCTCTTCGGAGGATTCCGCAATACCGGCGACTTCGTATCCGGCTCGCGCCAGACTGGACGCGATATGACTCGCAATGATGCCTTCGTCTTCAACAATCAGGATCTTCGCGGGGTTAATCGGCGCTTTCTGAAGAGGTGGAGAGCTCATAAATTAACGTCAGTAGCCTTATCGGCCGAATTTCTTACGTACTGCTGTGCTTTTGGAATGCGGGCGCGCTACGCCGCGGCGAGACGTTAGGATGGAACCGTGGGACGAATTACGTGGGTTCTTGGCGTCCTGGTTGTCGCCGGCGTAGCACTGTCGGACTATGCCGGCTACCGCAGCCTGAAAGGGATGCGCGGAGAGATAAGAGAGCTGCAGCAGGAAGTGAACGCAGCCACCAGGACAGCAAAGGAAGAATCGGCGGCGGCAGCGGCCGCAAGCCGGAGCGCGGAAGAGGCTGCCGCGCGAGCCACCCTGGCGGCGGACGGACGAAAGCAGGCGGAATCCGGTAGAGAACAAGCGGAATCCGGTAGAGAACAGGCCGAATCCAGCAGACAACAAGCGGAAGCAGCGGCGCAGCGGGCTCACGAAGACAGCCATGCGGCTCAGGAAAAGATGAGTCAAATGCAGCGCGAACGGGAGACGGAGCTGAACCGCATGCAGGAGGCGCTGAATCGAGTTGTGGAGACGCACCGCGTTCCAAACGGCATGGTGATCTCACTCCCGAACTCGATTTTCCGGTTCGATTTCGACAAAGCGGACCTGAATCAGCACAATCGCGAGCTACTAAGCCGCATCGCCGGCATTTTGCTGATCTCGAATGGATATGGGCTTTCGGTTTTCGGCTACACCGACGATGTGGGGACGGCCGAGTACAATCAGCAGCTATCTCTCCGCCGGGCCACCGCGCTGAAAGAGTACCTGGTGCAGGCAGGCATTGATCCAGCCATTATTAACGTCAAAGGCTACGGAAAGACAAGCCCTCTGGTGGAGAGCGCAACGAACGAAGGGCGCGCGAAAAACCGCAGAGTCGAGATCGCCTTAATCGATAGCTCGGTGCGCTTCCAGTAGAGTTTCGGCAGCCGGTATCCTCAACGGGTATGATCACGGTGTGCGTTACTGGATCGTCCACTGGCTCCTCAGCGGGGTCTCTCTGCTCATTGTGGCAAGGATTCTGCCGGGCATTCAGGCCGACGGTTTCGGGGCCGCCCTCATTGCCGCGCTGGTTATCGGCCTGGTAAGCGCAACGGTTGGACTGGTTCTCAAAATTGTCCTGCTGCCCTTCATCATCCTTAGCCTTGGACTGGTTTACTTTCTCATTAACGGGCTCATGCTGAAGCTAGCCTCGGAATTTGTCCCTGGCTTCAGGGTCAGCGGTTGCCTGCCTGCGGTTCTCGGCTCCATTTTGCTCACCATCGTCGACTACCTTCTGAATCGCATTGCCGGACTGTGACCGGGCGGCGCTTTAGCGTTTCTTCATTCGAGTGAACGCCGGGCTCTTGTCTTCGCCCTGCACCAGCAAGTGGTCGTCGCCGCTGTAATAGACCAGCTCACGCCCCTTGGTTGTGCCTTTGACGCTATCGACCATTTGCGGAGATCCGCCGTTCAGCACTACCTTGTCGTCGGCCGTGAAATATTCACCGTGTTCGGCCGTAGCGGTGCGTTTGCGGTTGTTTCCCAGCACCTTAAAGACCATGACGCTGCCGTCGGCAAAGGCATGGTGGAGCGAAGAGTTATCGTTACTCTGCGCGGTCTTCGGCGTCAGGAACGCTTCCAGTTGTTTGCAGGTAATCATCATGCCTTGACGCAGCAGCGTCGCGCCGCCGGTGTACAGAGCCCGGCGCGTGTCATCGCGGTACACCAGTTCCGGCGCCTTTACGGTGGTATACACGGGCGCATCTGCCGGTGCTGCCTTCGCGGGCGTATCGCCGGCTGAATCCTTGTTGTCAACCAGTTCGCTTACTACGTCTCCCGTGGCGTGCAGAGACTGCGCCTCCCGGTCCAGATCGATTTTGGCGGCTGAAATCCGATTGGCGCCCTGCCACATGGTCACGTTCCCCTGATAAAGGATCTGGGTATTGTTCTCGCGCGTCTGCATGGCCTCGGCTTTCGCCTGCATCGGCTGGCTGGCATCCAGCATGGAAGTACCGGGCTTTTCATTCTTGTCCGGGGCATGCGTCGAGAGCACGTGCCCAGTGGCGTCCATATCGCCATTGGCTTGATTCATGACAATGCGATCCGCCGTCGCCGATCCCGTGTCATCCACAACTTTCGCGGCGTCAGTCAAGGTGATACGGTTCACCGTTTGTTCGAGGAATGCCTTTTTTGCGGAAGCTTTCCGCGCGCCTTCCTGATACCGGAAGTTACCCTGCTGGTCAATGGTCGCGATCTGGTTGGTTCCGGGCGCAAATTTGGCGGTCATCACATCGCTCCACGTCAAAGCGGGCGGAGGAGGACCGGCCGGCTTGCCGTCTTTGCCAGCGGGGGCTTTGTTTGCCGCCGCGGGCTTGTCCGTGTGAGTGGCTACGTTCCAGCCCATGAACGTATCGACATAGCTGTTCTCGCCATA
>DATHIZ010000406.1:0-5807 GCA_035316385.1 Bryobacteraceae bacterium | reverse complement strand
GTCGCCGGATCGAGCCCTGTGCCGCTGTCCTCGACCGCCACGAGCACCCCGCTTGGTTCGACGGGTTCGGAGGTTATCGCCAGCGTCTTCGGGCGCTCCGTGATGCTGGTGCACGTTTTCACGCAGCCAGGATCATTCGCGACCGAGCCGAGCCAGCAGCGGTTCCGATTACGTCCGCTATGCTCCCGAAACCGAAAATAAATTCAGGGATACACAGTCCCCAGCCGTTCGCTATGCAGCACCTGTGGCCTGCAATGAGCCCATTGAGCACCGAGCTTCATCGTTCCCCCGGCCACCATGTCGCAGCCGGGTCACTCGCTGAAATCTTCCGCTGCCTTAAGGCTACCAAGTGGCTCCTCTTGAATGCATAGCCGCGCACCTGCATGTACCGCTCAAGCTCGTGGATGGGCGTAGTCTTCGGCCTGCGAACTACATCGAGCTCCACGGTCTGATGCGTGCCGCAATCAAGGTGGAATATCGACCTGAAAAGTAACAGGAGGTCGCAACAGTGACGCCTAGCGAAGCACTGCAGCACATTCTCACCCTCGTGGAAGCATCGGCCGAATTGAAAGACGACACACAACGCAAGGTCTTGTTACGCGGCGTGGTCGTGGTGGCACAGAAGGGTCTCGGCGTGGCACCGGATGGCGTGGCCGAGTGCGAGCCTAACGTCCTGACGTTTCCTACGCGGTAGGCGGCGGCGGATGCCCCGAAAAATATGTAATCACACTGTCTTAGAACACCTTGCAGCATCTAAATGCAGCGAGGAGCCTCATGAATCTCTACAGCATAATTCTTGTTCTGCCCGCACTGGATAACGTGTGGGCATTCGCGACTGTCGCGCTTGTTGCTTGTGCATGCGGGAGATTTCGCCGCTAAGGGGGGCTGCTACAGCCCACACGCTGCAAACTGGGTGTGGAGGCAATGGTGGGTGAGGCTATGCGACCAAATCGTTCCCCAAGGGCACCCACGGAAAACCGTTGCGCCCCCTCCAGATGGACCTGCGGAATCCACTGGTAGCCGTTTGGGTCGGCCGCTACGAGGGTGGCAGAAGGGACGACAGCCCAGCTTTCCGCAATCCCCTCCTCGTATCGCGCCAGGTCTTCAGCATGTCGATAAGGGCCAAGAACGTGTTGAGATTCGAAACACGCAGCGTGGGATTTAGCCGTAGCTGACAGTTCTGAGCAAGATTAGCCGCAATCGAGCAGCCGCGTTCAATCGCGGCTCGCAGTGAGAATGCATATTGGATGCACGTCTGGAGAAAATCACCTCTAACACGAATAGGAGTTCCATGAAGTTCCAAGTCCGCAGGCTCGCGATTGCACTCGCGATTGCTGGTCCTCTCGCCGTGGCCGCCACGGCCCCAGCCCGAGCCTTAAGCGGGTGAAGTCCTCATCAAGGTGGCCGCAGCAGGGGTTAGTTAGTCAAGCCTCAGTCAGCCAACCAGCCGCCCACCATGCCAACCGCTAACGCGAGAGCCTGCACGATCCTCATCGAATTCGAAAGGGCGCAAACCGAGCTTGTCGGCAAAGCCGTGATTCTGGCTAACGGAAAGGCTGGAACAGTGGATAGGCTTTGGCTTGATGAACTCCACGGTCTCCGAATTTCTATCAGAGGCTATGATCGCACCTGGCCGGTCGCCACAATAAAATTTGCGGAGAAGTAGCGAGGCTTCTGGGCTGGATGCGCAACAGTCGTGCTGCGGCGCGCGCAAGACAGTTATGGGTCATTCGCGTCGTTTTGATTACCTGACAGCTACATCCGCTCTACCGCGAACAACGGACATCTGCGACCGGCCCGGCATGTCGGAAAAGTGCGCCTTCCGAACCATCTCCGAGGTGCCCCAAAGTGAACCTCGCGCATCCGGCAGGGCTGGCGTATCGTTTACGTGGACAATCAATAGGAGGTCGCAACAGTGACACCTAGCGAAGCACTGAAACACATCGTCACGCTCGTGGAAGCATCGGCCGAATTGAAGGACGACACGCAGCGCAAGGTATTGTTACGCAGCCTTGTCGTGGTCGCCCAGAAGGGTCTCGGCGTAGCACCGGATGGTGTGGCCGAATGTGAACCTAACGTCTTGACGTTTCCTACGCGGTAGGCGGCGGCCCGCCACCATGTTCGGGCATCAGTGAGCCTCACCACCAAAAATGGGGCCTCCTCCGGCCGACCTACGGTTTTCAAATGGCCGACATCACGGCTTCAGATTTGGCGGCTTCGCTGGCCAGCCGCTGCCGAGCTAAGACGAGCCGTGAGGAGCCCCAAGGTTTCAGGTCTAGTGATCGACCTAAAGGCGTCGGCCGCCGCCGAGGTTACGGCAGGGGTGTTCGCTTTTTCAGCGGGGGGCCTATGTGGTCCCAAGGTTCTCGTTGAGCACCGGCTTGATGTCCGCTTTGGGGCGCGTTGCGGACGTTAATCGGGTATCACGCCATGTCCGAAAAGTGCCAACCACAGAATCGTGGGCCGCAGCAACAGCATCTCTATTCGATCACTTCATCGGCGCGAGCGAGCAGCGTTGGCGGCACGATAAGGCCGAGCGCCTTTGCCGTCTTTACGCGGCTCGCTTCTCTCAAATCCGTGGGCAGCGCGCACATCCATGACACTTATGTGCCGGAGGAGGAGTACAGCATCAATTTGGGAGTTGCCGATCATCTCGCAGGGCCCGCAGCTAAAGGACTTCGCGCGACGTCAACCGGAGGACTATCAAAGAGCAGGGGCAGGATGGGTGCGGTGCCCCCGCTAAGCTTTGCCGCGGGCTAAACTTCTGTCGCGAGCAACTCGCTCAGGTGCTTGTCGAGCTGACCAATTGCACTGGGATCAGTACCGAAAAGCGCAAGATGGCCATCGATGGTTTGGATCGGCCGGAACTCGGCATTGGGAATCAGCCGCCACTCGGCTTGGCAATCGGACGGCGGGAAGAACATGTCCGAAGACATTGGCATGACAAAGGTCTTGGCTTTAATGCGGCCCAATGCAGCTCGTAAGTCGCCACCCGTGTGGCGGCTCACGTCGCCGCGCTGCCATTTCCATGCCATGCACAGCAAATCGTTGGGATCCATGACGCTGAAATAACCGTTCATGAAGTTTACGATGAAATCGTTCATGGACGAAAAGCCCAACGCTTTATGCCGGTTTTGCTGGAAAAATTCTGTGCTCCAACCCATTACGGCCCACATTTTAGCGTGGCGCAACATGCCTTCCCTTACGTCGGCCGACGATGCGTAGAAACCATTGTTAAAACCTGGGTCGGAGGTGATCGCCTCGACCAGCGTTTCTGTGAAAAGAGAATCATGGATGGTGTTCTTGGCGGTGCCCGCAATGGGCGCGGCGCGCTTCACCATGTCGGGATAGCGTACCGCCCATTCATAGGTCTGTTGTGCGCCCATGGAGCCGCCCACGACGAGGGCGAGACTTTTCAAGTCGAATTGTTCCGTGACAAGTTTGTGTTGCGCGCGCACGTCATCCCCGATGCGCACATGGGGAAAATTTCCCATCCCGGCCGGTGGCGGCGTATTGTGCGGCGAGGTGGAAAGGCCATTGCCGATCTGATTGACGACGACGATGAAATATTTGCCGGGATCGAGGGCGTGGCTCTCGCCGATATATACTTGCTCCATGATCTTGTTTGTGCCGGAGTACCAGGTGGGGATGAGGATGGCATTGTCTTTCGCAGCATTGAGCTTGCCGAAAGTAGCGTAGGCGAGCTTGCAAGCGCGAATCGTGTCGCCTTCCTCCAAATCGACATTACCGATGTCGTATAGCTCGTAAGGACCGTGAATGTCCTGCGAGTAATAGCTGTTGTCGATCATCTATCTCACTCCCGAGTTCGTTGGTTAGGCGGTAAAGGCTGATGGTTGTGCCGCCTTGTCTATTCTTGTTTAGGTTTGGTTACGCCAATTCAAAACCCTCGTAGCCGTTGGCCGCGATCTCGTCGCACTTCTTCCTGTAACCGCCGACCCCTTCCGGCCCCAGATAGGGCAAGAAGGCGCGCGGCTTGCCGGCGATGTTGGCGCTCATGTACCAAGAGTTAGCGCTGGTCATCAGCGTCGCATTGACGATTTCGTTGACATGGGCGACCCATTGATCCTGCGCCGCTGGGGTCGCCTCGATGGTAGTCTTTCCGGTCTTACGCATGGCTTCAATGCATTCGGTGACCCACTCCACGTGCTGCTCGATCGATACCGGCATGTTCGATAGCACCGATGGGCTTTGCGGGCCGGTGATGGTGAACAAGTTGGGAAAGCCGGCGACCGAAATGCCAAGGTAGGTATGCGGGCCGTCCAACCACTCCTGATCCAGCGTGCGGCCGCCGCGGCCTTTCAGGTTCAAGGCCTTCAACGGGCCGGTCATGGCATCGAAACCTGTGGCGAAAACGATGATGTCGAGATGATACTGCTTGTCGCCTGCGCGGATGCCCGTTTCGGTGATTTCTTCAATCCCGCCGTCGGTTTTCGCATCGACCAGCCCTACGTTGTCCTTGTTGAAGGTCTCGTAGTAGTTGGTGTCCAGCGGCTGGCGCTTGGTGCCGTAGGCGTAGCCCTTCGGAATCAGTTTTTCGGCGATGACCGGATCTTTCACGGTCTTGCGGATCTTACGCTTGATGTAGTCGGCGCACAGGTCATTGGCCTGCTGCGAGAAGAACATGTCCTGATAGTTGGCCAGCCAAAAGGCGAACCCCCCGGCGTCCCACATCCTGTCGAACTCACGCTCCCGCTCCTCGGATGTGGCCTCCAACGCCGACTTCGGAATGAAGTAATGCTCCTGGCCGAAGAACGATTCCCGGATCCGCTTGGCCACGCCCTCGTAGTCCGCCTTTCGGGCCTTGGCCAGTTCGGGGTCCACCTTGCCATTGCGCGCTGGTACGCAGTAATTGGCAGTGCGCTGGAACACGGTGAGTTGTTTAGCCTGCTGCGCAATTTCGGGAATGGCCTGCACCGCCGTGGCGCCGGTGCCGACCACGCCCACGCGCTTGTTGGTGAAGTCAACCCCAGTCTGAGGGAAGCGGCTGGTGTGGTACCACTTGCCCCTGAATTTCTCCAAGCCCTTGAACTGGGGCATGTTCGTGGTCGACAAAGTACCTACCGCTGCGATGAGGTAACGAGCCGTAACCTCTTCCCCGTTGTCGGTACGCACCGTCCACAGGTTGGTTGTCTCGTCGAATTCGGCGCCGGTCACGCTCGTCTTGAATTGAATGTCGCGTTTCAGGTCGTGGCGTTTGGCAACATGCTCAAGATAACGGAGGATTTCGTGCTGCTCGGGATAGCGCTCGGACCATTCCCACTCTTGCAAGAGCTGCTTGTCCCAGGTGAAACAGTAAATGTAGGCGTCGGAATCACAACGCGCGCCGGGGTAGCGATTCCAGTACCAGGTGCCGCCTACGGTTTCACCGCTTTCATAGACTCGCACCTTCAATCCCAATTTGTCCCGCAGCGACTTCAGCATGTGCAGGCCGGAAAAACCTGCGCCAATCACGACAGCGTCAAAGTTTTGAGTTGCGCTACCCATTTGTCTCTCCAGTCTTGTTGTTTGCACGGACGACAGAGAAACCCGATCCTCCGCAAGAGCGGGGAACCCCGCAGCTACGCCTCCCTTTGCGCCGCGTCGAGCAAGGCACAGACGCCGCTTTCAGGAGCTGCGAACGTCTGCAGACATTTATTGTCCGCGAACGGCAGCATCTGCATCAGAATGACACCTGAGATTTTGCGCGAAGGGGGCGATCCAGATTATTATTGCCGAGGCCGGCTCAGGTGCGGCCGGCGGCGCTGCGGCACGCCTGGTCGATCTGAACCTTGCTTTGCATGTCGGAC
>DATHIZ010000405.1:0-3279 GCA_035316385.1 Bryobacteraceae bacterium | reverse complement strand
AAAGAAGTAGTGCGCGGTTTGCGGCCGCACGATTTTCGCATCGATAACGTGCTGGGGCGCTTTCGGCGGGTCGACGACCTGTTTGCGCCGGTGCTGAAGGGCGGTCAAACTTTGGAACGGGCGCTCCAGTTGGTGCAGACGCCGGTTACCGAGAAAACTGCACGCAGAGGCAGCGCCAGTCATTCAAAGAAGTGACCAGCAAAGAAGTAACCAGGGCCGTGACTTCCCCGGCGGAGAAAGCACGCTGCACGGTCGCCAGTTCGGGTTCCTGAAAACCTGTCAGAATGAGCCATCCATCCGTGGCCAGCAGCCCCATTAACTCGTCGCCTATGGATAGGAGCACGGTGGCGCTGATATTCGCCACCACAACATTGGCGCAACCATCCGCTAGGCAATCGGCGGAGCCGGCCGCCAGCGCCGGGGCCAAGTGATTCAGTTCGAAGTTCTCGCGGGCGGCGTGCAAGGCTGCCTCGTCGGTATCGACGCCCACCGCCAAATCGGCGCCAAGTTGCAACGCCGCTATGGCCAGCATGCCTGAGCCTGTGCCCACATCCGCGACAGTATGGCTGGGTTGGACGTATCTTTCGAGGGCAGCCAGCGCGAGCTGCGTACACGGATGCTCTCCCGTGCCGCAAGCCAAGCCGGGATTGTGAACGATCCGCAAGCGGCCGGTTGGCGTAGCATCCCGACACCAGGGCGGAGCGAGAAAGAACCGGCCGCCTACTTCCCGTCCAGGCCAGGCGCGGTATGTTTCTTCAACCCAATCCGTGCCATCTTGCTGCAGCCATTGCGGGGAGTGTCCGGCAAACTGCTGCAGAAGTATTGCGCGGCGGTCATTTGTCTCGAAACCCGCAAGCAATACGACTTGGCCGCCTTCGTCAAGTTCCTGGATTCCTACCGTCCCCGCTTCCCATAACTCCCCGGAAAGTGAGTCGACTTCTTCGTTCGAACAGGAAATACGCAATGAATACATGGGTACCACGTATTAATTTCGCACTGACGTATTTACTTCCGCGCAGAAAATTGGACAAAACAGCGGAAAGATCCGTAAACCCATGGCAGGATTGCTGTTGTTAACCAAGTAGAGCCTGGCAGCTAACGTGCAGTGTGTCTGATCGAGGAGATAACAAAACATATGCTGTGGTACACGTGGGTATTTTTGGTGATTGCCATCCTGGCAGGTTTGCTCGGCTTTGGCGTGATTGCAAGCGCCGCGGCAGGCATTGCCAAGATTTGCTTCATCGTATTCCTGATTCTGTTCTTGATCAGCATCTTGTCCGGCCGGCGTTCCGCTGTGTAGCTGCCCCAAACTGGACATAGGCGAGTAAGGCCTATGTCCAGCCCCCGGCACTTGCGCCGTCGTCTCTAGCGGCAGTTGTAAGGACGCACCGGTCCGTAGTAAGTGTTGTAGCGGGGGGTGTTATAGAAGTAACCTCCGCGATAGCGATCTACGAATTGGTAGCGCCGCCCGTTGGAGCCGCGCCAGTCGCGGCCGCGAGAATCACGTCGGTCTGGCGCGCGATAGACGCGCTCGCGTCGTGAATCTCGGTCTCGAGAGTCGCGATCGCGATAAAAGCGGTCCTGTGCCAGTGCTGCAACGGGTTGAAATATTGCCATACCCGCTGCCAAAATCAAACTGAGAATTCCAACTCTTTTCGTCATAGGAACCTCCTTTGTCAGTTCCTGGCAGCTTCTTTATCTGTCTGCCTTCTGATCTCTTGGATGTCCCCCTTCCGCCTGCGTTCCCGCCAAACACAGTGAGCCAGCATGAAGCTTTGATTAACAAGCGGCAGCTCGCGAACTCCTTCACACCTTTTCCATGTCAACTCCCCCAGACTGTCAATACAGTCTATGACCAGGAAATTATCTTTAGCGACGGTCTTGTCTACCTGCTTCGTGCTTCAACTGGCACATGCCCAATCCACCTTCGGAGATCTGCGCGGTACCACGCGCGACCCCACCGGGCTAGCGCTAGCGCAAGCAGAAGTCACCGTCCATAGTATCGATTCAAATACAGACCGCAAAATTATCAGTGGGGGCGATGGGTCCTTCGCGGTTGAGAACCTGCTGCCCGGGCACTACCAATTAATAGCGGCAAAGGAGGGATTTCAAAACTCCCCAGCCACGAAGGTAGAACTGTCCGCTCGCCAGAGCCTTCGCGTCGACATCACTCTGGCTTTGGCGGAACAGACCCAGACGGTCGAAGTGAATTCCGCCGCGGAACAGGTAAACACGGAGAACGGCGTAATCGGAGATTCGAAGGGGACAGGGCAGATTGCTCAGTTGCCGCTTAATTTCCGGGCGGCCACCAGTAGTCCGCTGGCCGCCCTATCTACGTCGCCGAACGTGCAGCAGGATAGCCAAGGCAATATCGCCCTGAGCGGCGCTACTGCGAACATGGTTGGCTACTCGGTAGACGGAATTTCAACGGCAAACGTCTTCCAGAGCAACGCGAGCGTGAATCCGTATCCTTCGGTGGAAGGAATTGCGGAATTGAAGGTCACGGCCTTCAACAACAGCGCCGAGTTCTCTCAAGTCGGCGACGTAACCTTTACCACCAAGGGCGGGACCAACAATTATCACGGAAGCTTGTTCGAATACCTGCAGAACGATGTGCTTGACGCGAAAGTGCTCAACTTCAATGAAAAAGCTCCAAAGCGCTTCAATACCTTCGGCGGCAGCATCGGCGGCCCCTTGTCGATTCCGAAGCTTTATGACGGACACAACAAAACATTCTTCTTCTTTGACTATGAGGGCAACCGAAAGAGAACCTCGCAGGCAGAACAGTATCTTGTCCCGACAGCGGCGGAGAGAAACGGCAACCTGAACGGCCTCGCGCTTCCCAATAACGCGCTGCTTAACCCGACGACGAAACAGCCATATGCCAATAACACCATTCCGGTTTCGCAACTGAATGCTTCCGCACTCACGCTGCTCAATAGTTACTATCCGCTGCCGAACGTGGCGTCGGGCGGCGGCAGTTTCAACTACGAAAACCTGCAGCCGATCCCTTCCAGTGCAAACGGGTTCGACGGCAGAATCGACCAGGTGATTAATTCAAAGCAGCAGTTATACGCCCGGTTTAACTGGAAAAACCTACTTACTAATGTGGCCAATCCGCTTCTGCCGAATGACGTCGACAACGAACACGACCGAAGCTTTCTAATCTCTCATAACTACGTCATCAGCCCGAATCTATTGAATGAATTCCGCTTTGGATTCACTCATACGCTGCTGGCCCCGAATTTCCCCATCGAGGGCGCTGCCGCTATTTCGCAG
>DATHIZ010000404.1:0-3959 GCA_035316385.1 Bryobacteraceae bacterium | reverse complement strand
TCACCAGTGCCTTTATCTGCTCTGGCGTAGGCGAAACCGGGCTTCCCATCTGCTTCCAGGCCTCCAGCGCCGAGCCGCTGCCCGGTGCAACCGACTGCATACGATACTTCTTTGCGCCTTTGATATCCAATTTGAATGTCTTCGCCGTGCCGTTCTCACCCGGCTCCGCGTAATTCCAAAGCGCGATCACCAGGCGGCCATCCGTGCGCTTGGTCACCAGCGCGTTCTCCGAATCAACCGGCAAGCGGCTCTCGCCCAACCTATGCAACAGCTCAAAGGCGCGAAATGCCGCTTTGGGAATGCCACGTTCCGCGATCAATCCATAGCCGCCGTAAAACGGTATCTTCACCACGCCCTGCTCTTCGAAAACGTCGGAGAAGCACCAATACGACATCAGCGTGACAAGACCATCGGACTCGCGAATATGGTTCGCAAGCCAAGGCCCCATGAATGCGCTGTCGGTCACTTCCTGCTGGTTCATATACGTGGCGTTGTATTCCGACCAGATGATGGGCGTTCCCGGCGCCGCCGAGGCTTGTACCTGGTCGAAGACTTTTTTCGCGGCACGCGCCGCCATGCTGCGGCGCGCGACGGGCGTGTTGTTGCCGAACACATCTTTCGACGTATCGTTCCCGTAGACATGGGTCGAAACGAAGTCGAAGGGCACATGCTTCTGCGTGCAGTGCGCTATGAAATCGGCTACCCACGCGGCTTGGGCCGTGGCCGGGCCGCCCACGCGCAGCCTGGGGTCCACTTTCTTAATGGCGCGCGCGGCTGCATCATACAAGTCGAAGTATGTGGCTTGCTGCGGATTGCCGTTCCAGAAGTCGATGTTTGGCTCGTTCCACACTTCGAAGTACCACTTTTGGACTTCGTCTTTGCCATAGCGCGTTTCCAGATGTGCGGTAAACGCTTCTATCAGCGCCGCCCACTTGGCCGGATCCTTCGGCGGCGACGGAAGCGGTTTGTACCAAAACGCATGCGGCGTTAAATTGAGCGCCAGCTTACGCGGCATGAAACTTAGCTCGATAAATGGCTTGACATTGTTTTCGAGCAGGCTGTCGTAAATCTGGTCCACATAGGAGAAGTTGTAAACCGGCTTGCCCTGCGCATCTTCGTCATAGACGCCGATCTCATCGTCGAGAATGGCGTGGAAGCGGATGTAGGTCAAGCCGGTGGCGTCTCTGACGGTTCGCAGATCTTTTCTGTAGCTCTCGCGCAAGCTCAGTACCGCGCGCCCGGAGCCGAACATCTGCTCCCAGAAATGCGGAAACGGCCGCGCCACCGCCGCGGGATCTACGCTGATGGTTTCGTCCGCCGCGCTTGGCAAACCGGCGGCAAAGCAAACCAGTAGAGCACACAACAGGCGCTTCATTTTATGCCCGCTCTGCATACTCGATGGCTGCCTCGCGCACCAGAATGCCCATTTTAGGATGGCTAGGCTCCAACGCCGGAGCCAGGCCGCAAGCGCGCAGCGATTCCGTGCACGTCGGCCCGATGGAAGCAATGAAGACCCGCTCCAGAGCTTTTGCAGCCTCCGCGCGCTGCCCTCGTTCGCCGGCAAATGCCAGAAAGTGTTCTATCTGTACGCCCGTGGTGAAAATCGCTGCCTGGAACTGGCCCGCCAGCAAGTCCGCTAGCGCCTGGGCAAGCGGTGCTGTATCGGCGGGCAAACCCCATTGATATACGGGAACCCGCATTGCGGTGCGTCCTTGCCGGGCCAGCCCGTCCAAGAGTTCTGAGTTGCTGCGCCCATATTCCTGGACGGCCACGGATTTCTCGGGCCGGTCAACAATGGCGGTTAGCAACTCGCGCCACGTGTTCGGTTCCGGAACCGCCACGTGCACTGGTACCTGCCATTCGCGCAATACAGCCAAAGGCTTAGGTCCGCGAACCACTACGGTCAACCCGCGCAGCGCTTCGATGAAACGGGTTTCCGGTTCGCGCGTGACCAAAACGCGCTGCAACAGCCGTGCGCCCACTCCCGTCAGAAAAATCATCATGTCGAAGCCGCCCGTATATAGACGGTCCGCAAAGGCAAAGGCTTCTTGATTCTGTTCAAGCGGAACCTCCACCAGGGCTGGCGCCAAAAATGGCTCGCCCCCGTTTATACGTATTAGTTCGCCCATTTCTTTCGCGCGGCGGCTTTCAAACGCGAGCACTCGGGCTTGATGGAAGGACATGATCACGAATCGTAGCGCATTTTAAATTGATAGGATACGAAGTGTCCCTGGCATTCTCTGGCTAACGCTATGAAGTTTACAAAGCAAGTGTTTTTAGTGGTTGGAATTGCGGCTGGTTTTACGCTGCTGGCAGGCGCCCAGCAGAAGACGGATCCCGATCCAGATCACAAGCCCGATGTGTTTTTGGATAACCACCGGCCCGCTGTTCAAAAAAAGGGCAAACCTGCCACGTCCAGGACCGTTTCCGGCCAGGTAGTAGATGATTCAGGACAGCCGTTGGATGGCGCCCTTGTCAATCTGCTCGATACCAAAACCAAAGAGCACCGCACCTATTTCACCAAGAAAGACGGGCGGTACACCTTTGCGGATTTGAGTTTTTCAGTTGATTATCATATCCAAGCCCGCTGGAAAGCGCTGACCAGCGACGAGCGAAATCTAAGTCAATACGACCATGCGGCGTCGCTCGTCCGTATCCTGCAAGTAGTGACGCCTGAGGGCGCCGCGCCAGCTCAAAGCGCCAACGCGGCTAAAGAGACCGCAAAGCCCAAGCCGTAGCTTTTACCGCTTGCACATCTGCGGGTATTGCTTCTTGAGCGCTTCAATCTTCGGAAGGTCGTTGTAAACGATATACGGATAGGTCGGATTGTTGACTAAGAAGTTCTGGTGATACGCTTCGGCTTCATAAAAGCCTTTCAGCGGGACAACCTGCGTGACGATCTTCTTCGGAAAAATGTGAGCTTCATCGAGCTGCCGGATGTAAGCCTCGGCCACTTTCTTCTGATCCTCATTCATATAGAAGATGGCCGAACGATACTGCGTGCCGCTATCAGGCCCTTGGCGGTTCAACTCGGTGGGATCATGGCCGACTGAAAAATAGATCTTCAACAATTGGCCGTACGTGACTTGTTTGGGATCGAACGTGACCTTTACCGATTCGGCATGGCCCGTATTCCCTTCGCCCACCATTTCGTAATGGGCCGTACTCTTTTCACCGCCGGCATATCCGGAAACCGCGTCTTTCACGCCCTTCACGCGCTCGAACAAGCCCTCAATTCCCCAGAAACAGCCGCCGGCTAGGACTGCGGTCTGCTTGCCCGTGTCCGCACTGGCGGGAATATCGACGGCTGGATCAGGGAATGCTGTCTTGCCCGCGGCTG
Source organism: Bryobacteraceae bacterium (assembly GCA_035316385.1). Classification (GTDB taxonomy): domain Bacteria; phylum Acidobacteriota; class Terriglobia; order Bryobacterales; family Bryobacteraceae; genus Bog-105. Next base: position 619 of record DATHIZ010000404.1, on the reverse strand, counting down.
CCTGACTAGGACTCGCGAACGCGGCAAACGCGAGAATACCGGCCAAACCGAAAACACTGAGACGACTGCGCATAATACCTCTGCCTAATAGTACGGTTTGAGAGTTGAAAAGGTTATCATTTCCATTCGGGGTTCTTTCCCAGGCTCACTAGGTTCGCTAGCAAGCGGTAGGCGCCTGGCACGCCGGAAGGCAATTGCCGGTAAAGCGCGAAGGCATCATAGACATAAACGCCTTTGCCGTAATGCGCCACTAGCAGTCCGCCCGACTGGGGCTCCTGTCCTGGATCATGAGTTTCTACTAGCGCTTTATAGCGCGGATCCCACGACTGCATGAAACCGTGACCGCGCTCCTCATCCCATCCCTTGAAATCGTCCACGCTGATCTTATTCGGCCAGGCGAATGCGGCGTGGGCTGGGTCCAAAAGTGTCACTTCCGAGCCTTCATCCACCACTTTTTGCGCATCGTTGCCAAGCGTGAATGGGTAGGGCCCGTAATTGCGGTCGAAGTTCTGCAGATTGTATTGCACGATCAGCACGCCGCCATTCTTGACATATTCGAGCAGCCGGTGGTTGGCCGCCCGCAGATCGGGCCGCACCGCGTAGGCTCGCACGCCGAGCA
>DATHIZ010000403.1:0-2673 GCA_035316385.1 Bryobacteraceae bacterium | reverse complement strand
TTGAGTGCCTGTAATTTCAATGACCAGTGCGTTGGCTGGATCGGGGTTTCCGGGAGTTGACGTCGCTTTACCGGCCGAGACGCTGATTACTACAAGCCCGAGTAAAATCAAAACTGTTACTGCGGCCGCGATGCCTACGGTCCGAGTTAATCTTCGCTCGGTCGACTCTGAGGGTCGATGATTCTGTTCGAGCGGCTCCTGATCGATCCCGCGGTGACGGCGCGTCAGAGATAGCAGCGCCAGGATAATAACAACCAGAAAAATCAAGCCAAGAAGCCCAAGAAAGAATGCTCCGAGAAGCTCGATGCGATGTGCGTAAGGGCCGGCCGGATCAAGAGCGGACTGTTGAGCGAATGCCACCCCAACCGGAAGCAACAACAACACACCGCGCTTCATTTAGTAGTTCCTCCGGGCTTGGGCAAAAGCGTTCCCGGATCCTGCTCAATCGAGTCGCTTCGTACCGGGGTTGCGGATTTTGGCTCCTCATTATTCAGCGACCGGATAAAGGTCACTAACTGCCATACCTGATATTCCGGGATCCGCCCACCCCAGGAAGGCATTCCATTAGGCCGGCCCTTCACGATGGTGTCGAATAAGTTCGCGGGTTCTCCGCCGTAGATCCATTGACCTTTGATCAGCGGCGGACCAATTCCTCCGCCGCCATTCGCATGGCAACCGGAGCAGTTGTACCAGCCGAAGAGGCGCTTGCCTTCGGCGATGGCGTAGGCGCTTCCCTCATAGGGATTCGCGACATGAGGCTGCGTTTGTGGGCCGCCGGGCTGTAAGTCGCTTTGCCGGCTGGCATCGGCGGACACGGCAACACTCGTTGGGGAAGGACGGATATCGCGCCGCTCTCGCTGGCAAGCGCTCAGTGCAAGTAGGCAGCAGCCGGTTGCGAGGATTCGCATCGGGGTTTTTCCTCCTGCACGAGTGGAATTCCGTATTGGACAAGAAGTGAATGGATCGCCAGACATTGATGGGCGAGAGCACTGTTTATCTCCGCCCGAAGCGCCTCATCGCCTTTCCGCACGGCCGCAGACATGTCGTAGATGAAGGGAATGGAGAAGAAATGCGCCGGCGACACCGGTGCGATGGTCAGCGCCGTTCTCTGCTGTTTCGCGAAATATCCGGCGAAGGGACCCCATACGATCGCAATGTCGATGTCGCCATTGACTACCGCATCAATGAGCTTTGCTGGAGGGTTAGGTTCGCCGAACTTTCCAAAAAGTCTGTAGCTTACGATGTGGCTCGAAAGACCCCGCTGGGCCAAGAGATGCGCCGGAGGAGTATAGTCGTCTCCCACCATATGAATGCCAATTCGGAGTTTGTCCAGCACCGCATCATTCAAAGAAGTCACCTGCAGGGCATGATCGGCGCGTGATACGAAGACATACGTCGAACGAAAATACGGCGCCGTGGTGGAAACCGTATCGAGCGATGACGGAACGCCGAGTACGACGTCACAAAGTCCCGCGTTCAACGAATTTTTGAGAAAGGATCTGCGTTCGGACCACCATGTGTATTTCACTTGGGCCTTGAGATCGCTGGCGATCAGTTCCGCGAGGCGATTCTCGAATCCGCCACCCGCTTCGTTCGAGAAGGGAAGGTTGTTCGGATCCGCGCAAACACGAAGAACGCGCCCGTCCGCGCAGAGTGCCGGCAGGGCGAAGAGCAATAACGCACTAAGGCAACGAAAATACATAGAGCATTCCGCCTGGAGTTGTATGTTTAGACAGGTCGGCCATTGCGTTTGCGAAGCCAAGCGCGCCGGTGCCGTCTTTGGGGTTCAACCCTCCGGCAACCGTGGCGCCGGACCATCCACCGACGCCCGCTAAAACCGCGACATACTGTTTACCATCGGGACCTTTGTATGTAACAGGCTGCGAAATGATTCCGGAGCCGACCTTAAACTGCCATAAGAGCGAACCATTATGGGCGTCAAGCGCCTTAAACCATCCGTCCATCGTGCCGTAGAACACCACGTCTCCGGCTGTGACGACGGTACCGCTCCAAGCCGGAAACATTTCTTTAATCGTCCAGATAGCCTTCGCACTCACCGGATCCCACGCGCTGAATTCACCGCGATTTCCACCCGGACCGGCATACATGCGGACATTCGCGCCTACAAATGGCGTTCCAGCGATGTAATTCGCCTGAATGCCTTCAAATTCCATGCACAAGTTGTTGTGAGGGATATAGAGTAGTCCGGTGCGCGGAGAGAAGGCCGACGGCTGCCAGTCTTTGCCTCCCGGCGCCGCGGGGCAGATATCGCGAACTGTTTTGAACCCGGTGCTCTTGTCCGCGGCATATTTTATCTTTCCGGTTTTCAGGTCTACCGATTCGCTTGTATTTTGGTGAGCGAAGGGCTCGGCTGACAAAACTTCGCCGGTCGCGCGATCGATAAGATACATGCGCGCGTTTCGATCCGGATGGGCGAGCACCTTGCGCGTTTGACCATTAATCTTCAAGTCGAGCAGGATATTCTCATTGACTCCGTCGTAGTCGTGATCGTCGTGCGGATTGATCTGGTAAGCCCACACTGCCTCACCGGTGTCGAGACGCCGTGCGAATAGTGTGCAGGTCCATTTGTTGTCGCCATGACGCTGTTCGGCATTCCAAGGGCTCGGATTCGAGGTGCCATAGTAGATCAGATCCAAATCTGGGTCATAGGAA
>DATHIZ010000402.1:0-4356 GCA_035316385.1 Bryobacteraceae bacterium | reverse complement strand
CCCCGGTCGCCTACGTCTCCGTTGGTCCCGGTTTTTTTGACACCTTGCAACTCCCCGTCGTGTTCGGCCGCCCCATCGATTCGCGCGATGTAGTCGGCTCCCCTGCCGTAGCCGTCATCAACCAGGTCTTTGCCGACAAGTATTTACGGAACCGAAATCCTCTTGCCCAGACATTCGGTCTGAACGACATGGCGCATAGCGTCACGATTATAGGCGTCACCAAAAATGCGCGTTACAACTCGCTGAAAGAGGAGATCCCGCCCGTCGCCTATATCTCCTATCTACAGAATGCCGACCATCACCCCACGACCGCCATCATTTTCGAACTGCGCACGCGCGGCAACCCGCTTGCTCTGGCCGACACGGTTCGCAAAGTGGTTCACGATGCCGCTTCGACCATTCCGGTCACCGGGATGCTGACCCAGACCCAACGCATCGACAGCACCATCACGCAAGAGCTAACTTTTGCCGATCTGTGCACGGCCTTCGCCGTTCTTGCTCTGGCCATTGCGTGTGTCGGGCTCTATGCCACGATGGCGTATGCCGTCTCCCGGCGCACCAATGAAATTGGCATCCGCATGGCGCTTGGCGCGGAACGCCGGCGCATTTTGTGGATGATCTTACGTGAAGTCTTAACGGTCACGGCCGCCGGACTTGCGATTGGCCTGCTCTGCTGCTGGAGCCTTTTATCGACCGTTAGGTCCTTCACCTTCGGTATTCAACCGGCCGACCCGCTCTCCGCGTTGTCGGCCGTAGGCATCCTGATCGCCACGCTTCTCCTGGCCGGCTTTGCGCCGGCCATCCGCGCGGCGCATATCGATCCGCTCACGGCGCTCCGTCACGAATAAATTGGTCTGAGAAAGTCAGCACCTCTATCGTCTCTGTTAGTCGAATGCGGCGAGAAGGGACATTCTCATTTGCCCGCAGGTTGCTGTTGCTCCGTGTTCTGGCGTTAACTAGCCTTGTCTGAAATGTGCCCGGTTTCCGGATTAGACGAGTTGCGGCGCGGCCGTTGTCCGGAAAGCGTGTTTCGCAAGCCCAACTGTCGAATCGCCGACAATCTGGACAGAATCAATTCATTACCGACATTCTCGCCCGGTGGCGGGGTCGAAGTTGCTTACAAAACTGGTGGGGTCATTCGCTACTTGTCCTGTCATTGAAGGCGTAGATAGTCCCGTTCACCTTATTGATCGCGCCGCGGTTGAGGTTAGTGGCACCGCTGGGGCACTTTATCCTGTTTACGTGCATAGCGCGGCGTATGTTGCCTTGCACCAGGGCGCCAAAGCCGCCGCAGAGTTTCAGAAGATTCTCTATTACCCCTGAATCGTTGTAGCCATCCCATAGGCGGCCTTGCGCACCTGCAACTCGGCAGAGAGCTTGTCTTGGCGGGAGAGAAAACCGAGGCAAAGATCGCCTATCAGCATTTCCTCACACTCTGGAAAGACGCCTACTTCGGCGTTCCGATCTTCCGGCAAACCGAGGCGGAATACGCGAAGTTGCAATGAGCGGCATTACCAGCTTTCCGAAGCATCACCGTGACCACGCAGCCCAAGTCCTTGCGGCCGATCCTGACGAAACCTTCGATTTTCTCGTGATATAGCGAATGTCTCGACGCCGTTATTGCAGTACCTGATCGATCAGTTTGGCGCGGAGAAGATCACACCCCATTTCGCAGCGGGTTCAGTTCGTGGCGGGGACAAGGCGTAGGATTCGATCCGGTTGGTTGAGGACGACGTAAAGGTAACCGTCAGGCGAATTTTCGATATCGCGGACTCGGCCGATTCCTTTAAAGAGGATTTCCTGGCCGGTCACGTTGCGGCCTTCGATAGTGATGCGGCGAAGTTCCTGGGCGGCGAGGGCTCCGAGGAACAGATTGTTTTTCCATGCGGGGAAGCGGCTGCCGGTGTAGAAGACGAGGGGGCTAGCGGCGATGGAAGGCACCCAGTAGGTGATGGGTTGATCCATGCCGGCTTGCGCGGTGTGACCCGTGATGGGAGTTCCGTCGTAATTCATGCCGTAGGTGATAACGGGCCACCCATAGTTGTGGCCAGGTTCGATGATGTTGAGTTCGTCGCCGCCGCGGGGACCGTGCTCGGCTTCCCAGAGTTCGCCGGTAATGGGGCTGAAGGAGAGGCCCTGGGGATTGCGATGGCCATAGCTCCAGATGGCTTTGATCGCTCCGTCGCGATTGAGGAAAGGGTTATCCGACGGTACGCTGCCATCTTCGTTAACTCGATAGATCTTGCCGTTCGGGTGAGAGAGCTCCTGTTCATCTCCGGGGGCAGCGCGGTCGCCTATGGAGAAGAAGAGGTGGCCCTGGTTATCAAAGACCAAACGCGAGCCAAAGCGCTGGCCGCCGGGACGGTAGAGGGCGGGATCGGCTTTGAAGATTTGTTGCTGATCGACGAATTCCCCGTTACGGAGATGACCCCGGATGATCGCCGTCATGCCCTGGCCGTCGGGGCTTTTGTTCCCATAGGAAAGGTAGAGCCAGTCGTTGTGGAGCACTACATCGAGGAGACCACCTTCGCCCCCATAGACAGCGGGCATTCCATGTATGGGTTCAGGCAGGAGTCTGTCATTCTCGACCACGCGGAGGCGTCCGGGGCGTTCGGTGACCAGCATTCGTCCGTCGGGCAGGAAAGCGACGGCCCACGGAACGTCGAGGCCGGATTCGATGATCGGCTCGAGTTTGAAGACAGCTTTTTCGGACTGGACAGCGATGCCGGGGGTGGGCGAGTTGTATTTGGTATGGTCGCGCTCGTAGGCGGCGGCGCGTTCGCGAATGTAAATGACGAGGCCGCGGATTTCGGCGTCGTTGAAGGCGTGCTGCAGGGTGGAATGACCGTCGCGAATGCTGTGGGTGGCTTTGACGTCGTCCACTGACTTATTGACGAGGCTTGGCGCGGCGCCGCCGGTCATTTCAGGACCGTGGCAACTGGCGCAGTTTTCCTTGTAAAGTTTGGTAATTTCGCGGCCCTGACTTGGTGGATTGTGCTGAGCGAAACAGGTGGGAAGAAGGAAAGTGATGGCGCAGAGATAGAGGTATTGAATTAGTCGTTTCAAGCGTTTTACCAGTGGCGAGTGGCGCAAGGCGAGCGGGCGCCCTCTTTTGAATTTTACGACGGCGCACGTAGGCGCTTGGACCGTCCGTACTCAACAGTGCGACGTGCCGAAGTATGACTGGCCCGAGTTTATGTTCTCCGAGGATTTTTAGCCATACGTCCCCGGCGGACCTGAGAGACTCGGAGCTTCTCTGATCATTTCCGAATTTGCACCCGAATGACGCGCAATCCGGAGACAATTCGCCCATTGTGCCCCGGGAACCGGACCGCATTGTGGCGGTTTGGACAGCGAATCCCGCACGGGGTAATAAACCGCTACCGAGCACCGCAGGGGACTTCGCGAACTGGAAGCAAAGGAGTGGCGTCTTCGACGACCTAGCTCCGTCGTATGACGTCCAGAAAACGCTCACAGGCGAGGGGGCGCCACAATTTCTGATCGGATATGTTGTGTCGGCGAACTATCTCCACATTCTTGGTGTTGAACCGCAGATCGGGCGAGTTTATACGGCCCAGGAGGACAGACCGGGAGGCCCGAAGGTAGCGCCCCTGAGCCACCACCTCTGGCGCGCGACATTTCATTCCGCTCCCAACATAGCCGGCGTCCTTCGCTGACTTCGACCACACATACGTGCGCATTCTCGGGCGGCTCAAGCAAGGACACCGCGTCGTTCTGACGCCTCTTCGTGAGCAACTGGACGGCGACATCCGCAAGCCACTGCTCATTCTCATGAGCGCCGCAGGCTTTGTGCTGCTGATTGCGTGCGCGAACACCGCCGGACTGGCGCTGGCGCAACGCGGAGCGGCAAAAAGAGACCGCCGTACGATTGGCCCTGGGTGCAACGCGGCTGCGACTGCTGAGGCAATTTGCGGCCGAAAGCAGCGATTGGCGGAGCAGCCGGGATAATGCTATCGCCCGCCGGAACGCATCTGCTGTTGGCGCTTTTTCCCACTGATGTGGAGAATCTGAGCATTCCAGAAGTGACACAGATTCCACTGGATCGCGGTGTCCCCGTATTTGCCGCAGCCACCACATTGCTCACGGCGCTTCTCTTCGGAATAGCACCTGTACTGAAGGCTGTGCGGGCTGAGACCAGCGGCGCCATGAAGGGGTCCGAGCGCGGGAGTTCGGCGAGCCCGTGGTTGCGCCGCTTCCGCAGCCATAATCGTAGTCACCGAGGTGGCGTTATCGCTGATGCTGCTAAGCGGCGCGGGCCTGGTCGTCGCGATTGTCAGCTTCGGGAGCCTGTCCTTCCTTGGGTTGTGACTGTCCACGCAGGAGAAATTTGCTGGT
>DATHIZ010000401.1:0-10007 GCA_035316385.1 Bryobacteraceae bacterium | reverse complement strand
CAGCGTCGATTGGAGACATGGCAGGAGATCATCGCAGCCTGACATCGGCGTTGAATACCTACCGCTCCGGCTCGGCGCCGCCGCACTCAGCACGCTTTCTAAGCCCATACAACGTCTTCCACACCGCAATGTGACAGTGCCCGGCGCAGGTGACGGTCGGGGCGGCCGCAATGGAGGAGTTGCGCGGCTTTCACGCGGATGTTTGTTTCCTGGGTGTGTGCAGCGTTCATCCCGAGGTGGGCCTTAGCATCGCGGATTTTGAGGAGGCCCACATCAAGCGCTCTATGATCGCGAACTCGGCCGAAGCGGCCGGCCTGGTGATCGCGGACAACCTAGGAACGGCTTTGCCTTATGTTGTGGCACCGGTAAAAGCGCTCACTTATCTAATTACCGATGCGCCCGACGGTGACGAACGGCTGGTGCCATACGGGCGCTTGGGAGTGTCCGTCATAAGCGCAGACAGTTAGTCCAAAACCGCTCCCAACCCGCGCCGTCTCAGTGTTGATCACACGCGGGGCTTCCGTGGGGGTCATTGGGCAGAATAGACCGACCAGCATCCAACTGGAATCAGCTGGTTGCGACTGGTTCGGATTGCCTCGGATGGCTCGAAACGGTTTCCATCCCCGCTAGCGCTACCAAATCGTCTGAAAATCGATTGCTTGCGGACTGAGCGGACTCGGTTGGAAGGACTAAACCTCTCCGTCACGCTCCAATCATAAGGCAGATGGGTAGGCATTCTCGAGGAAGTAGGTCCCAGCGTCAGTTCGCATTCCGTCTTGACGTCAAAGATTCAACGCATAACAGGTAGTACAGCAGCCCTCATCTCACAACTCCTTTGTTCACGCAACTCAGATAACCCTTTGGGTGCGTGAGTCGCGGTACGCGGCGTGCTTTTGCAAAGAACGAGTAGGCGAAAAGAGAAACCGTTTGATAGCGGCCTAGACGAGTAAACTAGTAAACTGAATACCGCGACAAATACGATAGCCGTAGCTGTGAGCATAAGCAGCGACAGGTCAAAAATTGAGCGTGCCGGCGTCGACGCGGGAGAGAAGATACTCGTAGGGCATCTGCCTGGGCGGCATTTCCAGGAACTGTGAACAGGAACAACGAGAATGCGCACGACTTGTTTTTATGAGCGGCAATTTATCCTGCAGTAATCAGAAATAATGCAACGATCACGAAACGGTGTGCGTGCGTTTGCTTCACTTGGTTATTTGTCTCCCCGGGTGTGCCGCGTGATATACACGGTAAACAGGAAGCCTAGCACTAACCAGTTACTCTGCCACTGCGAGAACGTTACTTTCGCGTGAATACTGCGCGCCGGTGCGCGGTCGGCGGTTAGACCACCGCGCTGACCAGGTGTCCGCCGCTTAACGGCGGTTCTTCCTGCTGCCGGTCTTCTATCTGCTGAAAGCCAACATTGCGGAGCATCGCCGCCACTGCTGACGGTTGAATAAGATATTTAACGCTGCTGCCGGCCACCGATATGCGGCTAGTGAGCGCATCCAGAGCGCTGTGAGTCAGCGACCCGAGAGAGGAGCGCTCCACTGCATAATCAAGCAGCACCCCACTCCCTCTGGGCAGCGAAGCGATAAAGGCAAAACTGGCAACGGCGGCCTCAACAGTGCGATATCCCGCGCCACCAAGCCAGACGAACAGGCTTGCCTTCAGTTTGTCGAATTCCGATTTTTCAAGTGCCGCACCAAGCGTTTCGGACGCGAACTGTGTTGGGACGAAGGTAGCCGGCAAATCCGAAAGCTGATCTTCATCCACCGCAAACACATGCAATGTTTGGTCCGGAGAGTTCTTAAGCGCCTCACACAGCAGCGGCGGCGAACCGATCACTACGCACTGGCGCACACCTCTGGCGATCGCTGCGGCCAGTTCGATTTTGGCGAAATGAATGATACTCATGCTTGCGCCTCTGCCTCCCTGTTTGGCACTTCGGCGTTTTGGCGGGAACCACAGCCGCGCCGCATTCCCTGCTTGAACTTCTCCCGCTCTTCCGGTGTCATCTGTTCCCAACGGTCTATCATGCGCCTGCGCCAACGCGTGCCGCCTCCGGCATGGGGGCGAAAACCTCCGAACAAAATTTTGCTTAATATTAAAAGCCCTAGTGCTTGCCAGAAGCTGATAGCTCGAACGGCAAAGATGTCCGGCATTAAAACGTTCCAAAGGCTCATCACAAAGAAACTGATGGCCGCCACGGCTAGGACCGCGAACAACGCGATCTTCAATCCCCTCAAAAAGCGGTATCTTTTCATCCCTTACGCCTCAACTCTTTCCAAACTCGTTATGAATGGCTCGCAACCGGTGCCGCAAGTGCAGAACGGCGTACCGTTTCCGTGACAACAGCGTATTCACGCTGATGCCCGTCGCGTCGCTCAACTCCTTAAAGCTGCGGCCCTCTATTTCGTGTGCCACAAAAACGTCGCGCTGCTCTTCCGGCAAGTCTTCCAGCGCGGCATCCAGTTCTTCGAGCAATACGCGGCGCGCATAAGCCGCTTCGGGTCCCGCGTCCGGCGAAGGGAGCAAGTCTTCCCACTGGTGCGCCTCGCCGTCTTCAGCAGCGCGCAGGGAGTCGTTTCCTAAAACGGAGGGACGCCTGCTCCGGAACAGGTCTATAATCCGGTTGCGCGCCACGCGAAAGAGCCAGGCGCCGACTTGCTCCATCGGTTTCATCAGCCGGTAAGCATCTATAAGTTCGTAGAAAACTTCCTGGAAAATGTCTTCCGCGTCACCGTCGTCGCGCACGCGCTTGCGGATGAATTGGCGCAGCCGGGCTTGTTCCCGCGCAATGGCCTCGGAGATCCGCCGGTTCTGGTCGGTGGTGATTCCGTCGATGCCTAGCACTTCTTCCATCCACTCATGTAGACGGATTAGCTGCCGAAATATTGTATGGACCCTCAAAATACTTCAATGAAACGGCGGAAGAATAAACCGGCTGTACGCGTGTTATGTAGGTGGCAGGAATCCTCAAAGAATCGACCTCCGATCCACTCCAGCCCCCGGGCTCGCCAAACGACGGTCTTTTGAATAACGTCTTTTGAACAACTAGGAGGCTTTGCCCAACTGAATCGTTCCGTCAACCCGAAGTATTCTATCGAGTTCTTGGAGATCGTCGACCGCGTGCCGGGGATCAAGGAAGCCCGCGCCCGGAGCTTTAGCCGGATGTGCATTCGACCGGGAGAGCGCGTGCTGGATGTCGGCTGCGGCATCGGAACGGCCGTCGGAGAGATGGCCGCCCTTGTTGGCCCCGGGGGAGTGGCCTGCGGAGTGGATATCAGCAAGGTAATGATCGCGGAAGCCACGGCACGCATCCAGGGCAGGAACAATGTCGAGTTTTCGATTGGCGGCGCCTATGCTCTTCCTTATGCTGATGCGACATTCGACGCAGTGCGAATGGAGCGCGTCCTGCTCTACGTGACTGACCGCGAGAAGGCGATCGCGGAGATGTAGCGCGTCGCTAACCCCGGCGGTCGCACGTGATCTCTGACGGAGATTTCGACTGTTCCGCAATAACCGGCAAGGACCGTGTACTGACACGTAAGATGACGTCGTTGGTGGCGGACGCCTGCGTTCACCCAACTTCTGGCCGGGAATTGCCGCGATTGGTCCGTGCCCGCGGGATTCGGGGACATCACAGGCGATTCCATGGCAGTGCCGACGCTATATGAGTTCTGTCTTCATTCACCCACGGGGCGCTTTGTGCTGCCGTTGAAGCCGGCAAAGCAACACTGGCTGAAGTGGAAGAATGGTATCGAGGATTAGCGGAACTCGAAGAATCCGGAGACTTTCTTCAACTAGGGTTCTTCGCCATCGCGGGCGGCACCGCGCGGTAGGCCCGGCGGACGCCTATCTCATCTTCAAAGTAAGTTCCTGAAGCAGTTGTTCGGCCATCTGCCGGATGTCCGGGTCGCTACTTTTCGCCGCTAGATGGAGGTGCTCCTCCGCGCCGGCCTTATCGCCGCGATTCATCAGAACTGCACCCAGATTGAGTTGTGCATGGCTCAGCTCGGGTTGCAGCCGCACGGCTTCCCGGTATTCCTTCAGCGCATCATCGACCAGACTCTTGCGCTCTAGCAGGGTCCCGAGCAAGTCGTGAGCCTAGGCCATTTTCGGGTTCACCTTGAGTGCCGCCTCCAGTTGGACCCGCGCTTCGTCGAAGCGGCGCATTCCGTTCAGCATGCACCCATAATTGAACCGCGCGGACGCATCGCCCGGCTGCAGCCGCAGCGCCAGGTCAAATTCATAAACCGCCTGGCGGAAGTCCTGCTTCCAGGCGAGGAGATTTGCCAGGTTGCCGTGCGGTTCTCCGTAGTTCGGCAGAATGCGCGCGGCTTCGCGTAATTCCGCTTCCCCTCCGGCAAGATCTCCGCCCTGCGCCAGCGCGATCCCGATCCCGTTGTGCGCCGTTGGCAGCTCCGGATCGATGGCGAGGGCTCGCTTCAGCGGTGCAATGGCAGCCGCCTGATCCACAGTCAGTGCCGACTGCCCCAAAGCTCTGTGCCATCAAAACCGAGCTGATAGCGTCGCTGAAAGATCCGGTCGCCCCTGCGTAGCATCTGGTAATCGGTATCGGACGCTGCATGGTAATACGTGTTGTTCTTGGTGAAATCTTCGATCAGGATTTCGAGCTTCGGAGCGGAGAAGGACCGGCCCATTCCGTTCTGCCGGTAAGTTTTCGCTATTGCGGGATGGCAGCCCGCGCACACCTTGGGATTCGCGTAATAAGCCTGGGCAAATACTCCGCTGGGTAACAGAGCCGCAAGCAACAAGAGGCGTCGCCATGCTTGCCTGCCGGGAATGCTCATGATGGATCGGCACAGCTTATCATGTGCAAAACGGCCATAAACTATACAAAACGGCCAAAAAGGGGCTTGACATGTGACCAAATAGTCACCTATCATCGAGGCATGGATGACGTGTTCCGAGCCCTCGCGGACCCGACACGTCGAAGCCTGCTCGACGAACTTTTCAAAAACGATGGGCAGACATTGAGTGCGCTTGAGGAGCGCCTGCCGATGACGCGCTTCGGTGTCATGAAACACCTGAAGTTGCTTGAAGAGGCGGGCCTCGTCGTCACCAGGCGGCGCGGGCGCGAGAAATTGCACTTCCTGAATGCTATTCCCATCCGGCTCATCCACGACCGGTGGGTCAGCAAATACACCGAACCATGGGTCGCCGCGCTGAGCGGCCTCAAACACCAAATGGAGAACAAAACGATGGAAAAAGTGTTCGAAATCTACATTAAGACCACACCTGAGCGTCTTTGGAAGGCCATAATCGACACCGAAATGAGGCGCAAATATAACTTCGGAGCAGTGGTGACCTCCGGCTGGACAACCGGCTCCCGCTATGAGGGCGTCGGCGGCGAAACGCCGATTTTTGAGGGCGAAAATTTGGAGGTAGATCCGCCGCGCCGGCTCGTCCAGAGCTTCAGGGCCCTCTGGGGCGAGGACGTGAAAAGCGAAGGGACTTCGCGAGTGACGTGGGAGATTGAGCCGGTTGGCGATTCTTGCCTGCTCAAGGTCACGCACGATCAGTTGCGCGAGGACGCCAACAATCAGCTCTACGGCGGCTGGCCTATGATCCTTTCCGGAATCAAGACGCTGCTGGAGACTGGCGAGATTCTCACGACGCCCGGATCGCTGCGTTGGCTGCAAGGCAGGGAAGGGCAATTGCCCGAAGTCGCTTGTTCTAAGTCATGAGCTAAAACTGAGGAATGGAACAACGAACAATTGGTCGTTCAGGCCCGGGCGTTTCGGCGCTCGGGCTCGGTTGTATGAGCATCGGTATTGCCGACGTGTACACCAGCAGCGTGCAGGACGACAATGCGGCGGTTGCGCTGCTTCACCGCGCGCTGGATTTGGGGATCGCTCCTCGACACCGCGCACCGTCTCGGCGTCGATTACATCGACTTGTACTACCTGCACCGCGTCGACCCGTCGGTGCCCATTGAGGAGACTGTTGGCGCGATGGCTGAGCTGGTGCGGCTCGGAAAGGTTCGGCATCTCGGCCTGTCGGAAGTCTCGTCCGCTACTGTCCGGCGCGCGCACGCAGTACATCCAATTGCCGCGGTGCAGACCGAGTACTCGCTGTGGTCCCGTGAGCCCGAGGACGCGCTCTTGCCGGTGCTGCACGATCTGGGCGTCGCGTTAGTCGCGTACAGTCCCTTGGGCCGTGGCTTTCTCGCTGGACGGATCCGAACGGTAGACGACCTCGCGCCGGATGACTGGCGTCGCAACAATCCCCGTTTCCAGGGCGCGAACTTTGACAAAAATTTGGCGATTGCGGATCGCGTGCGCCAGCTTGCGAGCGAAAAAGATTGCACGCCGGCGCAACTGGCGCTCGCTTGGTTGCTCACTAGGCCTGACGTCATCCCCATTCCCGGCACGAGCAGTGCAGTGCGGCTGGAAGAGAACGTCCGCGCAGCTGACGTACGTCTGACGGAAAGCGACATTGCACGAATAGAGCAGGCGTTGCCCAGAGGATCTGTGGCTGGGACACGATACGACCCTGCGATGCTCGAACTGGTGGATGGTTAGTCGAGCGGCTTAACTGTTCTGATTCGGCTACTGTCTCACTGAACTAGCTTGTCACAAGCGCCATAGTATCGTCCTGCGCAAACACATTCAGCTGCGCGCGGCGACGCACCTCTGCGCGAAGAAGGGCAGAAAAGCGGCGGCGCCGGAGTTGATCGTCACCGAAGCAGCTATTGAACGTGGCGGAAAAGCCTAAAAAATTGTAGGCCTTCTCGGCCTTACCGACCCGGTACGCTGGAAATAGCGCCGCGAATCGCCGGGTTTGCGCCAGATCTTGCCGGCGTGCGCGCCAATAGTGTTCGCGGTTGCAGTCGTGACCGTCATGGAGGCGATCGCTGTAGGTGACACCCATCAGACAGCCACACGGGTTCCGGAAGTTCATCTTAGCGTCAGCGTTGAAAGCAACAACGCTCGCCAGCTTCTGATCACAGAAGTTGGCGCGAACCCACTCACGAACGACCTGTTTCGAGTGTCGCAATTCGCTTTGAAATTTCATTCTTTTCTCCCCCTGCGGCAGAGAGCCTTGCTTTGATGCTAACCCTTTTTTGTCTTCTATAGGAAACAGAAGCTCTCGCGAAGATTTCGGCCTCGGACGAACGGCTGGCAAGGCCGTCATCTTATGCTGGAGCGATGCGGATTGCTTGCCTGAGTCTTGCCGTACTTGTTCTCGCGTCGGTTGCCGCCCAAGTGCCTGGCACACAAGCCGAACGGGACATAAGAAACCGGGATACCTATGAGGGTGCATACGATCCCGCCGAACCACCGAGATTCAATCAACAGCCGAACAGCTTTCTTGTGGAGTGCATCAAGAATCGGAAACCGGGGCGTGCGCTTGATGTTGGGATGGGGAATGGCCGCAATGCGCTTGGTCTGGCTCGGAACGGTTGGCAAGTCACTGGCTTCGATATCGCGGGAGCTGGTGTACAACAAGCCAATCAAAAAGCTGCGCGGATGGGCTTATCTCTAACGACCTTTGTGCAAAGCGATCAGGAATTTAATTTTGGTTCGGACCGGTGGGATCTCATCGTATTAACGTATCAGCCGTTCCGGGAAATTCTCGGCCGCGTGAAGGATAGCCTAAAAAACGGCGGCGTCGTGGTAATCGAGAATTTTCAACGTGACACCAGGCGTTACCGCTTAATTGGAACAGGAGGCGTTCTTGGGAATAACGAAGCTTTGCAGTTATTTTCCGACTTCCGACTTCCGCATTCTGAAATATGAAGACGTGGATGCAGAGCCAGATTGGGGAATCGAGTTTCCAACAAGCCGGCTGGTTCGGCTGCTCGCACAGAAAGGCGATCCGCGCAGCCTGGATGTGATTGGAAGGGATCTCCGCAAAAGGAAGGAGCAGAGGTCACTTGGGGAGTCATGCGGCTTAGGTGCACAAATACGGGTTGGCAATCAGTTACACATAAGCCCTGAGTTTACAGATATAAGACAATTGGCACAGGAACCAAATGATGAAGAATGAATATTCGCAAATGGCAATGCGGTGCCTCTTACTAACCGCCCTGATGACGTTTGTTGCCGGAGGCAGTGCTTCTGCCCAAAAGCGGGCCATCGGTTTTACCAACGGCATGCCGTTCAGCGAGGGAGTTGTGGCCGGCAACACGCTGTACATCGCGGGCCAGCAGGGACCTGATTCGCACGGCAAAGTGACCGGCACGGACATCACTGTACAAACTACGAATGCAATAGCTGCCGTAAAAAAGGTCATTGAAAAGGCAGGCTTTCGTATGACTGACATCGTTTCCGTAACGGTCTATGTCACTGACGTGAACGAAGTAGCAAAAATGAACGATGTCTATAAGAAGCTTATGCCGGATCCAAAACCCGCGCGGGCAACTGTACAGGTTGCGCGTTTAATAGACGATGCAAAAATCGAAATTTCAGCAATCGCAGTGAAACAATAGCATCGCACCCCGGCTTTCCATGCCAGTAATCAAGTGGTGGGCCTGTGGAAAGCAGGAAACAGAAAGACGGGAGCAGCCTGGCGGCCGCACTCATCTATTTCCTTTCTGAGACAGACGGCCGGGGAGCTGTTCTAAGCCACGGAGTGGAATTGATTTCCGGTCCGCCTGCCGAAGCGCACGCTCCTGAGTCCGGTCCCTGGCGGCAACCCCACCAGTTTTCGGTTGGGTTGGCCGTACCGGTTCCCAGGTTATCGATACCCACGCCCTGGTCCGCAAAACGAGTTGAGATGGATATCCACCTGTGCCGGCGTATTAACCACGATCGCGAAAGCTTCATCTTCAATAACATTCTAGAGAATCATCGTGTCCTTCACGGGCGACACGCCGAAGACATTCATGCCGGTCGGTCCGGCAGTCGCGGCGTCACCGGTCTCGGCATGATTGCCTGAGATGAAGGTCCCAATGATCTTGTTGTCGTCCAAAATCTGGTTGGGCGTATGACTGTGCATGGCCACTCCAGCCTGATCGTTGCCGATCAGCCGGTTGTCGATGACGACGTTGCCGTAGGTCTGAGCACCCGGAACGGACGCGAACATCCCGGTTCCCGCACCCGCGCCTTGGAGCCCGTTACGGACAGATTCGTTCTCTGAGATGGTGTTGTGGAAAACTCCGAGCGGAGGTGCCGATCCAGTGAGGGTAGCGGGCGTGTGCGAAGTCAGCGTGATGCCGCATTCAAAAGGATTGAGGCGCATGTCATTTTCCGTGACAAGGTTGTCGTGAGTAGCGCCAGTGTCGTCGAATACCCCCTGGGTTGCCGGTGACCAAATTCTTGCCTATTGCGAAGTGCGGCCGCTGTTATTGTGCGCGAGAAATATTGCTTCATCTAGTCTAGTGTGCTGAGTGAGAAATGCGTTTACAAAGTCGCTCAACTTTGCCAAGAATCAAATCAGCGTCGGCGGTCCAGGTGAAGGGTTTGGGGTGCTGGTTACGCTGATTCAAGTAGTCAAGCATAGCTTTCTCCAACACACGAACGGCGGTGTGACTGCCGCGCCGAACACAGCGCTCGGTGATTTCTGCGAAAAGTCGCTCCACCAGGTTGAGCCAACTTCCGCTGGTGGGCGTGAAGTGAACTTGATAGCGCGGATGCCGCGCCAACCAACTGCGAACCTTAGCAACCTTGTGAGTGCCGTAATTGTCCATGATCAGATGCACGTCGAACCCAGCGGGAAGATTGAGGTCGATCTCGTTGAGAAACCGCAAAAACTCCTGGTGCCCGTGGCGGCGATAGCAACTGCCGATGGTGACGCCGGAAGCTACGTCCATAGCCGCAAATAGTGACGTTACCCCGTGCCGTTCATAATCGTGTGACTGCCGGCTGGGAACGCCCGGCGCCAGCGGCAAAATCGGTTCGGTCCGATTCAGTGCCTGTACTTGGCTCTTCTCGTCCACACATAGTACGATGGCGCGATCCGGTGGATTTAAATACAAGCCCACGATGTCTCGCACTTTCTCCACGAATTGCGGATCTTTGGAAAACTTGAAGTTCTCC
>DATHIZ010000400.1:0-12085 GCA_035316385.1 Bryobacteraceae bacterium | reverse complement strand
CCGTTCTCCGCAGAAAGCGTTGTCGTCATACCCCCAGGTAGGTCTCCTGGCTCAGAGTTTCAGGTAGAACATCCTACCCACCGCTTCTTGCCTTCCCCGGTTTGATTAGAACCGAGTGGCTTCCGAAGAAAACGGCTGTGACTCCTTACAGTGGCGGGACCGCGCCGGTTTTTCACCGGACTTCCCTGTTATGCCCCATCGGGCACCTGAGGAAACCTCACCGTAACATGGCACGGCATTTGGTGTCAATCGAAGTGGTGTCATGCTAAACTCCGAACGAATCTCTTTCGAGGAACCGATTATGCAAACATCCCCCGCTCTCAACACAGCAATCAACACTTCCGGCGTCCGGGTTTGGGCTGCTACTGACCGGTGGCAGGCTGTGGCGGTCTTCCTATTTGGGTTATTCGTGCTGTACGGCGTGGGATTTTCCACCTTGCCCGCCGCGCACAACGCCACTCACGATACGCGCCACGCCAACGGTTTTCCCTGCCATTGAGGCGGCTTGAGTAAGTTCCGGCAATTGATGGTGGTGTCCCTGCTGTCCGGGGCAATCGCCGGGCTGGCCTCCTTCGCCATCCAGCACTTTACTGTAATCCCCCTCATTGAGGTTGCCGAAACCTATGAGGCCAGTGCGCATGCGGCCATGGGCATGCACGAAGAGGAAGGTTGGCAGCCGTCGAACGGCTGGCAGCGCACCTCGCTCACGGCGCTCGCCAATATGCTCAGCGGCATCGGCTATGCGGCGGTGCTCTTCGGAGTAATCGGCTTCGCCGGAATCCCTACCGATCTCAAGCGCGGCGCGCTTCTGGGATTGGCCGCGTTTGCCTGTGTCGGACTGGCTCCCGCGCTTGGATTGCCGCCCCAGCCGCCAGGAGTTCCGGTGGCGGATTTACAGGACCGGCAACTCTGGTGGGCCGGCACAGCCGCAGCCACGGCCGCCGGCTTGTGGCTGCTCTTTGGGAGCGCTCGCGGACAGCGTCGGATTTGGCTTTTCCGAATCGCCGGTACTGCTTGTATCGTATTGCCTCATCTCATCGGTCCGCCGCTTGCGATGCCAAACCACGTGGTCCCCATTTCGATCGTTCACAAATTCGAGTTCGCATCGTTAGCCACAATAGGCATTTTCTGGCTTGTCCTTGGGGCCATCGGCGGCGCCCTGCTGAGCCGTTATCAGGCGCAACCCACCCGTTAAATCCTCCGGTAGTAGACTGTTAACGCCGAAATTTACGTAAACTTCTGCATTTCCTAGCGCGGTTAACCGACCGCCCTCGGCGGCCGTGTTAATTAACCGTTAATTGCTTGACTCGAATGGCTCGGGACGGCACTCTCTGTACAGTACCGGCCTGTCGCTAAAGTGCGGCCGCCGTGGGGTTTAGTTTTCGTGAGGGAGAATCCATGAAGTCGATCAAATTTTTGACCATGTCGGTCAACGCCGCGTTGCTTTTGCTGGCTCTACTGAGTTTCAGCACGTTTGGCCAAAACAGCCGCGCAACAGTACAAGGACTTGTTACCGATGCGAGCGGAGGCGTCGTTCCTGACGCCACGGTCACGTTGGCAAACGTAAATACCGGCGTCAATACTGTAAGAAAAACCAGCAGTTCCGGTATCTATTTATTCGACCTGGTGATTCCGGGCAACTACACAGTGGTAGTAAACGCAGCGGGCTTTCCGCCGTTCGAACAGCCGAGTTTCCAGGTGCAATCCGGCGGCGACGTGACCATCAACGCCATATTGAACACCGGAAGGCTGCAACAGAGCGTGACGGTCAACGCGGAAGCAGGATCGGTGGAGTTCAACAACGCTAGTAGTAATCTCACCATCGATACGAAAATGGCGAACGATACGCCGCGCCTGGACCGCAATCCCTTTAAGTTGTCGTTGATCGAGCCACAGGCCATTAACACTCGCGGGGAAGCACAGCCTTACCAGTCATGGTCCGCCAATAGTGTGGACTTGGGCGGCGGTACAAATCTAAAGAACGAACTTCTACTCGACGGCATTCCACTGGGACTCGGACAAAAAGTCGCCTACATCCCCAACCCAGATGGCGTGCAGGAGAGCATTATCTCCATAAATGGCATTGAAGCGGAAAATGGCCATAGCGCCGGTGGCACCATCGACGTAACCACCAAGTCCGGCACCAATGATTGGCATGGAATGGCGTTTTATCTCGGACGCTACCCATGGCTGAGCGCGAAATCAGACCGCACCAGGAATGTGTTGAACTCCACCCGCCAAAACATGTACGGAGGAACCTTCAGCAATCCCATCGTGAAGAATAAACTGTTTAATTTCTTCTCTCTGGAGGATTGGCGCCAGAGTGCGCCGGGCAGCCTATCGGTCACGGTACCCACGGCTCTCGAAAAGACTGGAGATTTTTCACAATCGCTGAACGTCAACGGCGGGCTCCGCACCATTTATGATCCTTTCAGCACGGTGGTAAACCAGAGCACTGGCGCGGTCACCCGAACCCAATTTGCCGGCAACCGGATTCCCGCCAGCCGCTTTGACCCTTCCGCCGCGGCGCTAATGAACGCATTCTGGGACGCCAATAACCCCGGCAGCAACCTGACGCGCCAAAACAATTACCTGGGCGCCACACCAAACCTGTTTAGTTATTACAACCTGACTGACCGCGTAGATTACGCCATCAGCGACAAATGGCGGATCTTCGGCCGCTATTCCCGCTACAACACCGGCAATACAAGCACCAATCCGACCCCGAATAATTCGATTCTCGTCCAGCCGCAAGGCTCCCTGCGGGGCGGCAATCAAGTGGCGGCGGACGTGGTGTATTCGCTCAATGCGACCACCGTCATAAACGTGAAGGGGGATTGGCGTAATTTCCAGGACTCGTTATCCGCGCCCGACGTCGGAGCAGCGGGTTATGCCAGCATCTGGCCGAACAGCACATGGTATACGCCGTATCAAACCGCATCCAACAACATACCTACCATGTTCCCGCACTTAAACATCGGCGCCAACTCGCTCGGCGGCCCCGGCTTTTTCTGGCTGCAGCGGCCTCACGGCGAGTCACTCAGCGCCAGCATTTCCAAACAGACCGGGTCTCACTATTTGAAGGCCGGTTTCGAGTGGCGCCGGCTATCCGGCATCACATATGTGAACAGCACCACGCAGTTTTCGTTTCCCGCCGCGCTGACCGCAAGCACATTCAATAATCCCCCCAACACGGAGGGCTCCGAATTTGCCACCATGCTGCTCGGCGCGCTGGACCAAAACAGTCAGGCATACGGCGGACCCGCTCCGGAACCGCAAACCTCCTGGTATGGAATGTTCATCCAGGATTCCTGGAGAATAAGTCCCAGGCTGACCCTCACATTCGGTCTGCGCAATGAGTACGAAACGGCCATCAGCGATGCGAAGCACACGTTCTCCCAGGGGCTGACGCTATCGACGCCGATACCCCAATTTCAAGCTAATCCCCCGCAAATGCCGTCACAAGTCCTTGGGCTTGTGGGAAGCACGTTCCCTCAATATACGGGGGCCTGGGCCTTCACCAGCGCCCAGCACCCGGGCATGTGGAATGCGCAAAAACTAGCTCTTGCGCCTCGAGTCGGCCTCGCTTATCGTCTGAACGACAAGACTGCCATACGCGTCGGGTACGCCCGCTACGTCCAGCCCCTCGAATTCAACTTTGCGCAGGCCCCGCTAAACGGGTTCGAAGCCATCAACGTTCTTGAGCCGCCTTACTATGGCCAATCGGCTAATCAAGAAGCTCTGCCCCTGCAAAATGGCATACCCCAGCAAAGATTCTCAGATCCGTTTCCGGCAAACACCAATCCGCTGGTGCCGATTCAAGGTACGGCTGGAGGAGCGGCGACAGGACGCGGCAGCACTGCCGGTCTTCTGTGGTACGACCCGAATTCGAAACAGCCCTACAACGATCGCTTGAATCTCACCATCGAGCACGAGTTCCCGGGTGAAATCACGGCCTCCGCGACCTATTTCGCCAACTTCGGCAATCAACAATACAACCAGCAGTTGAACGCGGTGAATCCCCAGATCGGAGCCCAGTATGGAACGGCGTATCTCGAACAACCGGTTAACAATCCGTTCTATCATTTCCAGAACAATCCGTCCTTAATCCCTGGAAATTTGTACGGTCAACCCACGGTTCAGTTGCAGCAGCTGCTCACTAAATATCCGCTCTATGGACCGCTGTTTCAAATCGGCGTCCTGGGCGCCTCCGAGCGCTATCAATCGGCTGGGTTTAAGATGCAGAAGAGATTCAGCCGGGGCTACAACTTCCTGGTATCGTACGTGTACATTCGAGAACAGCTACAGAACTTTGCCAACGCGCAAGACGAGTACAACAACATACTGAACTGGCAAAATAGCGATCAACCGCATCACCACTTCAACATCGCCGCCACGTACGAGCTGCCCTTCGGCAAGGGACGCGCCTACTTTGGCAATGCGAACCGCGTGGCTGATGCCGTGATCGGAGGCTGGCAAATTACCGGTCTTTCCACGTTCACATCCGGAGACTTCCCGCGATTCAATAATCTGAACAGCGGCGCCCAACCCCAGTTCGCCCCAGTCACTATCAGCGGCAATCCCTGCGTCAACAATCCCACTCCGCAGAAATATTTCGATACGTCCAAGGTTCAGCTCGCTTCGAACTCGTCGGCGATTGTGCCCTACAACGTACAATTCGGATGCCTGCAGGGCCCGTCGTTTTGGAACGTGGATGCCTCCCTCATGAAGAGCTTCAACATCACCGAGCGCGTACACGGCCAGCTCAAAATGTCGGCCTACAACGCATTCAACCGCTTGAACCGCGGCGATCCGACTATGAATCCACAAGATGCCAACTACGGGACGGCCCTGTTTCAGGGAGCTCCCGGCGGCACTTATGGCGCGCAAACGGCGACCCCAACGAACGTAACGGGCCGCCAGATGGAAATAGGCCTGCGCCTCTTTTTCTAAGTAACTTGAGGCTTGCAGTTTTTGCGTCAGGGCGGAAAATAGCTACTGATGGTTTCGTTCGTCGTTTGCGGCATCTTGCTGGCCCAGGCGCCTGCCGTGGAGCAGGCCTGGAAGCTGGCCGCAAACGGCGAACGCAGCCAGGCAATCGTGCTTCTGAACGGCGTTGTGCGGGGGAGTCCGGCGGATGCCGATGCCCGGCTGCTGCTCGGAAGCCTTCTCGTCGAATCGGGCCAGAGGGAAGAAGCTATTGCACAATTGACGGAAGCCGCGCATCTGCGGCCCGGTTCCGCCGAAGCGCAAAACGCCCTTGGCGAGGCATACGCCAGCTTCGGAAGTTTTCCCAAAGCACGCCAACCTTTTGAGAAGGCAGTTGCGCTCAATCCGAACTTCGGCGTGGCCCAGTTGAACCTGGGTCGCGCCCTGCTCGACGCGCACGAGTTTGACGCGGCCGCCGGCCACTTGGACCGCGCCATCCGAGTCCTCGCGCCGGATGCCGACGCAGCTAGCGCCCACTACTTGCGGGCAAAAGTCTACACATCGCGCAATGATGCCGGGGAAGCGCTGAAGGAACTGCAAAAGGCTCTGTCTATCCGCTCCGATTTTCCGGAAGCTTGGTCGGACCTCGGGCAAGCACGAAAGACGCTCTTCGACGCCGCCGGTGCGCTCGCAGCGTTCCAGCGCGCAGTGGAGCTGGCTCCCGATGATTCAGTGGCGCAGTACCGGCTGGGGGCGCAATACCTCCTGAAGGGCCAGCCCCACCTTGCGGTTGGACCTCTTGAGCAGGCGTATCGCCTCACTCCCGATGATCAGGCAATTCTAAACGCGCTGCAGCGGGCGGCCAGACAGGCCGGCAAACTGGAGGAAGCGGAGAACGTGAAGCGAAAGCTTGCCGAGGTGCTGCTGAAGCTGAATGAGTCCTTTCAGAACGAGCTCAACGCGACAGAGCTGAACAATGAGGGCGCCCGGCTGCAACGCGCCGGAGATCTGCCCGGAGCCCTGGAGAAATATCGCGCGGCAGTGCAACTATTCCCGCCGAGCGTGCCCATGCGGGTGAATTATGCCGCTGCCCTGCTGCATTTACGGCAATGGACAGATGGCATCAACGAGCTGCATAAAGCGCATCAAATGGACCCTTTTGACGAGAAAATCAGCGCCGCCTTGAAATCGGCATTGGCGCAGGCTCCCGCGGGAACCATACCGCAATGGAGCGATCAGCCATTACAGCCGAAACACTAACGTAATCGGACTACCTTTAAGGTGTTAGACTCTTCGTGCAGGACTGATGTGCTCCGTTGCATGCCTGGAGGGAATAGTTTGAGTCGAACACTGAGTCAACGCGAAGCGCCCGGACCACCCGGTGGGGCCGCGAACGATGAACGGTGGGACCTTGTCTTGCGCATTGCTTCCAGCCGCTTCAGCAAAGCGCCGCAACTGCGCGAAATTCTGTTCTATATCTGCCAGCGGGCGCTGGCAGACCCCGCAGCCACCATTAAGGAATACGAGATCGGCTGCAATGTACTGGGCCGGAAGCCGGACTTCAATCCAAACGACGACAACATTGTCCGGGTCCAGGTCAGCCACTTGCGCAAGAAACTGGAGGAGTATTTTTCGTCTGAGGGCAAAGAGGAGCCGCTACAAATTACCGTGCCGAAGGGCTCTTATCTGCCCCGCTTCGAGCCGAAGCTCCCAGTTTCGCTTCCGGCCGATAGTACGCCCATCGTGGTGGATGCCCAAAGGCCGGCGGCGCCGCGGAATCCACGCTCGTTCTGGTGGATCCTGATCCCATCGATCATCGGCAGCGTTCTAGCCGGCTGCCTTATCCCCATCGCATGGAATTATTTGCCGGCGAACCGGCTGGCAATCCGCGCCGCAGCCTCGGCAACGAACCAACCGCCCCCGCTAGATCCGATGTGGTCGCGCATTTTCGGCGGTGGTCAGACCACGGGTATAGTCGTTTCTGACACTTGCCTTGTCATGCTGCAGGACTTTCTCCACACCGACATCTCCATCGCCGAATATTCGGCCAGCCGACAATATCCAGAGGAATTGCTGCGCAGAGAGCCCGACCCCAAAATGCGCGCCGCGCTGGAGTTGGTAGCCGCGCGCCAGTACACCAGCCTGGCCGATACAAACATTGCGTCCCGGCTGCGAATGATGAGCCAGCAGTTTGCCAATAGCCGCGCATCCATCCGCTACGCCCGCCACTTGAACGCTCGCGACTTCAAGACACAGAGCTTTGTCCTGATCGGCAGCCGCCGCGGCATCCCGTGGGTACAACTGTTTGAGCCGCAGTTAAACTTCGCGCTGCAAGAAGAAAAGCCAAGCCACCGCTTCTACTTCCGCAACAGAAAGCGT
Source organism: Bryobacteraceae bacterium (assembly GCA_035316385.1). Lineage (GTDB taxonomy): Bacteria > Acidobacteriota > Terriglobia > Bryobacterales > Bryobacteraceae > Bog-105. The sequence goes on along the minus strand of DATHIZ010000400.1, from coordinate 4,777 downwards.
GAAGCCGGCGAACCGGCAACCTACATTCCCACCGAAAACAACGGCACGCTCGAAAGCTATGCGGATATCGCCCTTCTGCCCAACCTGGGAAACACCGGCACCGTTCTGCTTCTCTCCGGTATCACCATGGAGGCTTCCGAAGCTGCCGGAGAGCTGGTTGCCCGCGGCAACTTCACGAGGGAGTTGACGCGCATATTGGGAGTGCCGGGCCTGCAGGAACGCTATTTCGAAGTGTTAATCAAAACCAGCGCCACCGCTGGAGCTGTCAGAAACTCGCAGATCGTCGCCCATCGCTTGATTAAGCCGCTCGATGACTGACTTGATGGGCTGGTTGCAACAAAGACTGACTGTGCTGCAAGCCCGAAAATTAGAGCGTGAGGAAACTCGAGGGTTGACCGTCAGGCCGTCTTCGAGATTTCGAACAGTCTTGAGATGAACCCTACCCGCCCGGCGATACCGCCCTTCGGTAACCACCTAATCTGTCCTTAGCGAATCATGTTTTACCGCTTCGATGCCTTGAAGCGTTCGCCACGCAGAGATTCCAGAAGCTGAGCCCAAGCCGCAGACACCAACGTACACAAAGGACGATGATCTCGGCTTCAAAATGTCGCCCTTTGAACAGTGCTGGTCGGCTCCGGTGCGTAAACCACAAGCCTATCAGGCCCCATCGCCGGCTTTTGCAACACTTCCCGTCAAGGAGCAACTCATCTTTACCGACGAGGATTCTCCCATGGCGAACCTCATGCTCTCCGTGATGAGCGCTTTCGCGGAGTTCGAACGCGCGTTGATTCGGGAACGGCAACTCGAAGGCATAGCTCTGGCCAAGCGGCTCGGTGTCGATCACGGCGCAACGTTCACTATCGGATACAGAGATCGCCGACGTGCGGAGGCGTGTCGCAAGCAGTGAAAAGAAAGCCGTGGTCGCACGCGCGGCATCAGCCGCGAAACGTTGTATCAGTACCTTCGCGCCGGGCAGTGGTCATCTCGATTAACAGACAAGCATGCCTGCTTATTTGCTGCGCAGCCGGGCTCTCGCCCCTGAGGCAAACTGAACTTTTACCGTTTTGGCGCGATCGGCATTTTTTGCCTAATACGCGCCCTCTGCCGTGAGGACAACTCTAATTGTGCGAAACAATATGTAGAGGTCGAGACAGATCGACCAGTTACACACGTAGTACTCGTCGAAATGGATCCGCTCTTCGTATGTTGTGTTGTTGCGTCCGGAGACCTGCCAAAGGCCGGTGATCCCGGGAAGCACACGGGTGTATAAGCCGTAGCTGCGGCCATACTTCAGAACTTCCGCTTCCATGATCGGCCGCGGTCCAACCATGCTCATCTGTCCGACCAAGACGTTAAGCAATTGTGGCAGTTCGTCCAACGAGTACCGCCGCAACCATTTCCCTACCTTCGTGATCCGAGGATCGTTTCTCAGTTTCTGGTCACGTTGCCATTCGAGGCATTTCTCCGGATGCGCCTCCAGGTAGCTGGCCAGGATCTTGTGAGCATCGGCCACCATCGTGCGGAACTTAAGCGCCTGGAACGGCTGATTCTCTTGGCCGAGACGGCGGTGCCCGAAAAATATGGGCCCGCGCGAGGTCAGCTTGATGGCAATCGCAATCGTCGCGAAGACGGGAATAAGGAGGAGCAACAGGACGCTGCTCGTCGCAAGATCAAGAGTGCGCTTCAGGAGTCCAGCACTCCGTTGGAACAGCCGCTGCGACGATGCCAGCCCAGGTTCATGCCCTACTTCGCGAGCTTTATTCCCCAGACTGTAAATGTCGGGCAGAGGTTCTGCTGCGCAAGCCCGCAACAAGACTTCCTCGAAGGTAGCGGCCGTCCGCGAAATCTTGAAGTTCGTTTCCGCGTATTGGCGCGCACGGGAGCCAAGGGAAACGCGGAGAACGGGGTCTGCAGCGATCAATTTCGCAGCTGCGGTCCACTCATCGGTTCGGTCGGGGTCGACAACAATGCCTCCCCCACTTCGTCGAACTACCGAGGCAGCCAGGTTCGCGGACGGGGCTGCCAGCAGCAGAGGCCTGCCCGCGCAAAGATAGGAAAGTACCTTAGAGGGCACCGCGAAATCGCCGGCGGCCGCCTCCAACGTGGCGAGGAGAACGTCCGCGCTGGCGAGCACCTGCGGCATCTCGTGGTAAGGCTGGAAGTCCATCAGCAACAGATTACCCAGTTTGGGTTGCTTCTCCAGGTACTCGCGTCCAATGCCTTCCGTAATCACAACTACTTTGCAAGTGGCATCCAGCGACTGCGCCAGCGCATAGAGCAGATCGGGCCGGTGTTTCAAGCCCAAGGTCCCCGAGTAGAGGAAAACCTTGCTGCCCACGAGACCGTGCCGATCTGCCCAAGGGTTGGCATGAGGCATGGAATCCATCTCTTCGAGAGGTGCCCAGTTCTCGACCACAGTGATCTTGGAGGGCGCGACACCCCAGCGCAAGAGACGGTCCCGAAACGTCGGGGCGATGACAATGACTTCGTCACTCGCCGAGCACACTGTCTTCTCAAGCATGCGGAACGGAATACCCAGCGAACCGGCAAGTTCGGTAAATTGGCTACGCAGAAAGAATTCAATGGCGAGGCTGTACACGTCTTGTACCCAATGGACGAAGCGGATCCCGCTTCGGCGGCAGTGCCACAATATCTCGGCCTGCACGTCAATGGGCGTATTTCCTGAAAGCACGGCGTCGAACGGTCGGCTGGAGATCAGTGATTTGATATCGCGCGCATAGCTCCGGTGCGCGGCAAACCGGCGGGCAATCGAGTATTTGCGAAAGCCAGAGGACAATGCGATGCCCCTGATTGTTAGTTGCTCGGGATCGGATGCTGATGGCTGTAGCCGCCCTTTCGGACCTTGCAAGCCGATTGGGTAGGCGTGGATAACGTCATGACCGCGACTAGCTAATTCGCGGCTCAATTGGACTGGGAACGGGTAGCCTGCGAAGTCATGAACAAGAAGGCGCATATGGTTCGTAGGAATAGACAGACGAGAGTAAGACGCTTCGTTTAGGCCAAGCACGCGACCGCATTACACCACCGTCGCCTCGTTTACGGCGACGGTTACCAGCATCCCCGACGGGGACACTAGACCAAATCATCCGGATAGAAAATGTGGTCGAGCAAATTCTGAGTGGGCCTACCCAATGGGCTTTCAGTGGCGCACTCCTGGTTAACTACTTTGCCTGGTTTGCCTTTCCAACGACATCCGTCCGCAGCAATCGTCATACGAAACGTGGCGAGACACCGAATGCGATCTCCATCATAAGACGGGGGGTGAGTTCCGCAATCGTCGCCCGATGGAAACCGAAAGGATCTTCCACAAAACCAAACCCGGCATCGCCAAGCAGGGTCACAGGTTTGTCCGCACCGTACACTCTCAGCACATCATCGACCGGATGCCCTATAAACGGAGTTAACTGGTGACGGAGTGCGCGCCGTTTGTGGCTCCCGCGGACATAAACATGCGGTCCCGAACCCTCATCCACCGGCTTCAGGTGGAAGAAGAATTTCACCATCCGCCAGTCGAGGAGATCGAAATGATACTCGTCCTGCGAAGCCAAGCGTTTTTCCGCTGCGGAGGCAAGCATCGTAGGAAAGGTCCACCACACCCGGGCAGCGCTTAGCCGTGCCTGGCCGCCGAGGTAATGCGCGGCGATGTCCTGCAGAAGCGGATCCCGCTGAACGGCGCGTAACGCATCGCATTCCAGCACCTTTTCGAAATAGTTACCGTTCAGAATAGCTTGATTGAAGCGTTGCTCGGCCTCGCCATGCTCATCGGGCAGAAATTCGACCTTGCGATTAGAACCGGCGAAGCAGGTTGTGCGTTCGGCGAAGCTGGCGATGTCTGCACAAATCTGCTTCGGGAGACTAATGCCGATGAACAGACCGTCGCAGCGCAGAGCCTCGACGGCCGATTCGCACGTCACGTCGGCGAACATGGTGGGCTGCGGAGAGGACGAAGGAGCGGCCTTAGCGGTTAGCCAATGCGCCTTTCGCACAGGCATTAAGCGGCCAAAGATGTACATAGCCAGCCACGCAGGATTCGCTCTCAACTTAGCCAGATACCTCGGAATCCGCCCGGTGATCCTACTGACCCCCCTGCCGGCGATCAATTGGAGGCTTATAGATTGGTGGTCTCGCATAGTCCGACTCCATTACAATTTCAAGCAGAATTCTACACCATGCCAGATTTGCACGTTTCAGGATTTCAAGATCCATGTAAAAGTGGGATACCCGCTTCCTGATGGATACTCGCATGAGTCTCTTCCGGGCTTCCGACACAACGGCACACGTAGTTTCGCAACCCCGCTCAACTATGGAATCTTCAGCCGGCTGCGTCGCGGAGGATTGGACGTAGTATGGGTGCGCGGGTACCACAGTATCAATTGCCTACATGCAATATTCGCCGCCCGGCTGATCCACATCCCGTGATCCTTCGCTCAGAGGCACCCTGCATTATCGCGCGCGACCAAAGACAACCCTTCCTGCCAAGCATCTCTTCTTCACGATCATGAGGCGGCCCGTACGTTGCATCATCCCCATCGGGAAGGCACATACCGAGTATTGGGAACACGATCTGGGCTCGGACATGCCCATGTATTTCATGCCGTATGCTGTGGACAACTACTTCAGCAGTCCAGTTGCCGATCCCGCGGCCAAACGATCTACATAGCTGTCTTGGGCGTCCTCGGTGCGGTCCATCCAGACTATCGGAACGGTCGGCAGTAAACCAGGTGGTGAGTAAACGGATGGTCAAGAAACAACCTAA
>DATHIZ010000399.1:0-6057 GCA_035316385.1 Bryobacteraceae bacterium | reverse complement strand
AATCTGTCGCAGCCAACCGGGCCACTGCGCCGCGCCTTCGATCGAATCGATCTGGAGGTTAACGCCTCCATTCAGCGGGCTTCCATCGCCGCTTGAAAATCTGACGCATTCACTTCACATTCTTTACTTCAAGACTCCTAGTCACCTTCAATCGGGGAGCACTCGTCGAAAAGTGGCTATAGTTTCCTTTCCTGCGGATTCCCTCCTGCGAAGGATCGACGACACAGACGGCGGCCCTGCGCGTCTCGTTCGATCTAACACGCCAACCCGCGGTCGCATTCAGTTCCTTTGGACTGGTACGGAACACGAGATGAACCTGGCCGATTCGTCCTGGTCGCCTCGACCTGTCCAGCGGCGTTCTAGTTGGTCTGCCGCGCGCGGTTCAGGTAGCTGTTGGCGAGATCCTCGAGCGGCTGGAAACGTCTCCAACCAGACTTTGGCGCTATCGTGTACGAGTCCTGGGCAGCGAAGAGGTTATCGAGGAATCCGAACTGCAGCCGTTGCCGGCGGACCGGCCTGATCCGCTTTCGATGTTTCGAGCTAACATCTGGCAATCGGGAAAGGCCTTTCGCGGGCGCCGGCCCTTCCTTAAAGATGCTTGAGACGCGGCACGCAAAGACAGCGGGTATTCCGAGCCTTTTAGGCGTTCGCATCGCGCCTATGGGACACCAGTTGTACGCGATGCGCCGAGTACTCGCCAATTCCCGGCCGCAGTTCATATTGGCTGATGAAGTTGGCCTTGGTAAGACCGACCTGACTTGTGGGCAATTGAAAGCTTAAGCGGACGCTTACGAAGCTTCGGAGTTCGTTACTGAGAAGGTGCTGGACCTTCAATCAATTCTGAAGGGCGATGTTGCAGCAGCCCCCCGAGCGCTCGCCAATCACGTTGAAAAGCTTGTGCCTACACCCAAGGGAACGCCTGAAGGGGTTGCGTTCGAAGTCTCCGGGATGTCGATTTGTTCGCGGGAGACGAGCGTGTAATGCAGTTGGTGGCCAGGGACGGAATCGAACCGCCGACGCCAGCCTTTTCAGGGCTGCGCTCTACCCCTGAGCTACCTGGCCGCTGTCGTCAAAAGCTTAGTCTACCAAACCGGGGATTCGGCTATTGTTCGCTCCGTTATCCTGATATACTCCGCTTAGTTAGGTTTGTGATGGCTGAAAAGCGACTGGGCGATGTTATCGACGATTTCTGCGTGAAATGCAGGCGCCTTACCAACCATTCAATCGTTTCGTTGTTCGAAAACGAGGCCGCCAAAGTCCGCTGCCGCACCTGCTATCACGATCACGACTACCGGCATGAACAGGCGCCTCCGACGAAGAAAGAATTGAAGAAGGCCGAAGACGCTGCCAAAGCGGCGCTGGCGCTTCAAAACGGAGAGGCGCCCCTGGACGGCGAAATGCTGCTCACTTTCCCCGAGGATATCGCCGCCGAGGAAACGCCAAAAACAAAAGCCGGTGGTGCGTAACGCTGCTCCCGAAGCCCTAGCCATCCGGATCATCCGCGCATTACGTGCGCGGGGCCACCAGGCTTACCTGGTGGGCGGGTGCGTGAGAGACCGGCTACTCGGCTATTTGCCTAAGGATTTCGACGTTAGCACGGATGCGCGGCCGGAAGAAATCGCACGTTATTTTTCACAATCTCACCTGGTGGGAACCCATTTCGGGGTTGTGCGTGTCCACGGAACAAACGAGCAGGGCGAAAACGGACAACCTGTAGAAGTTGCGACCTTCCGCAGCGAGAGCGCTTACTCAGATGGCCGCCGGCCTGAGGAAGTTCACTTCGAGACCGATCCGGCGCTGGACGCCCGACGCCGCGATTTCACTGTTAATGGATTAATGGAAGATCCCCTTTCGGGGCAGGTTATCGACCATGTAGGAGGCAAGGCCGATCTGCAAACGAAAACCATTCGTGCAATCGGCGACGCGCGGGACCGCTTCCAGGAGGACTATCTCCGCATGCTGCGTGCGATCCGGTTTGCGGTTCGCCTTGGTTTTGCGATTGAACCGGCAACGTTTTCCGCAATTCAAGAACACGCGCATTACGCTTCTCAGATTTCCGCTGAACGTGTTCGTGACGAATTAGTGGGCATTTTGACCAGCGGCAACGCCCGGGAGGGGTTGGAACTGCTGGACCGCTCGGGCCTTCTGCGTTATATTCTGCCCGAAGTAAAAGCATTGCAGGGAGTGGAGCAGCCGCCTGAGTTCCACCCAGAGGGCGATGTCTGGACTCACGTCATGATCATGCTTGAGCAAATGCAGCAGCCGTCGCCCACGCTGGCGTTTGGCGTCCTGCTGCACGACGTGGGCAAGCCATCAACGTTCCGGATTGCTGAACGCATCCGGTTTGACGGCCATGTGGATGTGGGAACAGCCATCGCCAAAAGATTGCTTATGCGGCTGCGCTTTTCGAACGGCGATATCGAGCAGATTACCGCGCTGGTAGCCAATCACATGAAGTTCAAGGATGTCCGGAGTATGCGCCTCAGTACCCTCAAGCGATTTTTACGGCTCACGGACTTTGCGGAGCATCTGGAACTTCACCGGCTGGATTGCCTGGCAAGTAATGGGCGTACTGATTCCTACGACTTCGTGTGCGACAAATTAGGACAGTTGAGTGACGAAGAGATGCGTCCTCCTCGCCTCGTTACGGGAGAAGATTTGCTTCGGATAGGTTACAAGACGGGCCGGCACTTGGGTGAGGTGCTGGCGGCTATCGAAACCCTACAGCTTGAGGGAGAGATCGCCACGCGCGAAGAGGCCGTCGTCCGGGCGCGGACGATGCTCGTTCCAGAAAATTGATGCTCATTGAATTATTTTGAGATAAGACGGATGTTTCGGGCATCCTATTGTTTATGCTGGTCCAGGAAGAAGTGCAGGCGGGCAAAATATTGACCGAACTACGGGAAGCGAGAGCGGAGAGCGATCGCCTGTTTCAGATGTTGACGCCGGAGGCCATGTACCAGAGGCCGATTGCGCAGAGGCATCGGGTACTCTTTTATCTCGGCCATCTCGATGGTTTTGACGCGATTCAGATTTGCCGGGAGGGTCTGGGCATGAAACTCTCCGACCCTAACTTAGACGATCTATTTCAGGCTGGTATAGATCCTGATTCGTCCCACCTTCCGACGGATACGCCGGCTGATTGGCCTACGCCGCCACAAGTACGAGCGTACGTAGACCGGTGCCGTGTGCAGGTAGATGAAAATTTGGATCTAGCTCCCCGCGACGTTGTGTTGATGGCCCTGGAACATAGGCAGATGCATCTGGAGACGCTTGCATATATGTTCCATAATCTTGCGCACGAGTATAAAGTTCAGCCCGTTCAGGACGGGCCCGAGACGGCGTCAGCGAGGCCGGATGAAACTCACTCGTGGATTGAAATTCCTGAAGGCGCCGCCGTGCTGGGGCAGCCGCGCGATGCGTCTTTCGGCTGGGACAACGAGTTCGATGAACTGCATCAGAACGTTGCAGCCTTCCGCGTGCAGCGTTTCCCAGTCACGAATGGCGAGTACCTGCGCTTTGTGCGGCAGGGCGCGGCGATGCCTCATTTCTGGCATAGCCACAACAGCGAGCTCTTCTACAGGGGCATGTTTGAGGACATCCCTCTGCCGCTCGATTGGCCGGTCTCTGTCACCCAGCTGGAAGCGGAAGCTTATGCAAAATTCGCGGGAGGGCGGCTTCTGAGCGAGGCGGAGTTTCATCGTGCGGCTTATGGGACGCCGTCGAGAGAATCACGGGAGTATCCGTGGGGTGCGGCTGCCCCTTCTCCAAAGTTTGGAAATTTCGATAGTAAGTCCTGGGACCCGGAGCCGGTCTATTCCAAGGCCGCCGGCGCTAGTGCGTTTGGAGTAAGTCAACTCGTGGGTAACGGCTGGGAATGGACTAACACGCCTTTCGCTCCACTGCCTGGCTTTGTAGCACGTTCCAGTTATCCGGGTTACTCGACCAACTTTTTCGATGGTGAGCACTTTGTGATGAAGGGCGGTTCGGCCCGCACGTCCGCCCGTCTGCTACGGCGATCGTTTCGTAATTGGTTTCGCCCCGATTATCCTTACGTGTATAGCAAAGTTCGTTGTGTTCAGGGCTAATTATGTCTGTCTTTCCGGAGATACAACTTTCTGAGTTTGCCTTGGATGTTGCCCACGGTTTGTCGGCGAAAGGCCAAAAGAGGCTATCCGCGCAGTACTTTTATGATGACTTAGGGAGCGCTTTATTTGAAGCTATTACCTTCCTTCCGGAGTACGGACTCACGCGAGCAGACGAGCGTGTTTTACGGCGCTGCTCTTACGATTTACGCTCGGAGACCGGGCCGGTTCATTTGGTTTCGGAGCTCGGGAGCGGTAGCGGCACAAAGACAGCGCATGTCCTTCAGGTGCTAGCGCAGGAATCCGATAACCTGCGGTACCGGCCCATTGATGTGTCGGCAACGGCGCTGGCTTTGTGTGAAAAGCAGCTTGATCATCTCGCCAGGGTCGAACCGGTGCGCGCCGACTGGCTTGACGGTCTCGCGCAGATCTCGGAGCGCGGCTCCCGGAACGAGCCGATGCTTGTACTATTCCTTGGCAGCTCAATCGGTAACCTGGAGCGGTCCAGTTTGCGCGCGTTTTTTGACCGGGTCCATGCGGAATTGCTGCCGGGAGACTTCCTTTTGCTGGGCGCCGATCTCGTGAAACCTATCGACACGATGATTTCCGCTTATGACGATGCACCGGGCGTGACGGCGGCGTTCAACCTTAATCTCTTGGGCCGCATTAACAGGGAATTAGGTGCGAATTTTGATTTGCGATCCTTTGCTCACGAGGTCCGTTGGAATGAGATTGAGCGGCGCATCGAGATGCACCTCTTATCCCTTCGACGCCAGCAAGTTTTTATCAGAGACTTGGGGAAATTCTCATTCGAGGCTGGGGAGACGATCTGGACAGAATCATCGCACAAGTTTATAGAAGAGGAACTGAAGGCGTACGCGTCGGCGAGCGGATTCGATACGGTGAAAACCTGGACCGACGTGGAGTGGCCTCTGGCGGAAACGCTGTGGAAGCGGAGGCCAGATGATATTCTTATTAGGTAAGCGATTCCTTATCGCGAGCCGGTAGCTCAGTTGGTAGAGCATCGCACTTTTAATGCGGTTGTCGCGGGTTCGAGCCCCGCCCGGCTCACCATGAAAATAAAAGACTTGTTTAGTTATTGACATTTTGTTTATGCCCGCTGTCTGTGCCCATAAGCTCCTGGTCTTTGGTGCGCAGGTGGACCTCCATCCGGTTTCCTAGCTGTTTAATTCTTGTTCCGAAACGATGTGATACCGGTCAAAGACGTCTCGGGTCTTGTGTCCGCTGATTTCCATTGCTTCCTTCTCGCTGAAGCCAGCTTCAATCATTTTAGTGAGCGCCGTCCGTCGTAGATCGTGGAATAGCGCTGTATCGATCCCCGCCAGGGTGCATGCTGTTTTCCAACTCTTTTCCCAATCCTTGCCCCGCTCACCCTTCGACTGGACAAGCCATGGACAATCGGGATGTGCTAGCGACATAGACATCGAAATTCTAGCTGATCACGAGCGCGGGCCAAGCGGCGACAAGGGCATTCTTCGGCGCGACCGTGCGCTATGCCAATCCTGCGGGAGCGGAGCGCGTGGCGAGTATCGTGGGTACCGACGAGGTCGATCTCAACCGCAACCACATCAGTTGGGCGTCGCCTCTGGGGCGCGCGTTGCTGAAGTCGGCACCGGGCGATAGCGTTGTTCTCCAAGCGCCGGGCGGAACAGAATACCTGACGGTCCTGGAAGTGTGCTACAAGCGCATTTGTGTGGAACCGTTCCGTGAGCCCCTTGGAGCTGAGGCCTCGCCAAAGGGGTCCCTCGCCGACGCCAATCCACCTGACGAAGGTTAGTGAGCGGCCCGCGACGCGGTCAGATCAACGGTTTGCGCGTGAGCACTAAGCCGCCGGCGCGGCGGACGCAGATGCGTGGTTGTTTGCAGAACTGAATAGCGATAGCGTCGGTCACGGAAGGAGATTTCTGTGACCCCACTTCGTCAACGGATGCTGGAAGAACTCCAGCGCCGT
>DATHIZ010000398.1:0-4178 GCA_035316385.1 Bryobacteraceae bacterium | reverse complement strand
TTTCGAAATTCGAACCCGATGCGTGTCTGATTAACCGCTACGAGCCGGGGGCGCGGATGTCTTTGCACCAGGACCGGAACGAGCGGGATTTCGGGCAGCCGATTGTTTCGGTTTCGCTTGGGCTTCCGGCGGTGTTTCTATTCGGCGGCAGTGAACGCAGCGACAGGCCCAGGAAGGTGTATTTGGAAAGCGGTGACGTGGTGGTTTGGGGCGGCACGGCACGGCTGGCCTTTCACGGAATCGCGCCGCTGGCGGACGGTGAGCATCCCCTGACCGGAAGGGCGCGGATCAATCTGACATTCCGGCGGGCGCTTTGACTGGCCATTCTGTATAACAGAGTGAAGTGAATTCGTTCTGTCCCCAATGTGGAGCGGCGGTGATTCCAGGCGCGAAATTTTGCGCGCAATGCGGATATCCTTTAGTTCGGGCGACGACGGCGCCTCCGGCTGCTCCCCCGCCGCAGCCGCGCAACACCATGAAGATTGCGCTTTGGACGGCGGGAATTCTGATTCTTGTTGCGATAGCGGGTATTGGGAGCTGCACGTATGTCGTGGGGCAGCGGGTTCATCAAAAGTTTCTGCAGGCGAAGCAAGCGATTGAGGAGGCCAAGCCGACGGCCAATCTGGACCCCTGTTCGCTGATTACCCAGGAGGAACTGGCGGAAATCTATAAACGGCCCTTTGTTGAGCCTGTAAAGGAGGGAACCGGCTGCCGCTACAAAACCGGTGTGAACGCGGCCGGCGGCGTAAGCGTAACCGTGATGCCGGACTTCTTCCTGTTCCTGCATGCTACGCAGCAATATCAAGCGCATCCACACACGCTTTACGGAGCGCGCGGCTTCTTCGCGGATAAGACGTTGTTTCTGTCGTATCATGCGGTGTTTGTGAAGATAGTGCCACTGCGCGGCAGGGTTGACGCGGAGGAGATTGCGAAATTGGTTCTGGCGCGGCTTTAGGGGGCGGCGTCGAGGCTGACGACACGGTCGGGCATAGGTGCTTCGCGGCCCAGGTAGTGGAGCAGCGTGGAGGCGAAGTTGAGGCTGTCGTAGGGTTGTTCGATGCGGCGGGTGGGGATGCCGGGGCCGGCCATCATCCAGACGGAGTGGGTGGAGATGCGGAAGAAGCTGCCGTGGTTGCCTCCCGGGTTGGGGAAGCGCGTGTTGAAGTTCCAGTGGTCGGCGGTGAATAGATGCAGGTCGGCCTGCACTAATTCGCGACGGCGGCGCTCGTAGCGGAGCAGCGTGGGGCTTATGCCAGCCGGGCCGGGCACGTCGACGGAGATGGGTGAGAGTTCTTCGATGATGCCGATGACGCCGTTTGAATAGCGGCACGAGTGAATGGCTTCCAACCATTCGCGCTCGGTATGCGGCGAGGCGAGCCAGGATTGCCGGTCGAATCCAGCCGGGATATGCAAATCCGGATCTTCAAAGAGTTGCAAGGGGAGGCCAGGCATCCAGGACTGTGGTTTCCAGCTGATTTTTGCCTCCGCGTCCTGGGTCAACTCTTGCACGGGCATTACCGAAATGCGGCCGGCTGCGTCCGTGGCAATGACGAGCTGGTTGGCAGCGCTGCGATAGAGCCAGTAGGCGTGATGCGATTCGTCCGGATCGGGAAGCCGCATGGCTGCAAAATCTATGGGCTGCGGCGGAAGCTCTTTTTGCGGAAGGTTGTGGGCGCGCTGGCGTAAAAATAAGGCGGGGTAATCGACAAAGCGGAATGAGCGCTCCAGATCCAGGTTTCCGTTCGGGTCGAGGATGAGACCGGCGGGGGAGGGACCGACCACATAGTGCTGGATGTCCGCCACGGAGTTGTTGTCACCCAGGCTCATGGGCGGGATCAGATCTTCTATTCTTTGCTCGATGGGCCGCTGCGCATCGGGATCCAAGGCGAGCAAAGCGCGCAGATGGGCCATATAGCCGCGGTAATCGAAGAGTTCCGTCTGCCAATCACTCAGCTCCGTGCGCAGGCGCAACGTTACTTTGTTTTCGCCGAGATCATGCTGTTCACGGGTGAAGCGCTTGGGCTGCTGCGCGAGCACGGCCTGGCGCGCGGCGATGGCCTGCTCCAGAGCGGTCATCTCTCCGGTCATGTCAGCGAGAAGCGCTTCCCAGGAACGACGCCGATGGCTGATGATTTTCAGAACGGTGGAGACGGCCGCTTGCCGGACCGGCTCGGATATGTCGCTGCGCTGGAGCTGCTGCAGCAGGATGTGAAGCTTGTTGAAATCGTTATTGCGGAAGTGAACAGAAGCGCGTTCGTTGCCATCGATATCGAGCCAGGCAGTGGGATAGCGCGAAGCATCTCCTTCCAAATAAAACGAGGAGACGCTGGGCGTGACGACGCGATGCACCATGGGATCGAGCCCCTTAATTTTGAAGTCGCTCAGCGGATGACGGTTGGTGACGACGTGGTGAGATCCACCTTCGGGGCTATTGAGAAGATCCGGCAGACTGAAAGTCTGGCTGATGATCCCGGGCACGTTGTTCATGCCATGGTCGGACACCATGACGAAGACGGTTTCCTTCGCGAGCGGACTTTGCTGCAAGGCCGTCCACATGCGGCCGGCGAGCGCATCTATGGATTTCAGCTCGTTGAGAAGCGCGGCCGGCTGACTGGTGGCGTGTGCGTCGTGATCCAGCCTTCCAGTGAATAAGTCCAGGTATAGAACGGAAGATCCGGCGATGCCCTGAAGTAGTTCGCTTTCAATCTGCCGCCCAAGCACTTCGTCATACGACGGTGCGTCTCCGCTTTCAAGCATGGAGACGATGGATTCGGCGGAAAAGCGGCGCTGGAGGGCGTTTTTCAAAGTCAACCAACGCACGCCGCGCTGAAAGAGCTGAAAGCTTTGCAGGGTTTGGGGATAGGAGAAACCATCGATGAGCAAGGGAATGCCCGCACGATCAAGCACGCTGACGCCTGGCATATCCACCTGCTTCAAGCGCGCATACCCTAGATAGAAGGGGAAGAAGTTGAGATAGTCGTAGACCTGTCCGGTATAGCGGTCGTATTCGACGTTGCCGCGGATGATGGTATGCCGGCCGGTATCGAGAATGGACCAGGACGGCGCGGAAAGACTGATGCCGCGCGTATAGAAATTGTCAAAAATGGAACCGTTGGCGGCGAAAATGTGCGAAATCCAGGGGAGCTGTGATTTACCAGTGGCCGGATTGACGGTCCGCATGGCTGCGTCCAAGAGGTCAGCGTTCAGGCCATCGACTTTGAGGATAACGAGGCGTTTTGGCGCAACTGCGTCAGGACGCGCCGCGCCCGGCAGAAGAAGCAGGAAGGCGAAGAAGGCGAGGCGGCTCAAGTTACAGCGTTCCAGTGACTGCAGCGATCTGCGCGGTGGCTTCAGGCGCCGTTTTCTTTCGAACCGATTCCAGAGCAGACGACAGACCGGCCTGAAGGTCCGCGTCATGGGATAGCTGTTTCACTTTGAGAAGAGTGCGCTCGGCATGGGCACGAAGTTGAGCGGATGTAATTTCCTTCAGGGAAGCTTGCAGATCGGCCACAACACTCTGCACGCGCGCGGGCTGATTCCCTACTTCGGGCGGCGTACCAGCGGCGGCCAAGATATCGAGGAAGGCAAGGTCACTCTGCACCCGGCGATAGGAATTGAGCAGCGCCAGATTCTGCTCTCCGGGTTTTGCGCGCTTCGTGTAGGCGCCAAAAGTAACGGCATGCAGGGCGCCGGCAAAGAAGTGCTGAGGCGGGGACGCCTGCGAGCGAGCAAGCTCAGCACGGCGCTCCTTATCAATCCGTTTTGCGATGGGGCCGCTTTCTTCGTCAACAGCAGTTTCCAGCAGTGCGTAGCGCTCCGCTGCAGCTTCCAGCTCAGGGCCTGGCGCAGTTTCGAGAGGATTCACAGCCAGTGATTCGACGCCGCGCTGCATCTGTCTACGAAGCTCAGGGTCGAGGCTGCGATCCAGCGCTAACTGGACGCGGAACTGAGCGTAGCAATCCAGACGCGCGGCCTTGTTCATGGCACTGCCATGACGCGAGGCATAGAAATCGTACGCGTCGGCGCCTACATAGTAATACCAGTTGGTGAAGTGTGAAATGCCTATGATTCCGCTCACAATTTCGTTGATGGAACGCTGTGTCATCTCATGGCGGCGCAGGTGACGTTTATTCCGGAAGTCCACCAGAAGCAAAGGCTGGTTCGGGTAGTTCAGACTG
>DATHIZ010000397.1:0-6472 GCA_035316385.1 Bryobacteraceae bacterium | reverse complement strand
AGAGACCCGCATGCCCGCGTATATCCTGCTGGCTTCCTGCTCCGGAACGTCGGCCACGAGCCAGACATTTGACAGATCCGCCACCAGGAAAGCTTTTTCGGCCGGCTGGACAATTTGGCCCAGCGTGACGTTGCGTTCTAGAACCGTGCCGGAAATGCTGGAAAGGATCGGATATTCGGCGTTCAACTTGCGATCGCTTTCGAGCGCTTTTATAGTGGCATCGGTCATTCCCAAACCGCGCAGCTGCGTACGGAAAGCGGCTGCTTCGGTGCTAGCCTGCAGCAGCTCAGCTTGGCGCCGCTCTAACTCAGCGCGGCCGAATACGTCCGCTTTCACCAGTTGCTCCGCTCGCCCGGCAGCTTGTTCCGCAAGCTTCTGCTGAGAGAACGCTTTAACGAAAGAAAACTGTGTGTCCGACAGGTCCGTACTGTGCAACGTCGCCAGCGTCTCTCCGCGCTGCACGCTGCGCCCCTCCAGCACCAACAGCTTTGTGATGCGTCCCGACACCGGTGAACCCACCCGGGCTACGCGCGACGCGTCCACTTCTACTCGCGCGGGCACTTGCAGCGACACCGCCAGATCGCGTGACTCCACTCTGCCGACGGTGAGTTGCTTGCCAAGCGCCTCTTCCACGGTGATAATCGACGGATCGGTCTGCGCCGCTGCTTTGACCTGCGGTGATTTCGCTTTGCTTCCATTGCAGCCGGACCCCATTAGTATGAGGAAGGCGAGGATTGCGATAGCGGTTAGTGGAGTAACGCGTTTGCAGTTCGTGGCGGTCAATAAAGTGGACACTACGGTTTTCCTTCCGGCGCCACCGCGCCAAGCTCTTCCAGGGCGGTGCGGGCGGTCTGTCTGGCAAATTCAGCGTCCAGCAGGTCCCCGCGCACGCTCTGCAGCACTCGTTGCGCGTCCAGGACCTCCACGATGCCGCGCTCTCCAAAGCGGTAAGCCGCCTTTGCGGCTTCAACCGCGCTTTCGGCTTCATGCAGCGATCCGGATTGCAGCGCGGTTACCTGCTGATCGGCGAGTAAGTACTGTTCATACGCGCGCTCGAGTGCGGAAGTAATCTCCAGCCTGCGTTGCGCTTCTGCAGCGCGGGATTCCCGTATCGCTGCCTGCGCTTCGAGTATTGGTCCCGCGCGCCGGTCCCGCACAGGAAGGGAAACAATGACTCCGGTCCGCCAGAACCAAAGATCCGGCTGCCTTTCATATTCACCGAAGAACGTAGGCTGCGGGATGCGCCGCGACCGTTCGTGTTCGAGCGTGGCTTCGGATTGCGAAGATACCGTTTGCATCTCCGCGATCGCCGGGTGCGACCGCAAGACCTGTGCGCGCATCTCTGCCAGCGGAGCCAGCTTAATGGACGCTTCCAATCTCCCCTGTGGATCCAGGTTCGCGTCCGCCGGAGCTGCGATGGCGACTCGCAGCATGGCAATCGCATTCGACAGCTCGATTTGAGCGCTGCGGACGGCGAAGTTTGCCCTCGCCAGTTCAGCTTCCGCGCGCGTCAATTCCAGGCGCCCCTTCTCCCCTGCTTGGACCTCCACCTCCACGCGCCGCCGCAAATCCCGCACGAGCGCCAGATTTTCTTGCGTGTGCTGAATCTCCTCTTTCTGACGGATCACTGTGTAAAAAGCTTGTTTCACCGTCGCCGTCACGGAAAGCTGCACGCCTTGCTGCCGGTACAATTCAGTCTGTCTCCCCAGTTCCGCTACGTTCCGCCGCCGGCGCCGCTCTTCCGGAATTTCTACCGTCTGATATGCGGCGTAATGCTGCAGAGGGCCAGGTACTCCGGGTGTCGCGATCCGCCGCGCGTGCTGGGGTCCAATGAAAACCTCCACCTGGGGATTGCTGTAAGCCCGGGCGCTGGTCACTCTCGCGGCAGCTCTTTCTGACGCAGCCAAGGCTCCCTGTAAAGGCGGGCTATTTCGTTGCGCAAAGGCCAGCGCCTGCTGCAGCGTGAGCGCTTGCGGAATGCTTGTATTGGATTGTGCCAGAGCTGCGGCCGTAGAGCAGAGAAAGGCGATAGACATGGATAGTCGCGAAGGCACGACTGAAGTAGGGCAAGTGGAGGCCCAAACCCAAAGACTTAGCGAATAGGGCCGCGTTCC
The DNA here is from genome assembly GCA_035316385.1 of Bryobacteraceae bacterium. GTDB lineage: Bacteria > Acidobacteriota > Terriglobia > Bryobacterales > Bryobacteraceae > Bog-105. The sequence continues at coordinate 4,358 of DATHIZ010000397.1, read as the reverse complement.
ACTGATCCCTGTCCCAATGCGCGCACTGCGGCTGGTGAGTGTGTACCTTCTGGTACACGTATTTCTGTGAGTCGTCGAAACAAAAGGGTTCAGGGTGGCCTGTGAGTTGCAATGACTTCGGCGATGCCGTTCCTGCCTCGCTGTCCAATGGGAAACTTGGGATAAGATGTCTCCCGCCTGGGCAAATTTGAAGAATTCGAAGCGGAATGCCGTCGCCATTGCGGCGTCCATTTTCCTGCTTGCCAGCCTTACGCTCTTGATCCCGCCGGAATTTATTGAGACTCATAACATTCTTCACCATCTGAACTTCTTGCCGTTCATGCTGGCCGGCATGCTCTACGGTTGGCGTGGGGCGGGGAAGGCGATACTGTTCGCGGTGATAGTGCAGGCTCCCAGCATCGCCGCACACTGGACGGGCTGGCCGTTGGACGCGAAAGACCAGATTGTGGAAATGATCATCTTCGGCAGCGCCGGCCTGATCGCCGGAGCATTGGCTGACGCGGAGCGCGTGCAGCGCAGACGTGTCGAAACGACGAAGGTGGAACTCGAGCGCGTACACATTGAACTGGGCCAAAATTTAGAGCGCATGAAAAAGAGTGAACGGCTTTCCGCGGCCGGCCGTCTTGCTGCAAGTCTGGCCCATGAGATTCGGAACCCGCTAGCCAGCATCTCGGGCGCCGCCGGCATTCTTAAACGCGGCAATGCTTCCGATTCAAATACCAACGAGTGTCTGGAGATTCTGGAAAAGGAGTCCCAGCGCCTCAATCAGCTTTTGACCAACTTCCTGGACTTCGCCCGGCCCCGGCTGCCCCGTTACCAACTGGTCGAGCCGATTTCGTTGGTCGAGTCGGTTGCCTCTCTTGCCCGGCATGCCTCTATTCTGCGCAACGTTGCCCTTGTGCAGAAATCCCCACCGCGCATGCGGGATATCGAGTGCGACGCCGAGCAGCTCAAACAGGTATTGTTGAACCTGATCATCAATGCGGTACAAGCTTCCTATGGAGGCGGCAAAGTGTCCATTCACAGTTCGGCCACCGCGGACCGGCTCTGCATCGAAGTACAGGATGAGGGGTGCGGCATTTCTCCCGAACAACAGGACCGGATTTTCGAGCCATTCTTCACGACTAAAGAAAGCGGCACCGGACTTGGCCTTGCGATTGCAGCCACGATTGTGGAACAACATGGCGGCAGTCTGTCCGGAAGCAATAATCTTGATAAAGGAATGACTTTTTGCCTTGAACTTCCATTCCAGCGGCCTCCTTCAATAGGAGCAGTCTCAAGCAGTGCAAAGGCCACGGATTCGATGCAGCTAGACAATAAAGGAAATTATGACGGCGTGTCCGGTCGTGCCCGTTTTGCCTGGGTCCCCGAGAAATGAGCGCGAATCGAGTCCTCGTGGTCGATGACGATAGCAGTCTCCGCCGCGTGATGAAAATGGAGTTGGAAGAAGCCGGTTACCACGTTGATCTGGCAGCCGACGGCGAGCAGGCGTATCAGATGCTGCGCACCGTAATGCCTCAGCTGATCATTACCGATCTCAAGATGCCGTCGGATGGCATGGACTTACTGTCGCGTATTAACGAAGAGGCGTTTCAAACAACGGTGATCGTAGTAACGGCCTTCGGCACCGTTGAGACCGCCGTGCAGGCGATGAAATTGGGCGCCTATGACTACGTCACCAAACCTTTAAATTTCGATGCTCTCGTGCTGGTGGCCCAGCGGGCGATGGAGCGGCAGAATTTGCTGGAGGAGGTGCGAAACCTGCGCTCCGCTCTGGACCAGCGCTACGGATTCGAAAGCATTGTCGGCCGTTCGAAGAATTTCTTACGCGTTCTGGATCAGGCCGCGCGCGTGGCGCAACATGACACAACTGTTCTCATCCATGGCGAAACGGGCACCGGCAAAGAGTTGATCGCCCGGGCGATTCACCATAACAGCCGCCGCAAGAGCAAGCCTTTCGTCACCATCAATTGCGGAGCTATCCCCAAGGATCTGATCGAAGCGGAACTCTTCGGCTATATGCGCGGCTCATTTACCGGCGCGCATGCAAACAAGCCCGGAATGATCGAGATGGCGGATGGTGGAACTCTTTTTCTCGATGAGATTGGAGAGCTGCCGCTGGACGCTCAGGTGAAGTTATTACGCTTCCTGCAGCAGGGAGAGGTGGCCAAGATCGGCTCCATTGAGCCGCGCAAGGTGAGTGTCCGTGTGATTGCCGCCACACATCGCAATCTTCCGGCCATGATTGATGATGGCGCCTTTCGCGAAGACCTTTTTTATCGCCTGGCCGTGGTTCCCCTCGAACTCCCGCCGCTCCGCGAACGCAGGGAAGATATTCCCGAACTCGTCGAACATCTATTCCGCAAAGCCAAAGAGCGGCACGGCCTGCAAGAGGTTCGGTTAGGCGATTCTCTGATGCCGCATCTGATTATGTACCGTTGGCCCGGCAACATCCGCGAGTTGGAGAATCTGATCGAGCGCGTTCTGGTTCTCGCCCGGGGCGATTTGATTGTCGAAGACGATCTGCCCCGGGAAATCCGTCTCACGCAAGCCCACACCGGCGCTCTATGGCTCGAACTTCCCGATGGGGGCATTAGCTTGGAAGGCGTCGAGCGTGAGTTGATTCTGCGGGCGCTCGAGCGATGCAACGGAAATCAAACGCAGGCGGCCAAGTACCTCGATATCAGCCGCCGCACGCTGATTTACCGCATGGAAAAACACCAGCTCGCTTAGGCGCGAGGCTTGTACGGCGCGCTATAGTGCGTGTTCCAATCGACTAGATCGATATTGAGCAACTCATGCCGTACGGCCTTCGTGTCCGCTTCGACAATGAGATACGCGTTGGGGTCGTACCGCGTGGCCCCCATCACCAGGTGCTGCGGGCCGTAGGACCGTCCGAACTCGAACCACTTGTGCCAGTGCCCCGAAACCACGCGCTGAATGGATTCACGGTGGCGCTTAATCAGCGTGTGTACTCCGTAGTCCTTCACTTCAGTGGGTTGAACGATCGACAGCGGGTAGTGAATGAAAACAAAGGACGGCTTATTTTGAGCGAGTTCTGCTTCCAGCCAGTTTAGTTGTTCCTCACCGAGCGATCCAACCGATGGATTGAACTTCGCGTGCCCGGTATTCCATGTATCGCCCAGGAAGTTGTTGACATGGATGAATTTCCAGCCTCGATGCTCCACGGTGTAATACGGCTGCAGACTCAGTTTGCGGCGAAACAGCTCGTGGGAATTTTCCCGCGACATTCCCTTTGCCCAGTAGTCGTGATTGCCGAAACCCGCGTGAACCGGCATGCTGAAGGCATCGGTGAGGGCCTTGGCCCTATCGATCCGTGTTTCGTTCTTGAAATAAAAGTCGATGTCCGGGGAAGGATAGTTATGAAAATAATCCCCAACCAGGAAGACTTTCTCGATGCGGGGTTCCAGAGCATTGATGACCCCGCGCGCTGCCGCCAGCCGTTCACTGGTCTTAAACATCGACTCGGTATCTTCCTGATTGCTCTCTGGACCTTTGTAGTAGCTATCTATAATATGCGTGTCCGCGATAATGGCGAAATGGAATTTTGAGCTGTCCGTGCTTGCGTAGAGGAAGGGACGGATCAGGAGAGACGCCGCCCCCGTGCCGCTAATCCGGAGAAACTGATTTCGGGTCAACATGGCTATAAGTTAATAGGATAAGGCGGGAAGTGTTTCTATTTCATGACACGCTGGCTTCACGGATTTTTGAAGCGTCACGTCCGCTTCGCGACGCACGCAGCGGACGTGTCCCCGCGGTTTTCCCGCCGCAGGAGGGATACGTCAACGCACACGGAGTGTTCATTTATTGGCAAGCCCTCGGCAAAGGTGAACCTCTCGTCGTTGTGCATGGTGGCACTGGAGCTTCAAGCCATGGTGGAGGACGTGGAAGACGTGCGCGTCGCGCTTGGGCTGGGAAAGATCAGCTTGCTTGGTCACAGCTACGGCGGCGCACTGGCACAGGCTTACGCATTCAAATATCAGCAGCATCTGAGTCACCTGATCCTGAACAGCACATTGGTCCCCGACCCGGGAAATGAACGAAGTGCTGGCGAAGCTGAAAGCGCAATTGCCAGCCGACAAATCCGCTACCCGTCTGAATATGCGGCCATCGCCTGGGCCCACAGCTACTTCCCCGCGATGTATGGCGCCGTCAAATTGGAATCGGCGAACCACGATGAATGCGACTCGCCTTTGTCGTTTACTGAAGAGTGGAGCCCATAGTCCGAAACACCGAATCAGAGCCGGAAGCGTTAGCGCCCACGATGTTCCATTACTCACGAACGCCCTAAGTAGACGGCATTGAGCTTAAGCGTGAGCGGTCGGCGCTTCCACTAG
>DATHIZ010000396.1:0-23922 GCA_035316385.1 Bryobacteraceae bacterium | reverse complement strand
CTACCGCCGCCAGATTGCCGGCCTTACGGAAAGCGCGTAGAAAATTCTTATTCGCCCCTCGGGCGCGGCTGAAAACGCTGCTCTTGGAGAATACGATCGTCCACGAGAGAAGCGAAAACAGCAGCAAGATGACAATGATTGCTAATGGAATAGGGCGGAGATTCTGAATGATGTCCCACAGTCCCAAATCTGCGGGGGGCAGCACGAATGACAATATCGGTGTCCTTTCACTTCCTCTCTATCATTATAGGGACGGTGGACGCCATTACTTGGCTCACGCCGTATAATTCGTTCACATGCTCCTGGAGCTGATTGTGGAAAATTATGCCGTGATCGAGCAGGCCCGCATACGTTTTGGCGAAGGCCTGAATATTCTGACCGGTGAAACGGGCAGCGGTAAATCGATCGTGGTGGATTCGCTGAGCTTGCTTCTGGGTGGCCGCGCCTCCGCCGAAATGGTGCGCACCGGACAGGCAAAAGCACGTGTTTCCGGCATATTCTCCCTGGATGGCAAGCCGGAGATCGCCGCCGTATTGAGCGAAGCGGGAATCGAATTCGAGGAAGAGGAGTTGATCGTCGAGCGCGAGATTTCCGCCAATGGCAAGTCGCGCGCATTCGTAGCCAGCCGCCTCGTGACCACTGCCGTTTTGCGCCAGCTCGCGCCCGCCCTCGGTGATATTCACGGCCAGAATGAGCAGCAGCTCTTATTCACCGCTCTTGCCCAGCGCCAGCTTCTGGATGAGTACGCGCATGCCGAAGAACTGCGCGGGCAGGTGGCATCGGCTTTTAGTGCCTGGCGTCAGTTGGGCGAGAAGCTGGAAGAGTTGGGACGGAACGAGCAGGAGAAACTGCGTCTGCTGGATCTCTGGGCGTTTCAGCGCAAAGAGATCGAATCGGTGCAACCCCGCGCCGGCGAAGATGCCGAACTGGAAGTCGAGCGTAAGATTCTGCAGAACGTGACGAAGCTGCAGGAGAGCGCTGCCGCTGCATTTGCGGTTCTGTATGAAGACCCGCAAAGTGCCACCACGCAGGTGAAGCAGGCGCTGAAACGGTTGGACGAGCTTGTCCGCATTGACGCTAGTTTGACGGAAACTGCGGCTGGTTTGAAGCTTGCGGCCGTGCAGGTGGACGAAGCCGCATATGCTCTGCGGGATTACCTGGGGAAGCTCGAGGGCGATCCCGCGCGGCTTGACAGTACGGAGGGCCGGCTCGCGGCACTCGACCGTCTCAAACGGAAATACGGCGGCACTCTCGAAGAAGTTTTGGCGTTTGGCGCCGACGTGGCTCGCCGCATGGAGGAAGTGGAAAACGCCAGCGCGCATCGCGCCGAACTGGAAAAACAGCGCGACGCGGCAGCCAAGCTATATTCCGATCGGGCGGGAGACCTAAGCGCCAGGCGGACCGCGGCCGGCGCCAGGCTGAGCAAGCAAGTTGAGAGCGAGCTAAAGAGCTTGATGATGGGCGGCACGCAATTTCAGATCGTCGTGAAGCAGGGGGCCTGGTCCGCGTCTGGCTTGGACGAAATAGCGTTCATGGTCTCGCCCAACCGCGGCGAAGATTTGAAACCTCTCGAAAAGATCGCCTCGGGCGGCGAGCTGTCCCGCATTGCGTTAGCGTTGAAGACGGCCATCGGTGACGCCGGCAGGCATCGCGGCGTTTCGACTTTGGTATTCGACGAGGTAGACGCTGGCGTAGGCGGAGCGGCTGCGGCTGCAGTCGGCAAGCGCTTGAAGACACTCTCGCGCAACAACCAGGTCATCTGCGTCACCCACCTGGCCCAGATCGCCGGCTTTGCCGATCACCATTTCTCAGTCGCCAAGCGCGAGAAAAAAGGCCGCATCGCAACCGACGTCGAAGAACTGGGCCGCCCCGAACGCGCCCGCGAAATCGGACGCATGCTGTCAGGCGAGGAAATTACCGAAGAAGCCCTCCGGCAGGCGGAGCAGCTCATGCAGGCCGGCTCAGTCAGTTAGTCTGAGGCTCTGTTTTCATCGTAACGAAAGAAAGGCTCACCCCTTCAGCAAGTCCCCGCGCCGCTCGGCCGCCTTGGGCCACCAACCGCCTGGTGCAAAAAAATTCCGCCAGTCCAGCTTGCATTCTTCCACCATCTGCAAGCCATATTCACACCGCGTCAACTCCGCCTCGCTTTGGTTAGCCGTACCGAATCCGAACTTGCAACCCGCCGCCTTGGCTTGCTCCAGGAATGCCCGGCCAGGCAGCTTGTCCAGCGTATTCAGCTCCACCGCCACCTTGTTCCGCACCAGCACCTCAATCAGTTTCCCCATCCGGGCCTCGGTCCACAGCTTGTCCGATTCCGGCTTCATCGCCTCCGGAAGGTACGTGGCGTGCGCGTAAAGGTCAATCGGCTCGGTGTTGAGGCGTTCCACCGCCTGCGCCACCAGGCTGTCCATAAACGCCTCACGGTTGGTAATGGACGCCGCTTCTTTCGGCGCCCATAACCGCACATTGCTTCCCTGGTCGCTGGTCCACGTACGGCTGTCCGCCACAATATAGTCGAATCGTTGCGCCGTCTTGCGCGACACGCTCTGCAGCCAACTGCGATCCGCCGCAAACAAGGCATAGAACACCGGCTTACCCGCAAACGGCCGGATCCACTTCTCGGCGTCCGCGTCCGTTCGCACGCTCGTGCTTATGGCGGTAAACCCGTATTGGATTCCATCCTGCCGCGACTTGCGCAACGCTTGCTCAAGCGTCATGCCATTGCGTAGGAACGCGTGGTAGTCCACCATCGGCACGTTATGCCGTCCAATATTGATAATCTGCCGATACACCGCATCCGCCAGCAGCGGAGTTCCCACATACGACGGCGGGTTGTCCGCCAGCGGCCGCACCCGCACTTTGTGGTATCTCACTTTCGATCCATCGTTGTGGCATTGCAGCGCAAACGTGCCGCGATCGAGGAACCGCTCCCGCTCTCCGCCTTCCGGAATCACCGGCGGCGTGGGCTCTAGGTAATCCACCAGCAGCTGGCCGTTCAAGCGAATCTGGACGTTCCTCTTGCGTACGGAAACATGCACTTGAAATGGCTTTTCGTCGGGAACCAGTTGCTTGTACATGTTCCGCAATCCGTACAGGGAACCGGTTCTCTTCCGCTCCAGGTATCCGCCGTCGCCCTGCGCGGTGTTGTTGATCTGGATTTCGAAACCCTTCTCCGGGAACCCCTTTTCCTGGTAAGTCGTGTGGAAGTAGATTCCCGAATTACAGTCCGGTTGCGTCGTCAACTCTACTTCCAGCTCGAAATTCTGGAAGTCCGCCTCCCTTACCGGACCCGCATAAAACAGATGGGATCGCGGTCCGTTGGCGGCCAGTGATCCGTCCACCACCTTCCACGAATCCTTGTTCTCGCTCGGTTTCCAGCCATTCAAACTGTGGCCGTCGAACAACTCAATCCAGTCCGCGGCCGCCGCTGCCTGCACCAATGGAACAACCGCCAGCGAGCCGACAAAGGCCCGCCGGCTTATATCTTGATGAGCCAAATCTTTCCCTCGCACGATGCTTCTCGAAGCCGTCTGAAAAAACAGTAATCGGTGTTGCTTCTCTCTATACTTGCAAACGCCGCCTTACGAATTTGGGTTACAGGCGTGTCCGCCAAGCTACAAATAGCACCGGACCATCCGTCTCCAGTAGCGGGCCTTGTGCGCTTCACCCTCCCAAACCGCGAAGGCGTGCTCAACACCTTTGTTCGAGAGTTGGCGGCTCAGTTCCTCCGTGCTCGCCTTGAAGGGATCTTGGTCGCCTACCGCCAGGACGATTTCCATACTCTGGATCGCCCTGAGCAGGCGCGAATCCGATAGCTGAGGCAGGAAGTGATTGGGTGTATGAAAATAGATATCATCGTCGTAGTACCCATCGAAGAGATCCGGAAAGGATCCATACCATCGCGTCAAATCGTAGCGGCCGCTCAGCGCCACCACCTTCCCGAACAAGTTCGGATGTCTCAGCGCAAGCGTAACGGCATGATAAGCGCCGATACTGCAGCCATGCGCTATCAGAAACGGATTTTCGGCTTTTGAGAGCATCAACGGCACCACTTCGGTCAGTAAGTATTGCTCGTACTGCTTGTGGCGGCCGATGCGCGCGTGAGGAGCGATGCCATGCCCGTACAGGCTTTCGCCGTCCACGCTGTCCACGCAAAACAGTTGCAGTTGGCCGCGCTCGATAGGCTCGGCGAGTGCGCGTACCATACCCCAATTCTCGTAGTCGAAAAAGCGTCCGGCCCGGGTCGGAAACACCAGAGCCTCCGCGCCCGCGTGCCCAAACACCAACATTTCCATGTCACGCTGCAGGTTCGGGCTGAACCATCGATGATACTCGCGATTCACTATCACATAAGAGTAAGTCGCCAGTCTTAACAAAAGAACAACCGTTCATGAATATTTCATGAAGAACAATTAAGCGTGAATATGCGATTCTTATGAGCGGAAAGCAACTGCGCCCACAATCTGTAACCCGCCGCACTCATATGCAGGCCGTCTGCATTGAACAGGCTCGATTGCGGCTTGCCGTCGCGGCCCAGCATCGCCTCAAACACATCGATGAAATAGCCTCGCTCCCGGGCCTCGATATCTTCTCGAATCAGGCTGTTGGCCGTTCGTATGCGCTCAATGATGTGGAATCGCGCCGGGCTGGGCTTGACGGAGATGAACGCGAATTCTATGCCGTTTAAGTCGCGCTCCACCTTAGTCGCGAGTGCCCGGAAAAAGGCGAGCACGTCTTGCGCGCTATGGCCATCCCCCAGGTCGTTGTCGCCCGCATAAACCACCAGTGAACACGGATCGACCGGCGGCACCAGGCGCTCGAAAAAAAAGGCGCACGCTTCCAGCGTAGAGCCCCCGAAACCGAGATTTAAGGCGCGCGGGTCGCCTAGATCTTCCGCCAGCCCGTCCCAGAGGCGGATGGTCGAACTTCCGTAGAACACAACCGGATCCTTTGGAGCCGCGTGCTGGGCCCTCGCCGTTTCTAGTTCGCGGACGTCCGCCTCATACCATTCCATCAATCGACCACTCTAACAGCGGGAACGGACACGCATCGGCGCGATCACACTGCTCCTATGCGCTTCAACCAATCCGGGTTATCCTGCGCATGCGCCGCAATCTCTTCCAGGATCGACCCCAAGGAGCGCTTCGGCTGCCACCCGAAGTCCCGCCCCGCGCGCCGCGAATCCATCACAATCCACGGGATGTCGAAAGGGCGCTCCCGGTGATCCGCCGCAGGTTCGTGCTTGCCGAATCGCTCGTCGCACCAAGCTGTCAACTGCGCCAGGGACATCGCGTTCTCGCGCCCGCCGCCCAGGTTATAGGTCACCTCTCCCGAAGGCCCTTTTGCCATCTGTAGCGCGGCCAAATCGGCTAAATCGTCCGGATGCATGGCGTCGCGCACCTGGTACCCCAATCCGCCGAATCCGATATACCGCAGCGGCAGCCGGTTCGCGTGTGCATGCAGCCAGTAGGAGAAAATGCCTTGCTCCGCCGTTCCAAACTGGCCCGCGCCCGCCAGCACGCCGCAGCGGTTTACCCAGACTGGGAATTGGAAAGTCTGGCCGTACTCCCGCGCCATAACCTCGGATGCAAGCTTGGTCGCCCCGTAGAGCGAGACCGGCTGGCGAGTGGGAAACTCCTCCGTTAAGCCCTGCCGGCTCACGCCCGCCGTGCGCGCTTTCGTGCTATCCAGGCGGAAGGCGCGCGCCGCCTCGTTCATCGGCAACGCCGCCAGATCGGCCACCGAATAAACCCGGCTGCTGCTTAACAAAATGAGCCCCGGCTTGTGTTCGCGGCAGTATTCAAGCAGGTTTAGCGTTCCTATCAGGTTATGTTCGGTAAGCTGCCTGGGGCTCGATCGCCCGTCGATTCCAGCCAAAACGCTGGGGTTCGCCGCCGCGTCTATCACCCAATCGCAGGCGGGCAGCGCTTCCACATCGCTGCGCATCCGCAAATCGCAATGCACGAAGCGAACGCCGCGCCCGGAAAGTTCCGTGCGGTTGATCTCTGATCCGGCGCGCATCAGGTTATCCACGCCGGTTACTTCCAAATCGGGAATTCGCTCCAGCAGCGCATGCGCCAGCCGGTTTCCAACGAACCCGCAAATGCCCGTGATGAGCAGCTTCATTCCGTCAAACCCGTGCCGCGGCCGTCCGGTCAAGCTGTACTTGCCACCCCGCAACCACTTCCTTAAAAATCTCTGAGAGCGGACGCGTAATCGTCCAACCGTTGTAATGTATTTTCATCTTGCTTTTCAGTAAGCCCGCGCCTCCTGCCGGCATTCCTGGGGCTCCCCGGCTGCTATCCACACATTCGGATTCTGCGCCGAAATTTCCAGCATAGTCGATGGACCGTCGCTGGCTATGCGGAAATAGGTCCACGTCGTTTCTTTGTCCTGCAAAGGGACGGCCAAGTGGTCCACTGCAACCGATACGCCTTCGACTGAGGGCCCATGTAGTACCGGCAGCACCAGGCAGTGGTCAGCCGGCGTGGGCACGCTAGCTGTCATAAGCAGACTTGTCTTCGGATTATCTCCTTCAAAATGAGTGCCGGCCCAGTGCTTCTGGCTAGTATAGAAGACGCCGCGCGGGTGTTCGCCCAGCCACCCCGCCGGCAATTCGCCATTTCGTTTCCAGCCCGCTTGGGCCAAATCCGGCTGCGCCATCCACTCGACGCCGGTGATGGTTTTGCCGGCATTCTCTGGCTCCGCCACTGTGATGCCAGGAACCCGGACAGGCCCTCCTAGCGACACAAGCTGATGCTTCCTGATTAAGAAGGCCTGAAACGAAGTCGACTTTACCGTGAGGTTTACGAATCCGGCCCAGCCCAGCGAGGGAGGCGTTTGCAAGCCTACCAGCCTATGCGGAAACAAGCTTCCGAGCTTGCTGCCGAACCCGGCGATGCCGCCGGATTCATTCACGAGCACAATCTCACTCGCGTTTTCGTTGTCGTGGCTGGCATCCACCCAGCCCGCCACTTCAAGGCCGCCCACCACGGGGTGGACATAGGTGATCGCGCCAAAGCCCGGGTGCTGCAACCTGCCGAAAGAACCGCTTAAAGGCTTCCCGATCAAGCTGTAGCGGCGATCCCCAAAAACGGAAAGGCGCCTGCTGCGCAGCTCCGGGACGAGTTGGCGTACAAAATTAGGATCGGGGAAAATCTTGAGCATGAGATTTGGGTCGAGAATACCGTCACCCATAGCAATCGTGACGAGCTGCCGCTCGGAAAACACAAGATCCCGGTCTTGCAGCCACCACCGCAGTTTCGGAAAACCCGCCAGCGAAAGCAGAGCTACCGCTATGCAAATCTTCGCCGGGGACAGCTTTCGCCAGCCGCAAACGCCGGAAGTCCAGATCAACAACACTACCAGAACCGCCCAGTTCACTAAAGGCACGGAAAGATAACGAGGAGACTCCGCAATTTGAAAGTGTGCGTCCGATAGGTCCATGCGCCCGGCGGCAGTGAGTAATGCGGTAAGAACATCAAATAGATAAATTCCGAAAAGGACGGCCGCAATCGGAGCGCGCAGCAGTCCTTTCCGCGCGGCGACGCAAAACAGAGCAGCCGCGATGCTTATGTTGGCTAAGCCCACCCAAACACCGAACATCGGGCTTTTCATGCCGCCAAACGGCATGCTCACGTAAGCGCCCAAAAATTCGAGGGAGTAGAGCGGGTGCGAAACAAAATTTTGCAGGTTCAGGTTTCCCGACAGTTGGTAACCAACGAAATAGAGCCCGATCGATACGACGGATACGGCCGCCAGTTGCCAGATCCGCCGTTTGGGCAGGCCGAGTGCCAGCGCGGCCAGCAGTAAGACCGGCCATAACAGCATGCCGTTGCCTGACGAGAACGTGGCCACTTCCGCGAAGGCCAATGAAACGGCGAAATACCATCCATGCGCGGGCCGTTGGGCAAAGGTCAGGAAAGCCAGGGCCGCGGTTACCGCAAATTGCAGCAGCGTCCAATTCAGCAGGAAGCTATCCGCCAGGAAAACCGCGCTTCCTTGCCAGCCCATCACAATAGCCGCGAGCAGCATTGCCGCGGTTTGCATCAGGGGAGAAAGCCGTTTATCGGCATGTAGTATCCAGCCCAAAATGGCCAGGATGCCTGCGTAGAGAATGACGCTAAGACAGACCGGAAGGACTTGCCTTCCGCGAAACAGCAGCATATCTGCCGCAAAAACAATCTCGGGAAAAATGATGCGGTGTTCGTTGTGCTGAATCCAGAGGACGCTAAGATCGAAGCTTCGATAGCGCTTCAAAAACTGGGCAACACGCCAATAGTCCAAAATCGGCAGCGGCGTATAGTAGCGTACGATGCGTTTTATCGTTTCTATCCAGGCGTAGACGGCCCATAACAGCAACGGAAGGAGGGCTAAGGCCGGATTTCGCAGCGAACGGGCAATACGCAAGCGCTCCGTTTTCACTTTCTGCCCACAACCAGAAACTGCTTGCCGAACAGCGGCCAGGCAAACTTCAGCCGCAAATACAGCCGCAGCATCCAGATTGGCCGCTCCGCGCCCTTTGACATCGTGTAGGGGAGAAAGCGGGCAATCTGATCTTCTACTGTGAAGCCTGTCTCAGTCATTACCTCACCTAGCGACAATTCCGTCAGGGCTAAGTAGTGGTCGTAAAAATCCCAATACTCACCCGGCAGATAGCGGATATTCGGGCCCATGGCAACGATGCGTCCGCCGGGCCGCAAACAGCGCCAAGCCTGTAGCAAGGTATCACGAAGGTCGCGTTTCGTGTAGAGGTGTTCGAAGAAGTTGCTGGTAAATACGATATCCAGCGAATCATCGGCCAGCGCCCACGGCTCCGAACAGCTTTGCATCAGAATCCGGACACTCGGTGCGGCCCTCACTGCGGTGTCGGGGTTGAGGTCCATGCCCCAGCGCGTCTCCGACCGGACCTGGTTGATGAACTCGCAATGCCCGCATCCCAGGTCCAGCACCGCCGCGTTTTCGGGAATCCACCGCGAGAAGTATTCGTCCACCAGCACTCGCCAGACCGAATCGCGGTATTCACTTTTACCGGCAAATCGTTTCTCGTAAAGCTTCTGTAACTCCGCGGGCGAATGCGGAACGCTCATGTTATCCCCTTCGTGCGTGAAACGCCAAAATCCCCAACAATAGAGTCAACCAAGAACTCATAGTAACTCGCACGCGAAGGCTTCGGGGAGGCGGATGGCGCCTCGCCCGCATGAAGCTTCGGTCAACGTGATGAATACGTCTCCGCCGCATGCTCGTCTGGGCAATGCTGTCCGCGCCATGCACGAATGACTTGACTCGAGATTGGACTCTGGAACTCAGACTTTCGAAAACACGCCGTCCTCATCGGCGGCGTCGGCAAATTCGAAGAAGTCCATGTTCCAAATAGACAGTTCGTTTTCGATCTTGCTGTCACAATCAATTAAGCCGCCCCGAGTCTGCTACGATTTCCGGCGGCTGCCCGGGGAAGCTCTCCCGCTTTTCGTCTAGCCGCTCTGGAATTGCGGGTGCTGGCACGGTCACGGTTTCGCGACCCTTCTTGCGTCGTCCTTTACCGCTCAACTTCTTTTCTAAAGCGATCCAGCATTCTGCGCACACGTCATATTCCGTCTGCTCAATTACCCTCTGACTACAGCCGCGGATTTGGCCACAGAGGTCACACTCGTAGAGGATCATGAGAATCTTACCTCTGATTCATAGGATACAGCCGGAATTTGCGTTGAACCGATCACATTCCTGCAAACGTTCCGCGAACCTTGGAAGCGCTCGGTCCGCTGCACGGTTACGGGCATTGCGCGCCGCATTGAGCAGATCAGCAGAGACCTCCTGCAACTCAACCAGGGCACTCTCTATCCGGCTCTCTTGCGAATGGAACAGGAAGGATGGATTGCTTCTGTAAACTTTGCAGACCTGGATAACTGTTCCCGAGTCAGTGGTCATCGACAACATTGCACAGGGTGCGAAACTCGTACCGCTGCGCTAAGAGACTGTCAACGACGCGTGCCGTCGCTTCGATGGCGTACTGCCGGTCCGCATGTGGGTCTCGGTGATGTCCGTCATGAATAACGATGATCTTACCCGGCGCTGCGTGCGATATCACGTGTGCGGCGACTCGCGGCCCCGTACGCTTGCGGAACCAGATCCAGTCCCAAGTCATCCAACTCCAGCCAACCAGTTTGTATCCGGACTGCCTCACGCCTCGCATCATTGTGTTACTGCGCCATCCCGCATGAGGACGGAACAGCCGGCAGGGCCGATGGCCCGTAAGTATCTGCGTCCGGTCGGCCGCGGCTCGCAGCTTTGCCGAAAGAGCGTCCGGGGAGCGCAGCAACAGCCACCGATTACCGGAATGCTGTGCTACGGAATGCCCCTCTTCGAACATTCGCTCGACTAGGGGGGCGGTTGCCTCACTTAGGTGTTCATCAATCAGGAAAAAGGTTGCGCGTACTCCTTTTCGCCTCAACAAGTCCAGCAATGCCGGAGTAACCTTAGGATTCGGACCGTCGTCGAATGTCAAGTAAATCGCCTTCTGGCCAGAGTGCGGCATACGCCATACGGCAACATCATCGTTCGCCAGATCGAGAAGAAACCGGAACGGAGCGATGTGGGAGAACGTCGTGACACCGGCAGCGATCAGAATAACGACAAGGACCATTGAGAACCGCCTGCAACGCTATTATGACGCTCAAGGCCCTCCTGTGAACTGGCCTGCAGGGGAAGGAACGTGAGACATTTTGTATGCGCCTTCGTAAGCGCGCCGTATGAGGATTACGTAATGGACACGGTCTCTCAATGTTTGATGTAACACATTGGTGAAGAGCATGCAGCTTGGGTTGCGTTTGTGCGTAGCACGTGCCGCAGTCTTGTTAATGTACTCAATGTTCCGGAGTCTGGGAGATCGACTGATTTACTATCCCATGCGGTACCCGCGGGGCGCCTGGGGCTTGCAGCCAACGGTCGCGGCGCAAGATCGTTGGATCGAGGCAGCAGACGGTACAAAACTCCATGCCTGGTGGTTTCCGAAAGCCGAGGCGCACTTTGCGACTTTATTCCTGCACGGCAACGCCGGCAATGTAACGCACCGGGTTGATCGCGCGCAAGCAATTCTTGATGCTGGGTCAGCGTTTCTTGTCGTGGATTATCGCGGATACGGTAAGAGCCATGGCCGGCCGGGCGAACGCGGTCTATATGAAGATGGAGATGCTGCATACGGCGACCTCGTGCGGCTCGGCTACGCACCCGATCGAATTATCGTGCATGGGGAATCGCTTGGAACCGCTGTCGCTGTCGACTTGGCCATCCGTCATCACTGCGCGGCTGTGATCCTGGAGTCGCCTCTGATGTCGGCCGGCAAGGTTGCCGGAACCATGCTGCCATTCTTCGGCCCGCTGTTCGTGCACGGTTACGACACATATAGCAAGATTTCTCGTGTGCAGGTTCCGTTGCTGGTGATTCACGGCGATGCCGATGAAATCGTGCCATTCTCGCAAGGGCAAAACGTCTTTCGAGCCGCAAACGAGCCGAAGGAGTTCTGGACAGTTTCAGGCGCTCACCACAACGATTTGTTGGACGTTGCAGGTACCGCATATGTGGCGCGCCTACAGAATTTTTATCGAAGACTCCTCCGAAAATGACTTTGGTAAAGCCAGGCTCACATCTCATCTGCGATCTCACGAATGACACGGCAAGGATTCCCTGCGGCGAATACCCCGTCCGGAATGTCACGCGTGACGATGCTTCCTGCGCCGATCACTGTCCGCGCGCCGATGCGCACGCCTGGAAGGATGAGCGCTCCCCCACCTACCCAAACGTCCGACCCTATCTCAATGGGCTTGCCGTACTCCTGCTTTCGGCGTAGCTCAGCGTTGAACGGGTGCATCGGGGTTAAGATTTGAACCCCCGGCCCAAACTGCGTGTAGTCTCCGATCCGAACACGGCACACGTCCAGCACAATGCAGTTGAAATTGAAGAACACACGATTTCCAAGCTCAATATTCGAGCCGTAATCGCAGTAAAAGGGCGGCTGCATCCACACCGTATCTCCACCCTTACCAAAAAGCTGGCTTAGAAGATGTCTTCGGACTTCCTGTTCGGCCTCGCGAGTAGCATTGAGAGTCTGGCACAGGTCGCGTGCTCGGTCCCGGCCAGCCACAAGGTCGGGATCAAGGGCATCGTAAAGCTCTCCTGCTAGCATTTTCTCCCGCTCACTATGCATTTCCGTTCCTCCAAAATTAGTGATTAGTTCTGCGCCGTTCATTCATTATCCGCGCCCTTCCTAACCTCACCATAGACCCTCCATGGCCAATGCCAGCTAACAGCGTCGCAATGCTTTGTTGTAGAAGCTCCGGCGGCGGCGCCAAAATAGTGCGTTCGCGGAAAAGCGGTCACGTAACCTGAATCCCAAACAGGCTAGTCCTGCGCCGCCCTTGAGGCCAATGGTTTCTGGTCCCTCACTTTCTTATACTGGCCTTTGCGTTGCGGAGATTCGAAAACGGGAATGGTGTTCAGGTACGATTCGATTCTGATTCGGCTGGCACTGCTGGCGGCCTGCGCCGCGGAGCCGTTGTGTTGTGCCGAGCGCTGGATCAGCGTGAGTACGTCGCATTTTGAGATGTACACTCCAAACGGAGAAAAACAAGCGGAACGTTCCCTTCGTGGGTTTGAACAGGTCCGTTACTTCTTCCTGCAGAACAATAAAAACAAACAAGCCCCGGAAGGCCGCGTCCGTATTATCGCCTTCTCTTCAGAGAAGGAATTCAAGTCTTTCCGGCCAAACGCCGGAACATTCGCCTACTATCAGCAGAGCCACGAGCGTGACTACATTGTCATGCAAGACATCAATCCGGAACATCATGCGGCGGCCGTGCACGAGTACACGCACCTCATCATCCGGTATCTGAAACTAAACGTGCCCCTCTGGTTGGAAGAAGGGATGGCTGAGGTGTATTCTTCGCTCGAGCCCAAAGGTGCGCAAGCGATGATCGGCCGCCCACCGCCCAGTGACTGGATCACCATAAACAACCGGCCTCTCATGGACTGGACTTTGCTTTTCAGCGTGGATCGCGATTCGCCGTATTACAATCAGCCCGGGAAAATGCCGGTTTTCTACGCCCAAAGTTGGGCATTGACTCATATGCTGCTGCTTGGCGAGGGCTACCGTTCGGGGTTTCAAAAATTCCTGACTGCCGTCAACACCGGAATGCCGGCGGCCACTGCTCTGCAAAACGTCTATGGCAAAAACGTCGAGGATATTCGAAAGGATGTGGAACGCTACGTACACCAAACCATGGTGGCGGCGGCTCTTTTCGATGTAGAGCTTTCCAAATCGGAGCTCGACCCCGAGGTTTCTGAAATATCTCCATTTCAAAAGGAGCTCGCCCTGGCGGACCTTTTATCCAATCGGCCGCAAACGGCGCCGGAAGCGCGGCAAAGGATGCTTGCGCTCGAACAACAACACCCGGATAACATCGAACTGCAAGAGTCGCTTGGTTATCTTGCCTGGCAGCAGAACAATACGCAAGAAGCCGCTAAGCACTTTGGGCTTGCCGTCAACCACGGTTCCCGGAATGCGAACATGATTTTTCAATATGCTGGACTGTTACAGGCCTCCAACGCCCCTTCCGGCGACATTGTGAAGTTGCTGCAGCAGGTCTTGGCAATCCGGCCGGAGAACATGGAGGCGCGATTCTTTCTCGCCGACATGGAACTGCGGAGGCAGCGGTTTGGCGACGCGCTCACAGCCCTGTCGCCCATCCATACCGTGAATCCCGATCAGGCTTATCGCTTTTTTGCCATCTCGGCCATTGCAAAAGCGAACCTCAGAGACTACCATAACGGCAAAGAGTCGGCGCTGAAAGCACTTAAATATGCGGAAACCCCTGACCAGCGTCTCCGCATGACCAATCTGCTGGAGTTTGTTGACACGGCAGTCAAAGGAAACGCAACGAATACGGCGGTTGCGAAAACAACTTCATCGAACTCTGACGGGGAGCGGGCCACCTTAAGACGAAGGGAAGACCTTCCGCGCGTGCAAGGAAAGACGAAAGCGTTTGAATGCCTGCACGGCGCTTATCGTTTGCACGTCCAGGTAGGCAATCGCGAAATGATTTTCGCCATGCCGGACCTGGGAGACATCGTGGTCCGAAACACGGCTTCCGGCACGGTCGATTGGAGCTGCGGCCCGTTAAAACCGCTGGAGATTACGGTTGTTTACAAGCCGGCGGCCAGTGGTACGGCTGCAGGCAGCGTGTCAGAACTCATCTTTTAAACCACCAGATGAACGGGACCGGAAGTTCATTTCAGCAATCACTTGCACGGGAACTGCCTGGCTATTCTTCTGATGCCAGAGCAGTGAAGCCCATTTTTTCGAAACACCGAAACACCGAATCGGAGCCGGAAGCGTAAGCGCCCACGATGTTCCATTACTCACCAACGCCCTAAATAAACGGCATTGCCCCTTCAGAGTCTGTTCCACCCTCAGGACGCAATCGCTACCGATAGCGAAACCCTGATCTTCTAAACGGCTCTGCACTGACTCGCTGATGCGTTGAATCATTCTCAGGCCTCGAACATGCCCACAGCATGCAAAACAGTGTTGTGAGAACGGCAGCGCCCGGGCATTGTGCCGCTCGTATGAAAAGTTCGTTCCCGCGAGTCACGCACGGTGTCTTTCCCCGTGTCATTGCGCCGCCGCTCCAATCCCTACTGGGCCTGAACGTATGAGGCCTGAACATAGGAAATCACCCCGGCGATCTCTTCTTTAAGACTCTCCTCTTCAGCGGCATCACCCATATTCCGCAGCAACAGCAACGTCGCAACTGGGTTCTTTGCCGTCTCTGGGAGGAACTGCGGCCTTTCGAATGCGGAGCGGACGGTGGAGAGAACATTCCGCATTTCTTGGCCGGTCAATGCGTTGACGCCAATGAGTTTCGTGATGAGAACCGCGGCTTCATCTCCAAACGAACGAGCATACGCGAAGCTTCGGTCGCCGCCGGTAATCAGAGATTCAATGATTTCTGTGCGGTACTGTTCTGCTGTCCTATTTGATGGTGTGCGTCCGGGAACGGTCCTGCCATCTGGCGTACGGAACGGCTCCGTATCGGATGGCGTCATGAACGTCCGGCGCCCCTCCGCAGTCTCACAGGTCTCGCCCATCAAGCGACCCATATATAGCATGCTCCCCGCATTCGCCAAGCAGGCCCCACCGACGAAAAAATCAACGGTGGGAGCGGCCAATTTGCCTCCAACAGTCCAGACCTCGCTCCAATTGCCGAAGTCGCCTTCTTCAAGTTGCCGGGTGGTCCACCATAGGCCGCTCGCCTGGGTTTGGCCGATGACAGAACTCCAGTCCGTTCGTCCGTTCAGTGTCGTCCTGACGCTGACAGGCTGGTTTGGCATGCCGGTAATCATGATCTGAAAGTAATCGCCGACCTTAAAATCAGAGCTGCCAGGCCGGGACATATTAGTGAGTTGTACCTGGGTTTGAGCGAGCACGGGAATGGCGGAAAGTGCCCAAAGAAGCAAAATTCGCATGGACGTCCTTTTGACCTTCAGTCCAGAGTTGATCACACCTCCCAACTGACGAGACCGTACAGATTCGCGTTGCCAATAATCACAATGAATGATTTCTGTGCCGTGCCGTTCCGCCACCCCTCATGTCCACCACGAATTTGAAAAAACAAACCCAACCAGAGTTCGTTTCGCAAAACGCCGCCCCGCGCCCGCCGCCGCCCAACCCTCCCAACCATCACCGCTCAACCGGAAATATTTCCTGCCCATCAAATCAACAACCTATGCGAAAATCACAATCTCTCCCGGCCAGCCTTGCGTAAACCTGATACCGGGAAAAACAAATGCAACCTGCCGCCGCAGCCTCCGCGCAACCCGGTCGCTCCACTGGACCCCGCACTCCGGAAGGCAAAGAAATCTCCAGCAAAAACTCCACCAAACACGGCTGTTGTTCCAAGCGTCTCCTCCTCCCCGGCGAAGACCCGCGGCAATGGGAAGCGCTCAAAGCCGGCTGGCTAAAGGAATACGGCAGCAGCAGTCCGGTCTCCTCATTGCTCATCAGCCAGGCCGCCGAAAAGCAATGGCTGCTCGTTCGCGCCCAAAACCGCTTTCTGGAAATACAGCAATTTATCTATGACGCGGAGCCGGAATGCCGCCTCTGGAACGAAGAGCAATGCAAGCTCTACGAAAAATTCCAACGCTACCTGACCACCGCCGAACGTGCCTTCCAGCGCGCGTTCCAGGACATCGAACGCCTCCGCCGCACCCATCTCAAGCAGCATGACGTAGCGTTCCGGGAAGACCTGGAACTCCGCCGCTTCGCCCTCCGGGAAAGAAAAAACCGCTTTGAAATTGCGCTGCTTCACGCCAAAACGGAACTCTGCGAGACGAAATCCGCCGCCCAAAAGCCGCCCCCGTCGCCGCCTAATCCATATGCGGCAGCCGTGGCCGTTCACCCCCTGTGATGAAATGAAGGTTCAGCCGCGTGCTGGGCGCGTGGTTGCGCGCAAGAACGCTGGCTTCTGATTCATCGCGCAAGGTTTATAAATTTCGAATGACTAGAAGAATCCGTTCCACGACCATACTCTGCGTGCGGCGCAGCGGCAAGGTGGTTCTTGCCGGTGACGGCCAGGTCACCATGGGCGCCGAAGTATTGAAGAGTGGCGCGAAGAAGCTGCGGCGCTTCTATAACAACAAAATTATCTCCGGCTTCGCTGGCTCCACCGCCGACGCTTTCGCTTTGTTTTCCCGTTTTGAAGCCAAACTCGAACAACATAGCGGCAACCTGCCCCGCAGCGTAGTCGAACTGGCCAAAGAATGGCGGACCGATCGCATGCTGCGCCATTTGGAGGCCCTCCTCTTGGTGGCTGACGTGCAAAACATGTATATCGTGAGCGGCACCGGCGATGTCATTGAACCCGATAGTCCCGTGGCCGCCATCGGTTCCGGCGCCCCGTTCGCTAAGTGCGCGGCCGTGGCTTTGCTCGAAAATACCAATTTGGGCGCTCGCGACGTAGTGGAAAAGGCCATGAAAATTGCCAGCGACGTTTGCATTTACACTAATGAAAACGTCACCTTTGAGGAGCTGGCTTAATGGTTATCTATCTGCCGCTGCAATCATCCGACGAAGCTCCGCTGCTGGATGAGCTCACTCCTCGCGAAATTGTCGCCGAACTGGACAAACATGTTGTAGGCCAGGCCGATGCCAAGCGCTCCGTCGCCATTGCCCTGCGCAACCGCATCCGCCGTCAGAAGCTGGAGCCCGAAATGGCCGAGGAGGTGATGCCCAAGAATATCCTCATGATTGGGCCCACCGGCGTCGGCAAAACGGAAATCGCGCGGCGGCTCGCCAAACTTTCCAACTCCCCCTTTCTCAAGGTCGAAGCTAGCAAATTTACGGAAGTCGGTTATGTGGGCCGCGACGTCGAATCCATGATTCGCGACCTCGTGGATGTCTCTATTGACATGGTTCGTGAAGAGCGTTTGGAACAGGTCGCCGATCGTGCTGAACAGCAAGCCGAAGACCGCCTGCTCGATCTGCTCATGCCGCCGCCTCCCGAGTCTCCGGAAAGCGTGGAGCGCACGCGTGAGAAATTGCGCGAAAAGCTCCGGGCCGGAAAGCTGGACGATCGCACCGTCGAAGTCGACGTGAAAGAACGTGGTCCCACGTTTGAAGTCTCCACCAACGGCAGCATGGAGGAGATGGATATCAACCTGAAGGATATTATCCCGGGTCTCTTCGGACCGCGCACCAAGAAGCGGAACATGCGCGTCTCCGAAGCTCTGGAATACCTGATTCAGGAAGAAGAGCAGAAGCTCATCGACATGGATCAGGTCACCCGCATCGCGCTCGAACGCGTGGAGCGCAACGGCATCATCTTTCTGGATGAGATCGATAAAATCGCCGGCCGCGAGGGTGGCCATGGTCCCGACGTCAGCCGTGAGGGTGTGCAGCGCGACATTCTACCCATCGTGGAAGGAACTACCGTCAACACGCGCCACGGCTTTGTGCGCACGGACCATATTCTGTTCATTGCTGCCGGCGCGTTTCACGTCGCCAAGCCATCTGACTTGATACCTGAGCTGCAGGGCCGCTTTCCGATCCGCGTGGAACTGAAAACGCTCACCGAAGCCGATTTCATCCGCATTTTAAAGGAACCAAAATCGGCGCTGGTGAAGCAGTACTCCGCCTTGCTCGAAACCGAGGGCATCAAGCTGACGTTTTCGGAAGATTCGCTGATCGAGATTTCGAAAATAGCGGCGCAGGTCAACGAGAGCGCCGAAAATATCGGAGCCCGGCGGCTCCATACCATCATGGAGAAGCTGCTCGAAGACATCTCCTTTGATGGACCCGACCTGAAGAAAAAGAATATCCGCATCGACGCCGCTTACGTCCGCAAGCAGCTCGCGGAAATCGTCAAGGATCAAGACCTCAGCAGGTACATCCTATAGTGGGTCGATATATCCGCTTCTCGCTGTACGCTTTGCTTTTGCGCTTCGCTACCGAAACGGAGCCGGAAGCGTAAGCGCCCACGATGTTCCATTACTCACGAAACGCCGCTCAAACCCTGCCTGTCTTATGCTGCTTACTTGTACTTTCTACAGGCTGTGGTTACGTCGGCCCCGTGTTGCCCCCTTCGCCGGAGATCCCGAATTCGGTCGCGGATCTCACGGCGGTCCAGCGCGGTGGCCAGCTTATGATCGCGTTTCGCACTCCTCCGCGCACCACCGACAGTCTGCCGATTAAGAACTTTGCCGCAATAGACCTGCGCATCGGTCCCGCCGTGCCTCCGCCCTTCGACTTCGACCGTTGGGCCGCTGGCGCCAAGCCCTATCCCGTGCCTTCTCCCGACCTGGGCGATCCTCAAGATCCTCAGGCTGTCTCCATTTCCCAGACGGTACCCGCAGCCGATTGGGCGGGCCAGCGCGTCGTTATCGCGGTCCGCACGACTGCAAAAAAGGGCGAAACTCATTATTCGTCCTGGTCGAACCGCGTGACGCTGAACGTGATCGCCGCGCTCACGCCGCCGGCCGTCACCGCCCAGGCCACCGCCAAAGGCGTCCTGTTGAGCTGGCCGGCAACGCCCGGGGCCAAATATCGCGTCTTGCGGCAAGGTCCGGCTGAACCCGCGCCGGTCGAGGAAGGTATTGCGGAGGAAAGCACTTATTTGGATGCCTCGGCGCAATTCGATACCCCGTACAAATACTTTGTTGTTGTCCTGGTGGATACGGCTGAAAGCCTGCCTTCGGAAGCTACCTCCGTAACGCCACTCGATAAGTTTCCCCCATCGGTTCCCACCGCGCCCACGGCGCTTGCCAGTCCATCTTCCATCGAAGTATCATGGCAGCGAAACTCTGAATCCGATTTGGCCGGCTATTACGTGTACCGGTCGGTCAATGGTTCACCCTTCGAACGGCAGGGTCAAATAGTGACTCTGCCTCTTTACAGCGATCACGCGGTGGAAGCCGGCAAGCTCTACCGTTATCAGGTCACCGCCGTGGATAAGAAGAACAATGAGAGTGAAAAATCGGCAATCGCGGAAGCTGCTTTTTAGGCAGTTCACCCCGCCTCGGTCCATTACTGCATGTATGCTAGCATCGAGTCCATGCGGGCTAGGTCGTTGCTGGGAGCGCCTGATTGCTTGATTTCCTGACGACGTTGGTAGCGTCCTTCCAGGAATTCCTACTCCTAGCTGGCCGGTCACTTCGCAACCTATTCCGCGGCCCGCATTACTATGACGATGTCTTCTTGCAGATGGACATCATCGGCGTAGGTAGTCTTCCCATCGTGGCGTTGACGGGCGCTTTTAGCGGGGCCATCATCGCATTGCAAATGGCTCGCGCCTTGAATACTTACGGGGCCAGTAGTGAAGTTGGCACTATCGTCTCTCTTACTCTTGTCCGCGAATTGGGACCGGTCTTGACGGCGCTCCTGGTGGCTGGACGCAACGCCTCGGGTATCGCCAGCGAATTAGGTTCCATGAAGGTCACCGAGCAGATTGACGCCATGCGCGCGCTCGGCACCGATCCCGTACAAAAACTTGTCACGCCCCGGCTTATCGCCACCGCCATCATGCTTCCGTTGCTCACCATCATCGCCGACGCAATCGGGTTAATTGGGGCTTATCTCGTGGCGGTGCCGCTCCTCCACATTATTGCCAGCGGTCAGTATTGGACCTCTTCCTGGCAGGCGCTGGTGCTGAATGATTTGGCGCAAGGCTTACTCAAGCCGTTTGTCTTCGGCATGATTATTTCGCTGGTTGGGTGCTTCTATGGCCTGCGCACCAGCGGCGGCACGCAAGGCGTCGGGCGTTCCACCACCCAAGCCGTCGTGTCTGCTTCCATTTGGATTTTCGTTGTTACGTTCTTAATAGATAAGATCTTCGTTGGCCTCAAGTAGATTCGCATGCCGGAAGAGCCCATTCTCGAATTCAAAGACGTAAGCCTTCGCTTCGGCGAGAGCTGGGCTTTGCGGAATATCTCGCTGACCCTTGAACCGGGTGAGACGCGCATCATCTTTGGTGCGGCTGGTAGCGGCAAGACCACTCTATTGAAAGCAGTAGTCGGATTGGTGCGCGTGGACAAAGGCAGCATCAAACTCTTCGGGCAGGATGTTACGAAGCTAAGTGAGAATGAGTTGTTTGTGCTGCGCCGCCGCGCCGGCGTCTTATTCCAGGAAGGCGGCCTTTTCGATTCACTGACGGTGGGCGAAAATGTGGAATACCCACTGGTGACCCAGGATAACTTGAAACAAGTGAAAGCAGCCCAAGCGGGCGAGGCGCAAACATTCGACCCGGAAAAACTGGTCCGCGATACCTTGCGCTTTGTCGAACTCGAACAGACGTTCGATAAGTTTCCCGCCGAAATCTCCGGCGGTATGCGTCGCCGCGTCGGGATTGCGCGCGCCGTGGTGACCGAACCTCTGCTGGTGCTCTACGATTCTCCCACCGCCGGCCTTGACCCCATTACCGCCAACACCATCATGGCTTTACTCGCGAAGGAACGCGACGTTCGCAACAGCGCGTCGCTCGTGGTTACCCATCGCTACCAGGATGGCGAAATTATGGCGGACTTTCGCTACGATTCCGAACAGGAAGCCCTGCTTTCCAGCACCAAAAGCTCTCCCCCGCCCAAGCCGGCCCTCACTAAATTCATGGTGATGAAAGAAGGAGAGATCGTTTTTCTTGGAACGCGGCCGGAGCTGGAAAGCTCAAATGACGAGTACGTAAAAAGATTCGTGAGACACGAGGACAGGCATGCCCAGTAAAGAGAAAGTAAGTTTCGCCCAGTTGCGAGTAGGAATCTTGGGCATTGTTGCTCTGACATGCCTGGCGCTTCTCGTATTTCTACTTACCGGCAACATGAACTGGTTCACGAAAGAGACTTCGCTTCATCTCTTTACCTCCGATGCGTCCGGCCTCGCCCACGGAGCCCCGGTCCGCATCAACGGAATAGAAGCCGGCAAGGTGCAGAACGTAGGGCTCTCCGGCGAGACCAATCCGGCGCGAGTCATCCGCGTCGATTTCAATATCGAAGGCGAGATGATCAAGCAGATTCCAGCCGATTCCGTAGGCTCCATCTCTTCCGATAATCTTCTCGGTAGCAGCAAGTTCCTGCAGATCAACAAAGGCACCAGTGCAACTCAAATCCAGCCGGGCGCCACCATGAAAGCCGCCGATACACGCCAGTTCGATGCCCTGGTGCAGCAGGGCTACAATGTGCTCGATTCACTCCAGGTCATTCTGGGCAAAGTCCAGGACATCGTCGGGCAGATCGAGGTCGGCCGCGGCACGATCGGCAAATTACTGGTGGATGAGACTTTGTACAACAGCCTGCAGGCTACCGTCAACCAGGTCCAACTTCTGACCACTACTTTGAACTCGAAGAACGGGACCATTGGACATTTGGTGAACGATGACGCGCTCTACACGCAGGTGCAAAGCATCATTACCAAGGTGGACGATCTGACGCAAGGCTTGCAGTCAGGGCAGGGAACTGCCGGCATGCTGCTGAAAGATCCCAAGCTGTATCACGAAGTGAACCGGACAGTGACCGAGTTGAATACGATTCTGACGAATCTGAATGCCGGCAAGGGTACCGCCGGCCAGCTCTTGACCGACGACAAGATCGCAAAACAGCTCTCGGTTACGCTCGACAAGGTCGACCTGACCATCGATAAGGTGAATGCCGGCCAGGGCACCTTGGGGCAGCTTTTGGTCAATCCGTCGCTTTATGAAGCCGCCACCGGCACTACGCGCGAACTGCATGAATTCATTAAGGATTTCCGGGGGAACCCCAAGAAATTCCTGCGGATTCAGCTGCATATTTTCTAGTGCCTATCTGACAACCCGCCCGTTAAAGATGGTCAGGAACACTTGTGTGTCCGCAATCTTCACCGGATCGACGGCGAATATATCGTCTGTCAGCACCGCCAGGTCAGCCAGCTTGCCTGGCTCGATGGACCCTTTGATGCCCTCCTCAAAGCTGGCGTAAGCCGAACCCATCGTATAGGCGCGAACCGCTTCGCCGACGCTGATCTTCTGTTCCGGTATCCAGCCTCCCGGGCGCTTGCCATCCAGCGTCCGGCGCGTTACCGCGGCATAGATGCCCATCAACGGGACCATCGGGGCCACATCCCAATCCGAGCCGAACGCCAGGGTGGCTCCCGAATCCAGCAGGCTGCGGAATGCATAGGCCATCTTGGCGCGTTCCGGCCCGA
This sequence comes from Bryobacteraceae bacterium, assembly GCA_035316385.1. Taxonomy (GTDB): domain Bacteria; phylum Acidobacteriota; class Terriglobia; order Bryobacterales; family Bryobacteraceae; genus Bog-105. The sequence continues at coordinate 1,208 of DATHIZ010000396.1, read as the reverse complement.
TGCGCTTTTCAGCCCAACGTCCGTCGTCTATCAGGTGATACGGCTGCATGGATGCGATCACATGGTTCCGCCCGAAGCGCGGGATGTCCGCCGCTGTCAGGTGCTGCGCGTGTTCGATGCGCAAACGCCGGTCGCGCGCGCCATGTTCCCGTGCCAGGCGTTCATAGAAGTCGAGAATCGTCCGGTTGGCCCTATCGCCGATCGCGTGAATCGCAATCTGCAGCCCGGCTGCGTCCGCTCCTTCAATGTTGCTCCACATCTTTTCGGGCTCGGCCAGTTCCGCGCTGGTAATGCCGCTGGTCTGCGGCGAATCGAGATACGGTTGGAACAGCAGCGCTGTCGTGGATCCAAGCGAACCGTCCGCGAAGCCTTTGACACCGCCGATATGCAGATATTCGCTTCCGAAATCCGCCAGAATCCCCACATCCGCCAAACGCTTCCAGGCAGTCAGCGGCTGATGCCCCGAAATGCGCACCGTGAGCTGACCGTTCTTCAACATCGTCTGGTACGCGCGCAGCACGTCGGGAGAAGCAGACATATCCTGCACGCTGGTCACCCCATGCGAGTTTGCGTAGGTCTGTGCCGCTCTGATCGCCGTGATGATCTGCTCTTGGGATGGCGGAGGAATTACGCGCTGGACCAGAGCTTGCGCGGCGTCTTTCAGGATGCCCGTGGGATTTCCTTCCGCGTCGCGCACGATCACGCCGCCCGGAACGTCCTTCGTATTCCGGTCTATTTCCGCCAGCTTCAACGCCGTTGAATTCGCCAGCGCCATGTGCCCGTCCAGGCGGCTGATGAATACCGGCCAGCTTCTCGTGGCCTCATCGATCAGTTGCCGCGTGGGCAGATCGGCGGGTGACCAGTTTTCGTGATCCCACAGTCCGCCGGTGATCCACCGGCCCGCCGGCAGGTTCTTCGCGTAAGCACCCAGCGTGCCGCGAAACTCCTGCTGGCTCTTTGAAGAGCGCAGTTGCGGCCCCGCCAGGCTTGCTCCGCCGTAATAGAAGTGCACGTGCGCATCGTTAAAGCCGGGGACGGCTCTTTTGCCTCCCAGATCTATTTGCGTCGTCTCTGGTCCTTTGAGATGGAGAATCTCGGCTGTAGATCCCACCGCCGCAATGCGGTTACCGCGCAGCGCCACCGCCTCCGCTTCGGGCTGGTTCGGGTTGGCCGTCCAAATTTTGCCGTTCACCAAAACGACCGTGACG